>CAZZWO010000017.1:25511-26590 GCA_964657885.1 uncultured Acetobacteraceae bacterium | reverse complement strand
TCCTGTTTTGGATAACCTGCCGGAGCGGAGACATATCATCGGGATCGGCCGGTGGCACGGGGGTTATGGCTGGCATGGCGGTTGGGGCGGCGGTTGGCATGGTGGCGTGATCGCCGGGAGCCACGGTGGCGTCGGCAGCCCGCGTGGTTGGCACCACTGACCGGGCCTTTCCTCCGGGCTCCGGCGAGCGGCGGTCGCGGTTGATCGCCTGAGACAATCAGGCGATCATTATGTATGGACGAACCTGACCGGGGCGGCAGTCGCCGCGGCCCCCTCCTGGGACTTTTGCGGATCGTGTTGCTGGTCGGAGCCGGCCTCTGGCTGACACATCGTTTGTCAGAGGTCGGTGGCGTTCAGGACTGCGTGGCAACAGGTGGCCGGGATTGTGGCCGCGCCGCAACGCCGGCCCACTGACACCGAACGTGCAGGCGCTGATACGAACCCAGGGCATCTTTATACGCTGTTGCATCGACAGGCGGTTTAGCCCGGTATTGCAAGCCGTCACCGGGGTTACGGTAAATGCATTCCTTAAAGGTTGACGAACGAGCGCTAGTCGGGCGACCACGCCTGCATCCGGCAACTCGATTGCTCCTGAACCTTGCCGGGGTGCCTGCAACTTCCATTATTCGTCCACTGCTTGATCTCTCGGATTGCACCGGGCCGCTTGCAGACGATGAAGTCGTGCTTCGATTTGCGCTCGAGTTGGAATGGCTAAGGGGTCTGTGCGAACTTAGTCTCGTATCGGCCACTCTGCTTGCGGCCCGTACTGCGGGCTGCTTCGCAATAGTGCCCGGGGTGGCTGCTTCCACGTCACCACTCATCTCCATTTTCGCCACTCTGACTGGCAGCACACCGGTAGAAGAGATGCTGGTTGGTGCATCGAACGCACTGGCAAGCATCTTTGGGCGACGAGGTGGTCTGGCCTGCGACGATATTGAACGGGTCAAGGCGCTCTGGCCGATCGCCGTGCCGACCGAATGCCTTCTCGCTTCAGGAGGTGACGACCGTCTGTCGCTTGACCCTGCTACGGGGCTCAACCGTTATGGATGTGCTCCGTGGCCGAGGGCCGAGGTTGTCAG
>CAZZWO010000017.1:0-25411 GCA_964657885.1 uncultured Acetobacteraceae bacterium | reverse complement strand
TGCTTGCGGCCGAACGTTCCGGCGAAATGCTGACGAGCATCTTAATGAGCCCGTCCGAAACCGGTAGTGGAGTGCCCGACGCGGTACGCGGACGGCATTTCGCCTCCAGCGCGGCAGCAGGTTGCAAGGTCGGCAAGGGTGAGCCGATTGAAGGGTTGGGTCTTGGACCGAGTCTCATCACCGTTCCGCTTCGTGATACATCCGGCAAACCGTACTCTCCTTCGGCAATCGCCGCTGAGTGCGTCGCAGCCATCGATGCGGGAGCACAGCGCGGGCACGTCGTGCTGCACGCAATCGATGGATCCAAGACCGGGTTGACAGCGCCCGATCGCGAGACCTGCAGCCGTCTTGCTCGTCGCTTTGGTAACCGGCTCGACATCGTGGTCGACGCTTGCCAGGCGCGGATCGAACCCGCCGTAGTCCGCTGGTATCTGCAGCAGGGCTTCCCCGTGCTGGTGACCGGCTCGAAATTTTTCTCTGCTCCTGGATTTTGCGGCGCCGTGCTGTTTCCACGTGCCAGGCTGGCTCAAATTGCTCGGCATGGGCGGCTTCCCGCCGGGCTGGCGCCGTATGCCAGGCTTGAAGGGGGGTTTGGGTCTCGCCGTTGCCCAGGGTTAATTCTCAGATGGCACGCGGCGCTTCACCAGATGAAACGGTTCGGCCAACTTACGCATGCAGAGGTCAAAGAGCGTCTGGAACGGATTGGCGCCAGCGTGACAACCTGTCTTGAGGCAGACAGCCGGCTCGAACTGGTCGAGGCACCGCGTCCTCCAGGCTTCGGCTGGTCCGACGTTCGAAGCGTATTTACATTTTCAGTCCACTCGTCGACCGGCCCGCTCTGCCCCGCCAACCTGCGGCTGATCTATGAAGCCCTCAATGACAGCGAGGCGGTCGAAGGCGGATCCGCCATGCAAAGATCGGCCAGCATACCATGCCAAATTGGACAACCGGTAGAGTTAGGCTCGCAACGAAGGGGTGGACTGCGAATTGCTGTCAGCGCCGAGCAAGTGACAGAAGATCGCTCGCAGGAAAGTGGGTTAAGGATCGTCATGGATAAACTCGGCCAGTTGCTCGATGCCGGTTGTGGACAGCGCTTTCCCGATGCTGAAGGAACGCGCGCAATCGCGGGCGGCGCTGCGCCACTCCGCGCTGCACTCATGGGCTGAGAGCTCGTCCGCGCCCGAGACGAAAACCGCTTTGCACTGCCCATCGAAGATCACTCGGCCGATTAAGACCGGTCACGATCACCGGGATCTCCGGCGGTAGATAGTTTGTCAAGGCCTTGTGCTTGGCTTGAAACTCCGGCGTCAGAGCGACCTTCACAAACTGAAAACCCGCGTTTGCCACATCGAAAAACTTCAGGAGGCCGATCGTCGCTCCGGCAAGTGCGAGCCTGTAGCCTCGGGCAGTGGCAAAGTTTCGTGCGAACGTAAATCCTGCCGCGTCGGACAGGATATCCGGCGCACGCAGGTTAAGAATGACTTCGCCGCGCAGTGTAGTCGGCAGAGAGGCATCAAAGCGCAGAAACTCCTCCGACAGAATGGTAGCGACGTTCACGTTGAAGGCGAACGTCGTCACCTCGCGCATCTCCCGCTTGGCGATCAGCATGGCCAGCATCCGGCTGTCGAGGGTTCGCGTAAGGCGCCGGAACAGCCAGGGGTCTCCCGTCAACTGGCGGTCAGGGCAGATGTTTGCGGCTAGCTCGCGCATGTCGAAGCTTCGTTCGTTCCATGCCGCGCTGGCGGTGCTCCCACCTCCACTGACGCCATCGGCGGGTGTCGGCAGGGTCATGATCGACCGCCAGCGGGCAAAGCGCGAAAGGTCGGAATTCGACAGACTAGCTTCTAACCGGACGAGCATGAGTGGGTCGAGCGGCAATGCAGACGTATCTTGCGGCCCTGTTGCATCAACCGGGTCGGCAATCGCATCCAGCAGGCTGATTGCCTGGCCTGGCAAATCGTAGAGCGTCAGCAGCTCGTCCTCATGGGCCGGCTCACCGGAGATAAGGAGCCCGAGCGCTATCCTCGCAGCGGCTAGCTCCGCCTCGCCCTTGCTGCGCCACACGATGGAGATGCGCCCCCGAGACAGCTCAAATACTTGGGCTCGGTCGGCCGCCGCAAGACTGTCGAGCGCCTGTCGCGCCAGCCGAAGATGATGCGGGCGCTTGAGCAAGGGGGGTAGGCGGTCAGTGTGCAGCACTGCGACTCTTCTGCTGGCGCCAGACATCTCGCTTTGGCTGATCAACTCGCACAAGCTTCCGAGGTCGCCAGATCGCGTGGTGGCGCTCACCTTCGTGCAGCTTCTAACGCCCGGGCAAAGCTGGGCAGAGACTTGGCTTCGAAGTCGCTTTCGAGCAGTGCAGGGTTAGTGCAACCCGTGCGGCCTGGCAGACTGGCGGAACCGCCGCGCTTTGCACATTGCCGCAAACTGCACATGGCTGACCCGTCACAACTCGCCATGCGGACTGCTGCTTGAACCTGGTCGAGAAACGGCCCCTGGAAGCGCGTGATCCCGTGCGAATGCCCCCATGCAAGGGCGATCTGGGAGTCCACGTCTCGCAAGATGATGCGTGTAGGGTCGACACCCCTGAACAGTAAACGTCCACCGTCACGCACGGCGCATGCCGTTGGGAGGGTATGTGGTTCGCACAGATCGCCGCGCGTGATAGTCTCGAGCAGGGCCGGTGACCAACTCAGCTTGAGGATGTCGGGTTGCAATACGGCAGGACCGATCATGTCCAAGACGGCTGCATCGAGCTGGGTCAGCACCAGTTCGCCGCCTGTCAGCTTGAGAACATTTCGGGCGTGCTCCATGAGGTCGAGATCAGCGCACGCCTGCATGATCGAGACAGCGGCGGCAAAACGGATACCTGCGTCAGCCGCGCGACGGGACAGCCGCGCGAAAGCGGGCGACAGGATCGCGTCCAGCCCGAGGGCGATATGGATCGGCAATCCGCTACGCGCCGACGGACGCGTGAGACTGCCACCGGAAGACAGGTCGTCTGCAAGCAACTGGATGACGCGCGCATCCAGACCCGACGCCAAGTAGCGAAGCAAGTAGGGATCGTTTGTAGCTTGGCTCACACTCGGCCCGAGGTTGAGAGCCGAAAGGGAGAGCTCCAATTCCCGGAATGAAGGGGCGAGCCGGTCGGCCAAGCTCCGGCTACGATCCGGATCGAGCGACATCCCGGTCTGTTGCACCATCAGATCCGCAAGGGGTGCACGCGAGAGAATGGTCTGTAGAGCAGTCAAGCTGACTGCGCCGTCCGTCACCTCCGGGCATTTGCTCTCGATCGAAACAGGAGCGCTGGCCCGCTCGCCCAAATAGGCGAGCAGTTCGCTTGCATCCGAAGCAAGATGCCACAGGGAGGTCAGGTGGGCAGGATTAGGTACATCGGCCGCGAAAAGGCGAGCAAGCGTGGATGGCAGTGTCTCGGGCTTTTCGGCTGGTTCAGCTGGGGTCTGACTCAGCACGCGCTGCTGCGTGCCGGCGCGCGCCTCGCCCTGCCCATTGCACAACAACACGAGATCCTGGTTGCGCATCGAGAACACTTGGCCACCGAAGCGCGATGCTGAATCCTGGAGCAACACCCGAGCTACGCGGATGTGGTGAGCGCGCGGCGCAGGCTTTGCCAGACGAGAAAGGTGCAGGACCAGAACCATCCGACCTTTAGGTTGGCGCAACGCCCGTTCGCTCGCTTCCCAAAGCAGGCGCTCCGCTCCCGAGAGCGTCTGCAGGCTGGCGCTCCCGGATAGGCAAGCGCCGAGCATGGCGGGGAAGTGAACCGCAGCGTCGATCAGCATACAAACCGATGCCGGTGCAATTCCCAGCGCGGAAGCAAATTGCCTAAACGCATCAAACCTAAGGACTCCTTGCGGTAAATGGCTGGCTCATATCGCGGCGGCGCCGTTTGCACCCTTCTCGATCGAGCCTAGATTGCCACGATATGGTTGACCCCTCGTTAGCACCGGGCAGTTTAAGAAGCGGTCTGCGCGTCTATGCGATCGGCGACGTGCACGGTTGCCTTGACCGGCTGGTGGCATTGCACTGGGCCATCACGGCTGATCTGGCAGCTAACCCAGTGGCCGAAAGCGTGCTGATCCACCTCGGTGATTACGTCGACCGTGGTCCGGACAGCGCCGGGGTGATCTGGTTGCTAACCGGCAGCGTTGCCCCGCCCGTCAGCCGGAGGGTGGACCTGCAGGGGAACCACGAGGTCATGATGATGGCCGCATTGACCGCCGACTCGCGAGCAGCCGAAGGCTGGGTGGAGAACGGGGGCAGCGCGACGCTGGAAAGCTACCGGGTGCCCCCCGACGCGCTTCCTGCCGACTGGCTGACGCACGTCCCCTTGCAGCATCGGCAATGGATCAAGACGCGCCAGGTCACCCACCAGGAAGGCGGCTACCTGTTTGTGCATGCGGGCATCCGGCCCGGACGTAAGATCTATCGTCAGAGCACCGATGATCTGCTCTGGATCAGGGAGCCATTCCTTTCGAGCTCGGAAAAACACCCTTTCGTTGTAGTCCATGGGCATACACCGACGGCGGCGCCGGAGATCCGCAGCAACCGGATCGGCATCGATACCGGAGCAGCCCTGGGCGGTGTGCTCACCTGCCTGGTGCTGGAGGAAAACCGGCTGCGCTTCCTCACCTCATAGGTCGGCTGCCTCCGGAGACCGGCATCACTGTTTTCTTGCCTGCGGCTGCGCTGCCCGATAGGCATAGAGCGATGAGCCAAGAAGAAGGCGCGACATTGGACGCGGAACTGGCCGAAGCGATCCCGAGACTGGCCCGGGCCAGCGTTCTGGTTATCGGCGACGTGATGCTGGACCGTTACGTCTTCGGCACGGTTGCGCGGATCAGCCCTGAAGCGCCGGTTCCTGTCCTGTCTGTGGACCGAGAGCTGGCACTGCCAGGCGGCGCCGGGAACGTGGTTCGGAACCTGACGGCGCTCGGGGCTGCCGTCGCCTTCGTATCCGTCGTCGGCGATGACCAGGGCGGCTCAGACCTGACCGGCCTCATCGGTGGCCAACCGAATGTGGAGCCTTGGCTGCTCGTGCAGGGCGGCCGGTGCACGACGGTAAAGACCCGCTTCATCGCCGGCGGGCAGCAATTGCTTCGTTCCGACCAGGAGGTAACCGGTCCGGTTCACCCGAAGCTGGCCGAGCGCATGCTGCGCATCGCCGGCGACGCACTGGCAGCGACTAGCGTGACGGTACTTTCCGACTACCGGAAAGGCTTGCTGAGCGGGGACATTCCCAGGCGCATCATCGAGTCGGCCCGTGCGGCCGGCCGGCCGATAGTGGTCGACCCACGCGGCCCTGATTACGACCGCTTCGCCGGTGCCGATGTCGCCGTCCCGAGCCTTCGGGAACTCGAAGCTGCAACCGGCATGGCTGTCGACACCGATGCCCGGATTGCTGCGGCGGCGGGCTGGTTGCGCACGGCGCACGGTTTCGGTGCAGTGGTCGTCAACAAGGGTGCCGAGGGCCTGTCACTCGTGAACGCAGATGGTGCTTTGCACGTCCAGCCCGCCATAGCGGAGGTTTTCGACCTGTCCGGCTCGGCGGACACCGTGGTCTCGGCGTTGGCGGCCGGCCTGGCCATCGGGCTGGCACTGCCTGTTGCAACAAGACTTGCCAACCTGGCCCTCGCGGTCGCCGCCGGCCAGCCTGGTATGGCTGTCGCGCAGGGCACTGACCTCATGGCCATGCTGACGCCTCAGGGGCGGGCTCTGCGCAAGATCGTGGCGACAGAAGTGGCTGTCGAGCAGGTCGACCGGTGGCGGCGAATGGGGCTTCGGACCGGCTTGTTGACCACGAACGAGCGCCGCTTCAGCCGATCCCGGCTCGACACCGCCCGGGCCGCCTGCGACCGCCTGGTGCTAGGGATGGAGTCTTCCGGAACCGACGATGGCGAGAGCACAAAGCGGATGCTTTCAGAGGCGGCCGGGCTGCCATCGGTCGATCTGATCTGCACGTTCCCAGAAGGCGCTCAAACGGAAACGCTGCTGCAATTGCGCCCGGACCTCCTCATCGACGCTACGCCAGGCGCGGCAGTTGCCGAACTGGTTCGTGGCTGGGGTGGCGAAGTCCTGGCCGGCTGAAAACAGGGGCTGGCTTGCCCTATTCGCAGTTCAGGGCGAAGCGGTCCAAAGGATCGATCAGTCCTTCCAGCCTGCACGCAGCAAGCGTTGCAAAACGGTGCGTCAGAGCCCGGCGGCGTGCCGCAGCCATCCGGTGCAGTGGCGCCTCTCGTACGACGACCGCCTCCTGATCCGCGGCGACAATCAGGCCCACGTCGCCCGGCAGAATGGCCCGTGGGAAGTCCGTGTCGACCGCGAAGTACAATACATCGGAAAAGTCGCGGTATTCGGGCCATTTGCTGTCGCTGATGAAGTCGGTGGTTCCGGATTTAACCTCGATACACGCGAAATCGCCATCGCGCTTGAGGGCGAGAATGTCCGCCCGCCGGCCATTCGGCAAGGCGACCTCGTGCAAGGGCGCCCAGCCCAATTGCCTGCAAAGGCGGGCAGCTTCGCGCCGGACGGCGGTCGTGCGTTCCGGTAAAGTCAGATCCATGTCACATCATAGCCCTGCCCGAAGCGGCCGAAAAGAACAGAGAGGGACCGCAATTGACAGCCTCAGCGAACTTGGTGGCCGCGCCCGGAACAGCGCGGCAGGGCGACATCTATCTCGGCGGGATGCTCCAGCAACAAAAAGCGATCGTGCCATCACGGCAGGACGAACTCGAGGCTCTGGCACGGGCCGCCATGTCACCCGAGGCTTACGCCTATGTGGCGGGTGGCGCCGGTCGCGAGATGACGATGGCGGCAAATCTCGCGGAGTTCGACCGCCACCGCATCGTGCCAAGGATGCTGCGCAACGTCGGCACGCGTGATCTTTCAATCAATCTCCTCGGACGAGACCGGCCACACCCCTTGATTGCCGCGCCTATCGGCGTGCAGGAATTAGCCAACGCGGAGGGTGATCTCGGAACTGCACGCGCGTGCGCCGCCCAGTCTGTGCCGATGGTCATCTCCAACCAGGCAAGCCACTCGATGGAAGCCATCGCTTCCCAGATGGGTGACGCAGATCGCTGGTTCCAACTTTACTGGGGCAAGTCGGATACTTTGGTCGCGAGCCTTGTGGAACGCGCAGAGGCTTGCGGGTGCAGTGCGCTGGTCGTCACTCTCGACACCGCGCTCCTGGGCTGGCGCTGCCGCGACCTCGATCTCGGCTATTTGCCGTTCCTCGAAGGGCGTGGAATCGCGCAATACACGTCGGACCCGATATTCCGGGAGATGCTGGGAAGCAATGCAAGCGACCCACATGCTGCAAGCGTGCTTTTCATGACCACCTACTCCAATCCTACAATCACCTGGGAGCGGCTCGCGTTCCTTCGTCAACACACGAAGCTGCCGATCCTGTTGAAGGGCATCAATCATCCGGGCGACGCGCGGCTTGCCATTGAACACGGCATGGACGGCCTGATCGTTTCCAATCATGGCGGTCGGCAGATCGACGGTGCCGTGGCCGCCCTGACATCCCTGCCAACGGTAGTCGCTGAAGTCGCGGGCCGCATGCCGGTGCTGTTCGATAGCGGTATTCGAGGTGGCGCCGACATCTTCAAGGCGCTCGCGCTCGGCGCGACGGCAGTGATGGTCGGCAGGCCCTATGTTTATGGCCTGGCGATCGCCGGCGAGGCAGGCGTCTCGGCAGTGCTGCGTAACCTTCTCGCTGAACTGGACCTCACGATGGGTCTGGCTGGGTGCCGAACTATCCTTGAGATCACCCGAGACATGCTAGCGTAGCAGACGTGATCTTCGTCACATACTCACGAACGACCAGCTTCAGGCATTCAACTCGTTCAGGCGCTTGTCGAGAAAGGCGGTTACAGCAATCTCCTCGGCGCTGAGACCGGTTTCCTTGTGGTCAAGCACTGCATCGGCACGGGCCTTCAAACCTTCCAACAAGCTACCATCGAGATATCCGTCGAAAATGGCAGGATGGATATAGCATTTGCGGCAGATGCTCGGCGTGTTGCCCAACATGCCGGACACCGCTTCGACTGCGCGAAGCACATTTTTCTTTGCTTTCGCCTCGTTGTCGAACGCCTCCAGTTCGCGCAACGCCAATGCTGCCAGGTTAGTCGCGGCCCAGGTGCGAAAGTCCTTCGCGGTGATCTCCTCTCCGGTGATTTCATGAAGGTAGGCGTTCACGTCGTCGGACCCGACAGAATGACTGTGCCCTTCTTCGTCCACGTATTGGAAAAGCTCCTGGCCTGGAATGTCCTGCAGCTTCTTCACAATGTTGGCGAGCTTGCGGTCTTTCAGCTCGATATGCCGTTGAATGCCATGCTTCGCCCGAAAATCGAGAGTTACGACGCTCCCGTTCACCTTGGCGTGCCGCCCTCGCAAAGTCGTCAGGCCGAAGCTGTTATTGGTACGCGCATATTCCTCGTTGCCGATACGAGCGAGTGTACGTTCAAGGAGTCTTACGAGGGCCGCCAACACCTTCTCGCGCGGTAGGCCGGGCTTTGCCAGATCAGCCTCAACGCGTGCGCGGATGTCGGGAAGCTTGCGGCCAAAAACCAGCATCTTGCCATATTTCGCCTCATCGCGGATTTCACGCCAGCGAGGGTGGTAGCGATACTGCTTGCGTCCCCGTGCATCGCGCCCCACCGCTTGCAGATGACCGTTAGGATCGCGACAGATCCAAACATCGGTATAAGCAGGCGGAATGGCGAGCTTCCGGATACGCTGGATTGTGCGCTCGTCTTCTATGCGCTTGCCATCCGGCATGAAGAAGGCAAACCCACCTTCTTCGGCAACACGCGTGATGCCAGGTTTCGTGTCGTGTACGTAATGGAGATGGGCGGCCTTTGCGGCTGCCTCCGGGTCGAGCAGGTTTTGAGCTTCGTCCGTCACCACACCATCCTTTCGGATGGAGGAAAACACCGGCCGGGCGGTCCGGTTGCACGCGGCTGTCGGTTTGGCGCCGAGATCAGTCGTCGTTAGTCCGGCGACAGAGAACCTCGCGCTTGCCCACGTGGTTAGCGGCGCTGATGATGCCCTCTTTCTCCATCTGCTCGATCAGTTTGGCAGCCCGGTTGTAGCCGATGTTCAAGTGGCGCTGGATGAAACTGGTGCTCGCTTTGCCTTCGCGGGCGACGATGGCGACTGCCTGATCAAACAGACCCAGTTCACCTTCCGACGCGGCGATCCCTGCAAGCATAGCACTGCCTGATCCTTCGTCCTCGGAGACTTCGGTGACCTCGTCGAGGTAATCCGGCGCTCCCTGCTGACGCAGGAAAGCCACGGTCTCCTCGACCTCACGATCGGTCACCAGTGGGCCGTGGACGCGGGTGATGCGGCCACCGCCCACCATGTACAACATGTCTCCATGCCCGAGCAGCTGCTCGGAGCCTTGCTCTCCCAGAATGGTGCGGCTGTCGAACTTGCTGATCACCTGGAAGCTGATGCGGGTCGGAAAATTCGCTTTTATGGTGCCGGTGATCACGTCGACCGAGGGGCGCTGCGTCGCCATGATCACGTGGATCCCGGCCGCACGCGCCATCTGTGCCAGCCGTTGTACTGCGGCCTCGATGTCTTTCCCGGCGACCATCATCAAGTCGGCCATCTCGTCGATCACCACGACGATGAACGGCAGCGCCTCCAACGTCAGGGGCTGCTCCTCAAAGGTCGGCTTGCCGGTTTCGGAGTCGAACCCCGTCTGCACGCGGCGGCTGATCACCTCGCCCTTGGCTCGCGCCTCCTCGACGCGTTCGTTGTAGCCGCCGACGTTACGCACGCCGAGCTGGCTCATCGCACGATAGCGGCGCTCCATTTCGCGCACCGTCCACTTCAGCGCCTGTACAGCTTTCGCCGGCTCGGTCACGACCGGCGCCATCAGATGCGGGATGCCCTCGTACACCGACAGTTCCAGCATCTTCGGATCGATCAGGATCAGCCGGCACTGGTCGGGGGAAAGCTTGAACAACAGTGACAAGATCATCGCGTTGATGCCGACCGACTTGCCCGAGCCGGTGGTGCCGGCGATCAGCAGATGCGGCATGCGGGCCAGGTCGCTGACTACGGGCGTGCCCGAAATGTCCTTTCCCAACGCAATGGGCAGCCGTCCCTGGTGTCGGGTCCAGGCTTCACTGTCCAGCAACTCCGACAGGAAGACCGTCTCACGCCGCACGTTCGGCACTTCGATGCCGATGACGTTGCGGCCGGGAACGGTCGCGATGCGGACTGCGGTTACCGAAAGGCTGCGGGCCACGTCGTCAGCGAGCCCGATCACCCGGGCGCTGCGTATTCCAGGCGCGGGTTCCAGCTCGTACAGCGTCACAACCGGACCGGGGCGAATGTCGCGAATGGCTCCTTGCACGCCGTAATCGGAGAGCACCGATTCCAGCAGTCGCGCATTGTTTTGAAGCGCATCTTCGTCAGGTCCGGCCGCCACACGCGAGGGTGCCTGCTTCAACAGGCTCGCCGGTGGAAAACGCCATCCGGCCTCGTGCAGGGGCAGGCTCTCTTGCCGGGCTGAAGCAGGTTTGCGCTGTTCCGAGGCGGCGACACGCGCACGTATCGCGGACTTCGAGGGTGCCGCACCGCGCGCAGCCGCAGCGACGCCCTGAGGCTCGGCTACGCGGCGCGCAACCGGCGTCCGCGCGCTGGGCGGCATCGAGGGACTGGAGACCGTGGCGACCGGCACCGGCCAGGGCGACTGGTCTTCCGCATCGTCATCGTCGCGCATGCCCGGGCGGATAAACAAGCCAGCGACGGCATGTCCCCCCGAAGCGCTTGCTCGGGCGGCAGTCGCGGCGCTGCGGCCGGCGGCACGCCAGTCGCGCGGGGTCAATCCAAAGCCGGCTGCGGTCAAAGCCAACCCCAACATCGCTGCTGACAGGAACAACAGGGCTGCGCCGAGTGGCCCCAAAGTCCCTGACAGCATGGCCAGGAAAGTGATCGAGAGAAGATGTCCCCCGGCACCACCGAGACCGGCACTCGTGGGCCATTGCAGGCTGCGATAGATCATCGCAAGCACCGTGGCCAGGGCGGGTATGGCGAGCAGGATGGCAAACACGCGGAGGAGCGGGTAGCGAAGGCCGCGGCGGCTGGCGATCCGCCAGGCCCAGGCGAGCATTGCGAGCCCTGGCAGTCCGCCGGCCAACCCAAAGCCCTGCAGGAGAAAGTCGGCGAATATCGAACCGAGCGGACCCGCGAGGTTGGTTGCGTGCTGCGATGTGGCAGTGTTCAGCGAAGGGTCACGCGGGTTGTAGGTCGCAAGGGCGACCAGCAACACGATGCCGCCGACCGCCAGTGCCAAGCCGGAAAGCTCCGCCACACGGCGCCCGACGAGTTCGCGGATGGCGGGCGACGCCAGACGCCGCGACGGCGCGCGGGCAGGTGACAGGCGGCCTTGGGCGGCAGACGCCATGAGTTGCTCCAGGTGGCATAAGCTTCAGACTCGTTCTGAAGCTTATGCCCCACAACCCGTTGGCCCGATACTGCTTACCTCGTTAAGCCCTGTGTTGATCCGATCACACCCGAACCTCTCAGTTCGGAGCGATCTGGTCTTGCGCCTCCTGGCTCTTCTCCTGGCCCTTTGCCGACTTTGGTCCCTTCACCTTCGTTTCGACGATGTGCCAGGTGACATCCACCTGCCCCGGGGCGACGGTCCGGTTATCACCGGAGAGCGCTATGTTCACCGGCAATTTGGCGGCCGTGTAAGCGGCTGCGATTGCCTTCTGTGCCGACAGGATTTTGTCGTTGTTCAGCTTGTCGCCAGGATTGAGTCCGGATGCTGCAGCCAGTTTGTCGCTCGGGATCGATTTGTTCCCATCGAAAATCTCAGCGTGCAAGGTCGGTGCGGTGTGGGTCACGACCGGAGCCTGCGCACCCTGATCGGTGATGGCGAAGGTTACCTCGATATGCTTGTTCGACTTCGTCGCCATCGACGTCTTGATACCGCCGACTACGTTAGCGTCGCCGAGAACCTTGCTGATGGCGTCCTGGTCGGCGACGATGTCGGCTTGCGTCACCTTGCTCCCTTTATGGGACTGGATCGCAGAATACAGCTTCTCGGTCGGCACCGTCTTGCTGCCAATGATGTTGATTTTGTCCACAACGTAGGTGGTTTCCGCCCACGCCGCTGTTGTCAGGAGGAGACTGCCGCTCAAAACCAGCGCGCTCAATGTGTGTCTCATGGTCAACCGCTCCCAAAATGCCGGCCGCCGTTCCACCGCACCTCGCGGCCTGCCGTCAAGCAGCCGATGAAAGTCAGGCAAGCCCATAGAGCAGTACGGCCGCGGCTTGCGCCACATTGAGACTTTGCACCAAGCCGCTGCCAGCGATCCGCACCTCGCGCCGGCAGGCTGCCAGGACAGTTGCCGAGACACCATGCTCCTCGCTGCCAAGCACCAGGGCTACCGGACGGTCGCGCGGGAGTTCCCCCAGGGCCATAGCACCCGGCCGCAAAGTGGCCGCCACCGTGCGGTACAATGGGCCGAGCGCGCGAAGCAGCGCCGGCAGGTCTCGCGTGCGGTATAAGGCCAGTTCCTCCAAGGCGCCCTCAGCGGTGCGGTAGGCCGCATCAGATGGCAAGGCGGCCCCGGGCACGTGGTTCAGAACCAGGGTTCGCACACCGAAGAATGCTGCGCTCCTGGCAATCGCGCCAAGATTATGAGGGTTCCCGACACCGTCCAGAACCAAAAGCAGCTTTTCTCGTGGCACGTCGGCCACCTCCAGTATGGGCACCACGCGGGCGCGGGCCACCACTGCGATCCCGCCGTGATGTGCAGTCCCCGATGCTTTCGCCATCTCATCGGGCGGCAGCAGCCGGTAAGGCGCCCGGCGCCGGGCCAGCTCGGCGCAGAATGGACCTGCCACGGCGCGAGCCGCTTCGGTGTAGTAGAGACGAAGTGCTGCATCCGGCCGGTGTCTGAACAAAGCGGCGACCGCGTTGGCGCCGCAGATCGTGTCGGTCTGCATGAAGCGGCATCCGCTGGGAGCCCCATCGTGTCAACTTTCCCGGAGATGCCCGGCATCCTTTTCCAGAGCCGAGACATCGTGGTCATCGACAAGCCCGCCGGGTTGCCGGTGCATCCGGGCCCGCGCAGCACAAACTCCGTCGAGGACTTCTTCCCCTACCTGAGCCGCCGGCGCGATGGTCCGTGGCTGGCGCATCGTCTCGATGCAGATACATCGGGATGCCTGGTCATCGCCTTGCGCCGCGCCGCGCTGCACGCGGCACAAGCTGAATTCGCAGCCGGCCGTGCACGCAAAACCTACTGGGCAGTCGCGGAGGGCCATGCGCCGGCGCTACGCGGCACCATCGACGCCCCGCTCGCGAAGATCACCACGAAAGCTGGCTGGCGCATGATCGTCGCTCCGGCGGGGCAGCCTGCGACAACGCGATGGCGGGTTCTCGGGCATCGGAATGGCCTGACCTGGCTCGAACTGCAGCCTGCCACCGGCCGCACCCACCAGATCCGCGTCCATTGCGCGCATCTCGGTGTCCCGCTGCTCGGCGACGCGATCTACGGCGCCGGCCAGGGTCCGCTGCAATTGCTTGCCCGTGCGATCCAGATGGATCTGCCCGAGCCGATCGCCGCGGTCGCTCCCCCGCCGGCACATATGCGGCGGGTGATCTGCGCTCTCGGCTTCCCTGACGGCGGCACCCCCGCTCAGGCGTCACCCCAGCAGGAACCATAGCCTGAACAGCTGCGTCTCGGCCCAGCTTTGGCGCTTCAGACCCGGATGGGCGAGTGCCCGCAAACGTCTGAGCCACCCATCGTGCAAGCCCGCCGAGATAAGGCCAAGCGCCTCCCGGGATTGCGGCGTCAGCAGCTCCTGCTGGTTTTCCAGCGCCTGCATGTGCGCCCTGAACGTTCGCATGAACACATGAGGGCCGCGCCGAAGAGCTGCCCAAACCCGGCGCGGAGCCGACAACGGCACCCCCACCGCGTTTCCGGCATGCTGGCGATACAACACGGTCGGGGTGTCGTCTGCGACCACCTCGCCGCCCGACGCGGTGACCAGAAGATACGACCACCAATCGTGGAGTGTATGCTCCGGCTCGTGGGCATCGGCTACCAGCCGCACAGCGCTGGCGTTCAGCATCACGGTGCAGCCGGTGGCGATGTTCTGCGTCATCGAATTCGGGAAACCGAGCGGTCCAAAAGCCGGAGCACTCAGGCGGATGGGCCTGAGATCGGCAGAAACCAGCTCCTGTCTGGCGCAATAGAGCCCAGGACGGCGCTCGGGCAGTTCCGCCAGTGCGGCGACACCCCTGGCGAGCTTCTGCGGCAGCCAAACGTCGTCCTGGTCGGCGAAGGCAACGATCCGGTCGCGAGGCGCCCGCCGCAACAGGCTCAGGAAGCTCGCCATGATGCCCACGTGACCGGAATTGTCGTTCAGATCCACGACGCGCCCTGCACCCGCCGCCTCGGCGAACTCGTGCATGACCCCGACCGTCTCATCGACCGAACCATCGTCGCGCCAGAAGATCTGCCAATCCGCATGGGACTGGGTCAGCAGGCTGTCCAGCTGCTCCGGCAGGAAAGCCGCCCCGTTACGCGTCGAAAGCAGGATGGCGACGTCGGACGATGTGCCCATCCCGGCGCTCAGCTTCCACCTGCATGGCCGGCGACGGCGTGCGGCTGGCAGATTGCGGCGACGGCACCGCGCAGGCTGGGCTCCCATCTGGGCAGCTGAATGCCGAACACCTGCTGCAGCTTGGTGCAATCCAGGCGGGAGTCGGCCGGGCGCCTCGCAGGGGTCGGCCAGTCGGCCGTGGCGATCGGCTCGATGCGCGGCCGAGGCCAGTCATGGTGCGCCGCTTCCTCAAAGATAGCTGTCGCAAAGCCATGCCAGGTCGTGTCGCCCTGGCCTGCTGCATGATAGATCCCGGCCAAGCGATGCCCCCCGCTCTGAGTTGACGGCTCTGCCAGGAGCCGGTCGCACACGGCGAGTGTTGCCTGTGCCAGGTCGTCGGCATTCGTGGGGCAACCCCTCTGGTCGGCCACAACGCGCAAGACTGGTGCGCGCTTGCCGGCGTTGAGCATCGTAAGCACAAAATTCCTTCCGGAGCGCGCATAAACCCACGAGGTCCGCAGGATGACTGCACCTGGATGAGCCTCGCGGACAGCAACCTCGCCCAGTAGTTTTGTGCGCCCATAAACCCCGGTGGGGCTGGTCGCATCCTCCTCGCGGTACGGCGAGCCCTTCAGGCCGTCGAACACGTAGTCGGTCGAAATATGAACCAGCTCGATGCCGAGTGCGCGGCAGGATTTGGCCAGGATTGCGGGGCCAAGCTCGTTCGCACGCGCGGCAGCGTCGGCCGCACCCTCGGCGGCATCCACCGCCGTCCAGGCAGCCGCGTTGACCACCAGGGCCGGCGAGTATGTCTTGAGCACTCTTTCGATAGTGTCCGGCTGGTCGAAGTCGAACTCCGGCCGTCCGACGATGCGCACAGTCCCTGCCCTGGCGAGCCCGATCGCGGAGGCGAGTTGCCCGGCACCGCCCGTGGCGAGAATGGCCTTGGTCATGCCGGAAACCATGAAGCTGCAGCATCCCACCCGGGCAGCACGGTGTCCTTTTCCGACAGGATCGCCTCTCCCGCCTTGACCGGCCAAGGCAGCGCCAGTTGCTGGTCGGTCCAGATCACGCCCCGCTCGGACCCGCGGTCGTAGAGCGCCGTCACCTTGTATGCGATCTCGGTGTCCGGCTCGACGGTGCAAAAGCCGTGAAGGAAGCCCGGGGGGATCCACAACTGGCTGCCGTTTTCCGCCGACAGGATCGCCGCCGCGTGCTGGCCGAACGTCCGCGAGCCTTGGCGGGCGTCCACCGCCACGTCCCAGATGGCGCCGCGAAGCACACGGACCAGCTTGCCCTGTGCGAAGGGTGCCAACTGGCAGTGCAGCCCACGCACCGTGCCCCGAGCGCGCGAGAAGCTTTGGTTGTCCTGTACGAAGGCAGCGTGGATGCCCGCCGCGGCCATGCGCGGCGCGGAAAAGGTTTCGGAGAAGTAGCCCCGCTCATCGCCATGACGGGCCGGCGTGATCAGCAGCACATCCGCTATGCCAAGCGGTCGAATGTCCATATCCACCTCAGATAAGCCTCGCGCGCGGGCAAGTGTTGTGCCCGGCTTCGGACACTAGCAGCCGCCTTATACCGCAGCGCAGCAAAACCTCCGAATGCGAGGCCTGTGTTGACGGACGAGCAGCTCAGGCGTGAACGCCGTCAGCGACATCCTTCAACAGCCGGCCCAATTCCGTCTTGCCGAGCCTGGTGGCATGCGAGTGCAAGGCCGCTTCGTCGATAAAGCCCATGCGATACGCGACCTCCTCGGGGCAGCCCACCAGCATGCCCTGGCGCGATTGGATGGTCTGAACGAAGCTTGCTGCCTGCAACAAGCTGTCGGGTGTGCCCGCGTCCAGCCATGCGCAACCGCGTCCCAGCCGTTCGACATGCAGGCTACCCTCTTCGAGGTACATCCGATTGAGGTCGGTAATCTCCAGCTCTCCACGGCTGGACGGCTTTACCGCCCGCGCGAACTCGGTCACCCGCGCGTCGTAGAAATAAAGCCCGGTCACCGCCCAGGCCGACGGCGGGACAGAAGGCTTTTCGACGATGTCGGCCGGTTGTCCCGCGTCGCCGAACCGCACCACGCCATAACGCTCGGGGTCGCGTACCTGATACGCGAACACGGTGGCGCCCTCCGGCCGGATCGCCGCCGCCCGAAATGAGGCCGACAGGTGCTCGCCGAAGATCAGGTTGTCACCCAGCACCAGGGCGCAGGGTTGGCCCGCCAGCCATTCGTCGGCGATCAGGAAGGCCTGCGCGATCCCCTCGGGCCGTGGTTGCTCGGCATAGCTGAAGCGTAGCCCGAGGGACGCTCCATCGCCCAGCAGGCGGCGGAACTGCGGCAGATCGTCGGGCGTGGAGATGATCAGAATGTCGCGTATGCCGGCCAGCATCAGCACGGTCAGCGGATAGTAGATCATCGGCTTGTCGTAGACCGGCAGCAATTGTTTCGACGTGCCGAGGGTGACCGGATGCAGCCTTGTGCCCGACCCGCCGGCCAGCACGATGCCCTTCATGTTCATGCTGGTCCCTCAGGCCGCTGTGCCGAGCCGCTGGCCGGCATAACGGCCCGCCCTGATACTTTCCCACCACGGGCGATGCTCGAGGTACCATCTTATAGTGCGCCTCAGCCCCTGCTCGAAGTCATGGGCCGGCAGCCACCCAAGGGCGTGCCGGGCACGGCTGGCATCGATCTCGTACCGGAAATCGTGGCCCGGACGATCGGTCACATAGGTGATCAGCCGCTCCCGCGCGCCTGCCGGGTCCGGCCGCAACTCGTCCAGGACAGCGCAGATGCTGCGGACCACGTCGATGTTGCGACGGGGGCACCCGGCCCCGATCGCATAGGTTTCACCGGGCACTCCACGCTCCAGCACCGACAGCAACGCCTCCGCGTGGTCTTCGACATACAGCCAGTCACGCTGGTTCGACCCATCGCCATAAACCGGCAGTTTTTCGCCGTGCAGGGCGTTCAGAACCACCAGGGGGATCAGCTTTTCCGGAAATTGCCACGGCCCGTAATTGTTCGTCGTGTTGCTGACGATGACCGGCAGGCCATAGGTGTGCATCCAGGCACGCGCTAGGTGATCGGAAGCCGCCTTGCTGGCCGAATACGGGCTGCGTGGGTCGTAAGGTGTCTCTTCGGTAAACGGCGGGTCACCTTCGCTCAGCGCGCCGAACACTTCGTCGGTCGAGATGTGGTGGAAGCGGAAGGCTTGGCGGGCCTCGCCATCGAGCCCTGTCCAATACGCGCGCACGGCCTCCAGCAAGGTAAAGGTGCCAACCACGTTCGTCCGGATGAAATCACTCGGCCCATCGATCGACCGATCTACATGGCTTTCGGCCGCAAGGTGCATCACTGCGTCCGGCCGCGTTTCGGCGAACACCCGGCGCATCGCCTCGGCATCGGCAATATCGGCGCGGATCAAACGGTGGCGGGCATGCCCCTGGCCTTCCTCCAACGCATCCAGCGATGCAGCGTAGGTCATCTTGTCCACGTTGACGATGTCGTGGCCGGTCGTGCGAAGCACGTGCCGGACAACGGCGGATCCGATGAAGCCGCAGCCCCCGGTCAGGACTATCCGCATGCTGTGCTTTGGCCGCCGTGCAGTTATGTTCCGTCTATGCACTGCCCGTCATCGCGGTTTCAAGTTCTTAGGCGGAACGGGCGCACAGCGAACGCGAACTCTTCGCGGGACTGCCTCGCCCGTCGCTGTTGCCCTGCCAGTCTCATCGGACCGGGAGGGTCTTGTGGATCTGTCATGCGCGGGTATGCCTCGCGCCAATGAAACGACCTGCGTCCTCGCGCTCCCTTCACCTGACCATCCTGCCCGGCGGCATCATCGAGGGATTGCTTAGGGGGCCGGCACGGCGAAACTCTGCCGAACGTATAGCCGTGGTTCTCGATGGCACGGTGCATGGCACGGAGGCCCTCGAGCCTGGACCTCGAGGGACGACCCGCTTCACCCACGCGCTACCGCGGGACATGATGCACCAGGAAGTCGACATCCTGGCGTTGCCCGGCGGTGAAAGCCTGCTTGGGCTGCCGCACCCGCTTGTCGCCACTTACGCTTTATCGTTCCTGCAGGCCGGCAGCGACGGCGTTTTCCTGACCGGCGTGTTTACCGCCGCACCGTTCATGTCGCCAGAAATCGGCGTCGAATGGCTGGCCGGCGGCCTACTGGTCGCCCAGGCCGTAGCGAGGCGGGAGCCGGGAGTCCCGCCGGCCTGGCGCTTTCGCCTGCCGATCCATGCGTTGCTGCGCCCGGAGGAAACGCTGGTCGTGCAGCCGCGGGTCGGTGGGTTGCTGCTGCCCGGCCCGCTGCTGACGCTCACCCCCGAGGGAATCGGCTATCTCGGCTGCCTGGATGCCGTCAGTCCGCATCATGTCGAAGGCTGGGTGATGGACCTGCATCGCCCCAACCGTCCGGTGCAAGTGGACGTCGTGGTCAATGCCCTCACGGTCACCAGCATCCCGGCGTCCGGGCCGCGGCCCGACCTTGCCGGCCTGGGACAAGGCCACGAGGCGTTCGGGTTCTCTGCGCAACTGCCCGACCATCCCGATCCGTTGGCGAGGCGGCGCATTGCAGTTCGCCTGTCCGGCTTGCGAACGGAACTGTCCGGCAGCCCTGTGCATATCGATCCGGTCCCCGGACTGATCGGCAGCTTCGACACGCTGCACGGCATGGCGGCGCATGGCTGGGCGCTCGATCGCGGGCAGCCCGGAAACCCCGTGCTGGTGGAGATCATCGGACCGGGCGGTGAGGTGCTGGGGTGCGGCGCCGCCACGCTGTTCCGCGGCGATCTGCTCGATGCCGGGCTGAACGACGGCCTGTGTGCTTTCAAGATCGATCTCTCCGCCCACTTCGAACGGCTGATGGACCAGGAGTTGCAGGCGCGGATCGCCGGCAGCAACCAGATCCTGCCCGGCTCGCCGCGGCGGATCACCACCAACCGTAACATCCGGCGATTTCTGCGGCGCCGTCTCGACCTGCCTCAAGGCACCTTGCCTCGACTGAAACGCTCGTTGAACGCGCGCGCCGGCAAGCATGGCGTGACATTCATCATGCCGGTGTTCGACACACCGAGGGCGTGGCTGATCGAAGCGTTGGAAAGCGTGCGCGCGCAATTCTGCGACGCCTGGGAGTTGATTTGCGTCGATGACGGGTCGACAGCGCCGCATGTGCCTGAAATCCTCGCCAGCTACGCCGCTCGCGAGAAGCGGGTGCGGGTATTGCGATCACCCCAGAATGTCGGCATCGCGCGGGCCATCAATTTCGGCCTTCGAGCAGCGAGCCGGAACTACGTGGCGTTCGTCGACCACGACGACAAGCTCGAGCCGGATGCGGCCTGGCAGCTCATCCGCGCAGCACAGCTGACGAACGCCGACCTTCTATACAGCGACGAGGCGCAAACGGCGGAGAACATCGACGCCATCACCGAGCTTCGGCTCCGCCCAGCCTTCAGCCACGACTATTACCTCAGCCATCCATACTTCGTGCACCTCATCTGCGCGCGGACGGAGACTGCACGGCGGATCGGCGGGTGGGACGAGACGATGCGCATTTCGGCGGACGTCGATTTCGTCCTGCGCATGATCGAGGTGTCCTCGATCGTGACGCACGTCCCCGCGATACTCTACCGCTGGCGAACCCATGGCGGCAGCACCGGCCATTCCAGGCAGGATGCCGTGATGACGGCCACTGCAGGCGCCATTCAGCGTCACCTCGACCGGCTTGGAACAGGCGCTCAGGTCGAAGCCGGTGTTTGGTTCAATCAATTCAGGGTGAATTGGCCGGCAAGCCAAGGGCGGGTCCTGATCGTGATTCCGACCAAGAACAAGGCCGATCTGCTACGAACGGCAGTCGAGTCGGTCGAGCGCACCTGCCTGCGAGCCGATTACCGCCTCGTGGTCATCGATCACGAGTCCGATGATCCGGCGACTCGCGCCTACCTCGAAAAGATCGCCGTTCGACACATCGTGATGCCCTATACCGGGCCTTTCAACTTCTCTGCGATGAACAACGACGCCGTCGCAGCCCATCGTGAAGACTGCGCGTTCGTCCTGTTCCTGAACAATGATGTGGAAGCGACACAGGATGGGTGGCTCGACCGACTGCGCCGGCTGGCAAATCGGCGCGATGTCGGCGCGGTAGGCGCGCTTCTGATGTATGCCGATCGTAATGTGCAGCATGCGGGCGTGGTGCTTGGATTCAACGACTCAGCCGATCACGCGATGAAGTTCCAGCCGGTTTATCTCGACGCGCATGGAAGGCGGAATCTCGGCTACAACTGCGCGATCACTTCGGTGCGCGACTACTCGGCGGTTACTGCTGCATGCCTGATGATGCGGCTCCAGGTTTTCGATGAGGTTGATGGCTTCGACCCAAGGTTCGGCATCGGTTTCAACGATACCGATCTATGCCTGCGTATCGGCGCGCTTGGGCTCCGTGTGCTTTATGACGGGGACACGCTGTTCTACCACTACGAATCGGCGACGCGCAGCCAGACGAAGCAGGTCTTCCACCCCGAGGACACCAGGCGGATGATCGAACAGTGGGGCGCGGTGCTCAGGGCCGGCGATCCTTTCTACAATCCCAACCTCAGCCTACGCACCCAGGATCACGTGCCGCGGGAGGATGCCGCTTGCAGCGTCATGTGGCCACCGCGCGCAACGAGAATAGATCTCGCCTCGTGGCGGTCCGCCGACCGCCTATGACTTGGCCCGCGCTGCGTCCGGCGAAGCACGGGCTTTCTGTCACGTTTCCGACAGATGTATGTTTCCCTGCGACCATGTGGCCCAAGCAGCGTCTTGCCTGCCATGGCCATGCGCGTTTCCGGAATAGATCAAAGTGGCCCGGGCATCTCGACGGAGGTGATCCCCGTTCACGCTGAAGAGCTGTTCGTGGACCGGCAGCAGCACCTGTCCGGCATGGTGCGCGTAAGTGTACAGACGGCAACCCGCGAACAGCAGATCGACGAGATGCTTTCGCAGGATCGTGTCGAGATCGAACGTGTATCCATCGGCCGCATCATCGACAGCATCCCGGAGACGCGCGTGGAAGGCGACACGACCATCATTCCGGTCGTCGAGGAGATTGTCGTCGTCGAGCGCAGGCTCATCCTGAAGGAAGAGATCCACCTGCACCGCGTGCGAACCAGCACGCCGCATCGCGAGATAGTCACGCTGCGCGAGCAGACTGTCACTATCGAACGAGGCGGTCCTGACACAACCGATCAGGCCACGACCGGCAACATTGCCGGCGTTGACCACGTACCAACATCAGCGGAGAGAACACCATGAACGACGAAACCATTGTCGCTGTCTTCGAAACCGAGGAACATGCGGCGGCTGCCGTCCGTGACCTCGACAGCGCCGGCATTCCTTCGGACGCAATCACCCAGCATGCCGGGACGAGCAGTTCGGGTGCTGCCACTACGCAAACCGAGCCGGTGCGTGAGCAGGGGTTCTGGGCCGGCCTTTTCGGCGGCGAACCCGAGCATAGTCATGACACCGCGGTTTATGATCGCAGCCTACAGGGCGGATCTTCGGTCGTGACGGTTCGCGCATCTGAGCAGCACGTCCAGCAGATCTTCGACATCCTCGAACGCCACAATCCGATCGACATCGATGAGCGCGCCGCCAGCTACGGCCTTCATCAGTCCGAAGGTGGTGCATACGGTCATTCGGCTGGCTCAACCGGAACGGGATACGCCACAAATACCAATGTTGCCGGTCAGACCGCGGCAGGAAGCCAAGCGGCCATCGGCCAGGTCTCATCCTCTCCTGAGACATTGCAGCTGTCCGAGGAGACGCTGGCCGTCGGCAAGCGCGCCGTTAATCGGGGAACAACGCGTATCCGCCGCTACGTTGTCGAGACACCTGTCGAGGAGCAGGTGAATTTACGCGACGAAACGGTGACGATCGAACGCCATCCGGTGACCGACGGCCGCGCGGTGGGTGGGGCCGATTTTACCGACAAAGTTATCGAAGTGACGGAGACGGACGAAGAAGCCGTCGTGTCGAAACAGGCGCGCGTGCGTGAAGAGGTCGTCATCCGCAAGGACGTGAACGAACGCACCGAAACCGTGCGCGATACGGTTCGCCGCGAAGACGTGGAGATCACCAAGGACGCTGGTGTGGCAGAGACCGGCTCCGGCACCTCCGCCCACATAACGACATCGTCGCCTTACAAGCCGGCCAGCTAAGCCGTAGCGGTCACAGTGCACGGCGGTAATTAACTCGCCGTGCACTGTGACGAGCCTGTGCGGAACTTGCCGCCGCCGGACGCGGCTGGCAGGAACCGGCGATGCAGCTCCACCCTCACAAATCCAACGCCTTCGCCGGCAGCCCTCTGGATCGCATGGATGCGTGCCGGCGCGACGCCGCTTGGGTAGAGAGACAACTCACCGCGCCCAGAACGCTGTTCCTGCCGGTCTGGCGATCCCGCAACCTGATCGACGGAACTGGCGGGCAGCCGCGCATGGCGACCCTCCCCCGCGAAATTGTCCGTGACCGGCTGTCTGATCTGCCTTGGGCGATCCTCGGCCTGCGCGACGACGTAGCCTATGTCGCCCTCGACCTCAGCGCCATCGATGAACCTTTGCAAAGTGGCGGCATCGGCCGGTTCGAAGACCTGCGCAGGATGGGCAGCCTGCTCCACCCGGACGACGCAGCCATCCTCGCCCATGCCCGAGGCCTGATGCATTGGCGCACCCGTCACCGTTTCTGTGGCGTGTGCGGTGCGGCATGCACGGCCGAGGCGGCGGGCCACGTGATGGCCTGCACCGGTTGCGGCGCCCACCATTTCCCGCGCACCGATCCGGCGGTCATCATGCTCGTCACCTATGGGGACCGGGCCCTGCTCGGCCAGCCGGCCCGCTTCCGCGACCTCCGCATCTTCACCACGCTCGCGGGCTTCGTCGAACCGGGCGAAACACTGGAAGAAGCTGTGGCGCGGGAGGTTTACGAGGAAGCCGGCGTCCGGGTCGGCGACGTTCGTTATTGCTCCAGCCAGCCCTGGCCATTTCCTGCCAGCGTCATGATCGGGTTCACTGCCAAGGCCGAACACGACCGCATCACGATCGACCGGGACGAGTTGGTAGAGGCGCGTTGGTTCACCAGGGCCGAACTGCGCGATCCGGCAGATTTCGTGTTGCCGCCCGACCTGTCCATCGCACGGCGCCTGATCGACGGTTGGGTCGAGGAAGCCGGCTAGCTCAAGCTCCGCGGACGGCGGCCTGCCGATAGACGCCCAGCACACGGATCTCGCGCGAGAAGAAGCCGAGCTCCTCCAGCGCCAAACGCAAGGCCGGATGCTCGGGGTGCCCTTCCACGTCGCACAGGAACTGCGTCGCGGTGAACTGGCCACCGACCATGTAGCTCTCCAGCTTCGTCATGTTCACGCCGTTGGTGGCGAAGCCTCCCAGCGCCTTGAACAATGCCGCGGGCACGTTCCTCACCCGGAACACGAACGTGGTCATCAGGCCAGGCGCGTCGGCTGCCTGTGCTACCGGGTGGCGCGCGGCGACGTAGAAGCGCGTCGTATTGTGCGCCGCGTCCTCCACGTTCTCCCGCAGCACCGTCAGGCCGTACAGCTCGGCGGCCAGTGCCGAGGCTATGGCCGCATCCTCCGGGTTTGCCCACTCGGCGATGAGCTGCGCGCTGCCGGCGGTGTCGGCTTCGACCACCGGCGCCAATCCAAGCTCGCGCACCAGGTTACGCACCTGGCCGAGCGCCACCGCATGGGAGTGGACACGCCGCAATCCCTCAATCGTGGCGCCGCGCGGCGCCAGCAGGCAGTGCTCGACCCGCTGAAAATGTTCCCCCACGATCGACAGGCCGCTGCCCGGAAGCAGCGCGTGGATGTCGGGCACCCTTCCCGCCAAGGAGTTCTCGCACGGCAACATGGCCAGCACCGCCCGGCCGTCATGCACCGCCTCGATTGCGTGCTCGAACGTGTCGCAGGGAAGCGTCGGATGACCCGGGTAGGCCTTCCGGCAAGCCAGGTCCGAGTACGCCCCCGGTCGTCCCTGGAAGGCGATTGCGCCGCCCGCTGCGTGGCCACCCGCTGGACCAGCCTCCGCAGCCTCGTCGAACGCGACCGTCCTGCTATTATCTGGCACCTGACACCTGAAAACTGACACCTGAGCGTGGGTTGTCGCAAAACGCACCCTTCTCTAGGGTGCCGCGCAACATAGGTGAGGGCTTGGCGCGGGTGCAAACCGCGTCGAACTCTCGATTTACCGGGACAAGCCGACGCATGGACAGCATGGAGTTCAACAAGATCTTCGCCGCGGTACTCACGGCCGGGATCACCTTCTCCGCGCTGGGGCTCGTGGCCGACAACACGGTGCACCCGCACAAGCTGGAAAAAAGCGTCTTGAACATCAAAGGCGCGGACGCACCGACCGCCGCCCCCTCGGCCGCTGCGGAGCCGGCGATCCCGCCGATCGCACCGCTCCTGGTGAAGGCCAACCCTGCCGACGGCGAGGCGCTGACCAAGAAGGTCTGCATCGCCTGCCACAACTTCAACGAGGGCGGCGCCAACAAGGTCGGCCCGCTGCTCTACGGCGTGGTCGGCCGGCAACAGGCGAGCGCCTCCGGCTATGCCTATTCCGCCGCCCTGAAGAGCCATACCGGCAAGTGGACCTATGCCGAACTGAACAAGTGGCTGCTGAAGCCGAGCGCCTACGCCCCCGGCACCAAGATGGCCTATGCGGGCATCAGCAACGACCAGATCCGCGCCGATGTCATCGACTACCTGCACACGCTCAGCAGCAGCCCCGAGCCGTTGCCAACCGCCGCCGACGC
>CAZZWO010000016.1:0-26687 GCA_964657885.1 uncultured Acetobacteraceae bacterium | reverse complement strand
CAAGATCAGCGCCGGTGAGCCGCTATCTAGGCCCCACACCAAAGACTGTCAACACAGCGGCAAGAGCTGATTCGTAACCGGCACGTTCACGCATTTGCAGGACGTTGACGCGCGCGGTGCCAAACCGCACATGCGCATCATGGCAGCCCCGTTCGTCGATCCTCCAGAACCCAGCGCATCCCAAGCCATCGACGCGATCCGGGACGAATTGGATGTTTTTGACGATTGGATGGATCGTTATCAGTTTATTATAGAGCTTGGTCGTAAGTTACCCGCATTCCCGTCGGAGTGGATGAATGATGCGCATCGGGTTCCCGGGTGCCAAAGCCAGGTTTGGATGGAAGCTCGCGAGCAGGACGGTAAGCTGTTCCTGGCCGGCGCCTCCGACGCCGCTATCGTCTCCGGTCTCGTGGCTTTGCTGCTCCGGGTATATTCCGGCCGTTCACGAGAGGAGATCGACCGGACCGATCCGTCTTTCCTGACGGATCTCGGGCTCATCGCCGCACTCTCCAGCAACCGTGGGAACGGGGTCGCCAGCATGGCCCAGGCAATCCGGGCGGCTGCCCATCATTGATGTCGAGCGGAGCGCCAGAGCGAGGTAGCAAGGTCGTCCTGTCCGGCGACGTCGAGCGAAGCACTCGAGCGGGGTAGCGCGGTCGTCCCTGCCCGCAGCTTAGTTTAGACGTGTAGCAGGTGGCCTTGGCTGCTTGATGATGGGCAACAAGGGCTGCGACTTTGTCACGATCGGCGGGGTCGAAGCGCCGGACATGATCTCGGCCGATCCGAGCGTGGTCCTGCCGGCGTATTGTCCGCCGCCAGCGGGCGCACTCGGAACCTGCACTGGCCCGGTTGATACCTCGGCTACGGGCATGCCGGCGTTCGCACAAGGCGTTATGGTGTCCTGAAGCGCCGACAGGAAACTTTGGCCCCAGCCGGCTGGGGTTGCCGCCTCGATCGCATTCCAGGACTCCCGCCAGCGGGTCTGGCGCTCGGCCAGCGGCATCGACAAGGCACGGTCCAGTGCCTCCGCCAGCTCATCGGGGTCGTGTGGATTGACCAGAAGCGAAGCCCCCAGTTGATGGGCGGCCCCGGCAAAGCGGCTTAGGACCAACACGCCCGGATCTTGCGGGTCTTGAGCGGCCACGAACTCCTTGGCGACGAGGTTCATCCCGTCGCGCAGGGGAGTGACCAAGCCCACGCGTGCCTCCCGCATGTAGCCGGCCACCGTTGAACGCGCGCCGCCTCGGGCGATGATACGGGCCGGGGTCCAATCCGGCTCACCCCAGTCGCTGTTCAGGGCGCCAGCTTCCGCATCGACCGCCATCCGGAGCTCTTTGTAGGCCGACACGTCCTTTCGCGACTCTGCGGCAATCTGCAGCAAGGTCACCGCTCGACGGCGATCCGGCCGGGTTTCCAGGAGGCGGCGAAATCCGGCGATGCGTTGGATGAGTCCCTTGGTAGGGTCCAGCCTGTCGATACCCAAAATGAGTTGCTGGCCATTCAGACTGCGACGAAGCCGTTCGGTCGATGTCGACCGCCATGCGGTTTCGGCCTGCTGGGCAAAGTCCCGCGCCTCAATCTCGACCGGGAAAACACCGAGCCTGACATGCCGGCCAGCCATCTCCAACAGGCTGTCGCCGAGCCGGGCCGCGTTGGTGAAACGGCCGGCCGCTGCGCAAAAGTTCTCCAGGTCATTGGCGGTCTGAAAACCCAGCAAGTCGGCCGACAGCAGATCGCGGATGAGGCTGCCCGCTTCGGGAACGCTTGCCAGCATGTCCGGCGCAGGGAACGGCACGTGCAAGAAGAAGCCGATCGGCGCCTGCACCCCCCGGGCGCGCAACATCGCAGGCATCGCCATCAGATGGTAGTCATGTACCCAGATAAGGTCCGTCGCACGCAGCAGCGGAAGCAAGGCATCCGTCATCCGCTCATTGGTCTGCCGATAGATCAGCGCGCTACGCCGGTCGAAGGACATGTGCTCCGGCATGGAGTGGAGCAATGGCCACAGGGTGGCGTTGGAGAATTCGTTGTAGTAGCGGTCATGTTCCTCGCGGGTGAGGTCGATAGTCGCGAATTGCATCGGTCCGACGCTTTTCAGCGAGACCCGTCTTGCATGCTCGCTGACCTCGCCCGACCAGCCGAACCAAAGCCCGCCACTCTGGTTCATCAAACCATCGAGCGCCACTGCCAGTCCGCCGGCTTGTGCCACGCCGTTTGTCGGCACTTGCACCCGGTTGGACACGACAACGATGCGGTTCATCAAACCTCCAGAAGGGCCACCGGCAAAGTGGCCAAAACCTGATCCAGATTTACCCGCCCGCCAGCAGGAATAGCCGCCGACGATGACCCGCCATCGAAAGTTCGGACCATCGCGCGCCCGTGCAAGGAACGCGGCATGATCACGTACGTTCCCTTCCACGCCACAGGGTTGATAAGCGGCCGATCACTGGTGGTTGTAGCTGAAAGACGGCTGACCACCGCGATCACGGTTTGGTCAGCATGCTGGCGCGCGAAGGCCAGGGCGTTGTCTGCGCATGGGCCTTCGATGCGCAGTGGCTGGTATGTTCCCTCGGAGAACACGGCCGGCTGGCGCATCCGTAGACCCAAGGCGCCGGCGACAATCGCCTGTTTCACGCGTCCATCCCGCCAGTGTGGCAGCAAGTCGACGGCCGACTGCCCGCTTTCGAGAGACGAGCGACGAGCTTCGTAATCCACGGGACGCCGGTTGTCCGGATCGACCAGCGAGAAGTCCCAAAACTCGGTTCCTTGATACAGGTCCGGCACTCCGGGACTGGCGAGGCGTAGCACGAGTTGAGACAGTCCGTTGAGCGCACCAGGTGCGGCGATGCGTTGCACGAATTCGTAGATTTCATGCACCACGCGCGCCGGCCGTTCGGGGTCCAATACGGCGGCGAGGAAATCCTGGCATGCCTGTTCGTAGGCTTCGTTCGGCACAGCCCAGCCCGAATGACGCTTTGCCTCGCGCAGGGCTTTCTGTTGCCAGGCTGCGACCCGCTCACGGAAAGCGATGAGTCCGTCGCGGTCATCAGCGGTCAGGTCCAGCGGCCATGCGCCGATCAACGTCTGGTACAGCATGACTTCGTCCGCCGCATCGGGGGCCGGCCCCTCGAGATCGCGTTTGATGGGCGCATTCAGGCGCATCCAGCGCGACAATACGGCTTCCCACTCGGCGGGTATTTCACTCAGCACAGCCAGCCGTGCACGGGCATCTTCACCGCGCTTGTGATCGTGCGTGGCGGTTGTAAGCAGGGCGCGGGGAAAGCGATTGCGGCGCTGTTTCGAAACTGCGTGCCACGCACTGGGTGCCAACGCGAATTGTGCCGGCTCCGAGCCCACTTCATTGCGGCTCAACAGGCGACCGTAGCGATAGAAAGCGGTGTCTTCGACCGACTTAGCCGCAGTGGGCGACGATAACTGTTGAAAGCGCACCATGGCCCGTAACCGTTCGTGGCGCCGGCTGCCGGCGGGCAGTTGCCGAAGGTCGTCGCCGGACAACCACTTTGCCAGAAGCTCCAGAAGGTTGCGGTCGGTTGCCCTGACGGTTCGGCGGGCGCCTGCCAGTGCCCAATCCATCGCCTGGCGATCCGGCTCGCTCATGCCGCCAGGACCTGCGTAAATGCGATACACGTGAAAATGCGCCAGCAACTCGGTCAGGGTACGCTGAATTGCCGTCAGCGTATAATCGCGCGTGCAAAGATCCCGGCGTGCAATGCGGTGCAGCGCGACGGACGTTGCATAGAGTTCGCTGGACAGACTTTCCCGCATGATCTGTCGGCGGGCAGGAACGCTCTCCTCCTCGAAAACCCCTGTGCGGCCGGTGGCTGCGCTCCAGATACGCGTGATTTCCGCCTCGCCCGCCGGGTCATGAAGCACCGCGCTCGCATCGTTCATGAAGTCGTAGCCGGTGGTGCCGTCCGTCAGCCAGTCCGTCGCCAGTTTCTCGTGTGTGGCGAGGATCTTCTCAATCCAGATGACCGGCGGTGTCGTCGGCAGGTCCTTTGGCCGCTGTTCGGAAAGGCTGTCGAGACGCCGGCGGAGTTTTCGGCAGTAACCGCGCGGGTCGGCCAAGCCATCGACATGGTCGATCCGGACGCCGTCGATCAAGCCTTCAGCGTAGAGGCGGAAGATCTCCGCATGGGTCGCCTCGAACACCGGCGGACTCTCGACGCGTATACCGGCCAATGCATTCACGTCGAAGAAGCGGCGCCAATTGATTTCATCCGATGCTGCCCGCCACCAGGCAAGGCGAAAGTTTTGGCGGTCGAGCAATCGATGCAGGCGGTCACGACCGAGTTCGCTGGACGCGTCGAACGCGCGGAGAGCTTCGGCAATGGGCTGGGCGTATTCCGGACGACGAAGTTCACTGCGGCCGGCGGCTGCTGCCTGCCGCATCTCATCGCGCCCGACTGGAAGATCGGCGAAGACGCGCGCCGGAGTTTCAAGCGGCCCGCCCTCGCCAAGCAGGATAGAGGTGTAATCGCGCGGGTTTATCGGGAAGCGGTTTCCGAAGTAGTCGACGAAGAGCCGGCCGTCCTCCGGGTCGAATTTCAGGTGTAGTTCGTTGCGCTCCAGCACTTCGCCATAAGCGCTGCCGAGGAACGGCGCCAGCATGCGGCCGCGAAGGGTGGCGTCCGGTGGGTCCCAGTCTATGTCGAAGAACTCGGCATATGGACTCGCACGGCCCCATTCGAGCACGTCGAGCCACCATGCGTTGTCGGCGCCGCCCACACCCATGTGATTCGGGACAATGTCCAGGATCAGTCCCATGTCATGTTCACGCAACCTGGCATTAAGGCGGCGGAGAGCATCCTCGCCGCCGAGCTCCGGATTGATTTGCGTGTGATCGACGATGTCGTAGCCGTGAGTCGATCCTGGGCGCGCCTTGAAGATCGGCGATGCGTAGAGATGGCTGATGCCAAGGCGCGAAATATAAGGAACAAGATCGGTTGCGCGATCCAGCGGGAAGTCTTTGTGGAACTGAAACCGGGCGGTTGAGGTGAGAGGCTTCAAATCTGGTATCCTCGAGACGGGGGCTGCATTCCGCCGGTTGCCTGGACCGTCGTCGTTATTTTCGGCGCGCCTCGTCGAGGAGCGCCAGTCTGCTTTCGGCAGCCTTATCGAACAGTGGTTCCGGCAGGCGGCGTTGCCAGTTTGGATGTTCGTGCAAGGTGCCGGGCAGGTTCGGCTGCTCGACAAGGGCCAGTGCGTCCTCGACCGGCAGCATCACCAGTTCGCATGCGCTGCTACCCACGTGCACACATGCGGCATCCGCGATGGATGCAACGTCATCGGCGGCAGGCATTTCACCCGCCGCTGCGCCGGAGGTGCAGAAGGCCTCCCACAACAAGCCCTTGTCATGCTCACGTTCTGTTCGTGCATCGTCGGTTTCGCCGGATAGCCCGAGTTGCACGCGCCAATCGATGTCGCGGCCGGACCACCAGCCCGCTACCGTCGGCAAATCATGCGTGCTGGTCATTGCGGCGGCGCGGGGTGTCCAATGTTGTGGCGGCACGAACTTTCCGGCTTTGTCGCGCTCGAACCAGAGCACACGCATGCCGTCGACGCCGGCATCATGCAACCTGTCCTGAAATCCTTCAGGCACTGTCCCGAGGTCTTCCGCGAGGACGATGGCGCGGTGCCTGTGGGATTCCAGCTTGATCAACGCCAGGAGGTCGTCCTCCGGATAGGACAGGTAGGCGCCCTCATCTCCGGTAGCGCCTTCGGGGATCACCCAAAGCCTGTTAAGCCCCATGGCGTGGTCGATGCGCATCCCACCAGCATGAGCCAATGCCGTGTGCAACATGTCGCGGTACGTCGCGAACCCATTCTGCCGCAAGCCGCGCGGGCTGAATGCAGTGAGCCCCCAATTTTGTCCATGTCGTTGTAGCAGATCGGGCGGAGCCCCGACTGAAAGGCCAAGCAGAGTCTCCTGCTGTCTGCTCCAGCATTGGCTTCCGCCAGAATCGGTTCCGACTGCCAGATCGCTTACGATGCCGATCCCCATACCGGCATTGCGGCAAGACGCTTGGGCCGCAGCCAACCCTTGGTCTGCGCGGAACTGCAGCCAGGTATGGAAGCCGACCTCGTCTGCGTGTTGCTCGGCGAAGGCGAGGACGGCCTTTCCGGTTGGCTCCCGGTATTCCGCCGGCCAGGATTTCCAATGCCAATTGGAGGCATCCGCTGCGAAAAAATGCGCGTGTAAGGTTTCGAATAGTGCATGTTCGTGCAGGCGTGCACCTTGAGACTGGCGAAACCTCTCGAAAGCGGTTTGTTCCTGGGCGTCGTTCTTTGCGGCAGCGAACAACTCACGAAAACGGGCGAGCCGGAACCGGCTTGCGGCAGGCCAGTCGATAAGGTCGAGGGCCTCCAATTCCGGATTGATCGTGTCGATTGCAGCATGGAGCACGTTCAGCGCCGTACGGGTTGACGGCGCATACGGGCTGAAGCGGTCGGGGTCGGCGCTGAACTGCGCATGCACGGGTGAAATGCCGATGGCTTGGCCGCCCAGGCTTGCGAGTTTCGGGGCAAGATTTGCCAACGAAGTGAAATCGCCGATGCCGGCGTCGCCCGTTCGCCGCAACGCATATAGCTGCACGGCAAGCCCCCAGCCCTTGCTACGCCGCATCGCCTCCGGCGCGGTGAAGCACTGCCTGGGAGCAATGGCCAAGCTGGTCGTTTGATCGCCGAGGATCAAATCGTGATAGCCTGCCTCCAGAATAGGCGGAAGTGTGCAGCCGCCGTCCCGCTGTTCCGTAAACCCGTCGAAAACACGGCCGTCTTCAAGTGTCAGGCGGTATCGCCCGGGGGGCACGGGCAAGTTGACGATCATTCCCTGCACGCCGGTGATCAATGGCGGAAGGCTGTCCGAGGCGAGTGTCGCGCGGGCGGTGCTGTCGGCGATTTCGGCATCGGTGTCCGCCGGCAGATCGAGCGCGCGCAGGACTGCACGAAGGGTGGGCGGCGCAACCTCGTGTGTTTTCCCGAAGACATCCTTCCACGACGTCGCAATGTCGGCGGCTTTGGCGAGATGCTGCAGCTCGAGATCGCTCATTCTGAGGCTGCCAGGAACGCCAAAGCCGTCTGGGCCGGAAGCCGACCGTCGTTCGACTCCGGTCCACTTGCGAATATCAGCCGCCCTTTCGGCGCGGTGAAGTCGACGGCTTCGGTGCCGAAGTTCGCAGCCAGCGTCAACAAGGCTCCATTACCCAACTGCCACGACCCTTGCACCGCCTTCTTGCCCAATGCCCGTGCACCCGCGCTTCTGCATCCAGGGATGCCGGGGACGATCTCGGCATGGCGCACATTCAGGAGGTCTTTGTAGAACGACGAGGCAGACGTCCCATTCTCGGCAGCTTCCGGGATTGAAGCAGCGAAAGTGGACGGCGCGTTCGGATCGGGGATAAGGGCTCGTCTCGAGGGATCCTGAAACGCTGCAAAATGCGCGAACTCACGCCGTCGTCCCTCACGGACCAACTCCGCAAGTTCGTCATTGTGGTCTGTGAAGAACAGAAACGGCGTACGGGACGCGTACTCTTCGCCCATGAAGATCAACGGGATATTGGGCGAGAGCAGAAGCAATGTTGCTGCGGCGGCGAGCGCTGCCGGTTCTGCAAGCTGGGTCAATCGCTCACCCAGCGCTCGGTTGCCGATCTGATCGTGGTTCTGAAGGCAGATCACGAAGGCGGTGGGCGGCAAGTCGGCTGAAGGCTCGCCGCGCGGCTCATTGTGGTGCGGTGAAACCTCACCCTGGAATACGAAGCCTTCCGCCATCGCCCTGGCGAGCTGCTCCGCAGGCGATTGGAAGCTCTCGTAATAGCCCTCGACCTCGCCGGTCAGCAGGACATGCAGGCAGTGATGCCAATCGTCAGCCCATTGCGCATCGAACAGGCCGTTAGCCGGTCCGGTCAGCAGAGTGGATTTGTTGCCCTCGTGCTCGAGGACCAAGTGGACTGGCCGGTCAGCACCGGCGCGTATTGCCGACGCCAGCCGGGGAAGAAAATCGGCCGGCGATATCGCGTGGACCGCATCGAAGCGCAAACCGTCAAAGCGGTATTCATTCAGCCACATCAGTGCATTCTCGATGAAGAACGCCTGCACCTCGAAGCGCTTGAAGTTTATCGCCGCACCCCAGGGAGTGTGCACGCCTTCATCGAAGAACTCTTTGGCATAGGCATGAAGATAGGCACCGTCGGGACCAAAATGGTTGTAGACGACGTCGAGGAAAACCATCAGCCCCTCGCCGTGCGCAGCATCGATCAAGGCGCGCAACTCGTCGGGTGTGCCGTATGCCTTGTCGGGCGCATAGGGAAGAACACCGTCGTATCCCCAGTTGTGCCGGCCAGGAAAGTCCGCAATCGGCATCAACTCTACTGCGGTCACTCCAAGCTCGGACAGCTCTCGCAGCCGCTCGCGGATGCCGGCAAAGCCCCCCATGGCGCCGGGGTGCAACTCGTAGATTACCGCTTCGTGCCACGGACGGTTGTTCCATTCCGGATGCCGCCAGACGAAAGCGTTCGGATCGATAACGACACTTGGACCGTGCACATCGTCCGACTGGGCGCGAGACGCCGGGTCCGGTACTTCCAAGCCATCGGGCATGATGAAGTTGTAGTGCGTTCCGGGCGGAGCGTCCGCTTCGATGCTGTACCAGCCATCGGCTTCGGCTCGCATGGCAATGTCCGTGCTACCGTTCAGGCGCAGCGTCACCGCCTCCACCGATGGAGCCCATAGTCGGAAACGGGTTTTGCCACCAGGCAGCAGCCTCGGGCCGAAGGCCGGCGGGTCGAAAGTCGCCATATCGTCCGCACTCCGGCTTCGTTCGATTTCAGCGTGTTTCATGCAGCAAGGTATTTCATGGGGCTTTGAGCACGATCGTCGCCAGGGGTGGGAGCGTCAGTTGAACTGAATAGTCATGACCATGACTTGCGATGTTCTCGGCATCCACCGCACCGCCATTGCCAACGTTAGACCCGCCATACACGCCAGCATCCGAATTGAGCATCTCCGCCCACTTGCCCGAAGTCGGCACGCCTATACGGTACCCGTAGCGAGGCATGGGCGTGAAGTTGCAGACGACCAGGACGGGCGCGCTGCCGGGAGCGCCCGTCCGAAGATATGCAAAGACGCTTTGGTCGGCATCGTCTATGACAAGCCACTGAAAACAGTCCGCCTCGCTGTCTCGCGAGTACAATGCCGGGTTCGAGCGGTAGACGGCGTTGAGGTCGCAGACGAAACGCTGCATTCCCTTGTTCAGGGAATTGTCGAGGAGAAACCAATCCAGGCCGGCATCATGGTTCCACTCCCTCCATTGGGCGAACTCTCCACCCATGAAGAGCAGCTTGCGGCCGGGATGGGTCCACATGAAGCCGAAATAAGCGCGAAGATTGGCGAACTGCTGCCACTCGTCTCCGGGCATCTTCCTGATCAGCGAACCTTTTCCATAAACGACTTCGTCGTGCGATAGCGGCAGCACGAAGTTCTCGGAAAACGCGTACACCAAACCGAAGGTGATTTCGCCATGGTGCCAGCGCCTGTAGACCGGCTGCTCCTCCATGTAATGCAGGCTGTCGTGCATCCAGCCCATGTTCCACTTGTAATCGAAGCCGAGACCGCCTTCACTGACCGGCCGCGACACCTTCGGGAACGCCGTGGATTCTTCGGCAATCATGATCGCGCCGGGTACGCGGTCTATCATTGCGCGTGAGAGTTCATGGAAGAACTCGATGGCTTCGAGATTCTCGCGGCCACCAAACTTGTTCGGCACCCACTCCCCGGCCGGCCGGCTGTAGTCACGGTAGAGCATCGATGCGACGGCATCGACCCTTATACCGTCGACGTGAAAGTGCTCCAGCCAGTGCAGCGCGCTGCCGATCAGAAATGCGCGCACCTCGTTCCGGCCGTGGTTGTAGATGTAGGTGTTCCAGTCACGGTGAAACCCCTCGCGCGGATCGGCATGCTCATAAAGCGGCGTGCCATCGAAGCGGGCAAGGCCGTGTGCGTCCGTCGGGAAATGCGCAGGGACCCAATCCAGGATGACGCCGACGCCGGCTGCGTGACACCGATCGACGAAACGGGCGAAGCCGAGCGGCTCACCCAGCCGCGCGGTCGGTGCGAATTGCGCAAGTGGCTGGTATCCCCAGGAGCCGCCGAACGGATGCTCCATGACGGGCATCAGCTCCAGATGCGTGAAGCCCATCTGCTGCACATAGGGAATGAGTTTGTCGCCGAGATCGTCCCAGGTGTAGTTCGCGCGTTCGGCGTCGGGCAGCCACGACATCGCATGCATTTCGTAGATCGACATCGGTGCGTCCACTTGCTGACGCATGCCGCGGGAAGCCATCCACTCATCATCGGTCCAGACTGGGTCTGCAGGATCCGGAACGACGGACCCTGTCGCCGGCGGACGCTCGGTGGCTTGTGCAACCGGATCGGCCTTCAGCGGCAAGACGGAACCATCCGGCCCCAATATCTCGTATTTGTAGATTTCCCCTGGGCCGATGCGCGGGATGAACAATTCCCAGACACCCGACCCTTGGCGTAGCCGCATAGGGTGGCGCCGTCCGTCCCAGTGATTGAAGCCACCCACCACCGACACGCGCCGGGCGTTCGGCGCCCATACCGCGAAGCGTACTCCGGCAACATCATCGATGATGACCGCATGCGCGCCCAGCACCCGTGCAAAATCGCGGTGCCGTCCTTCGCCAAGAAGGTAGATGTCGATGTCGCCGAGCAGCGGCGGGAAGCTGTATGCATCTTCGGTTTCCGTCACCGTCGCGCCGGACTTGACGCGAAATTTGTATGGCGACGCTTGAGACACCAGACCGCTCCACAAGCCGGCCTCATGTACACGATGCAGCGCGCCGAGCGGCAACCCGGTGTCGCGCGCGATGACTTCGACGCTGTCTGCGTCGGGCAGGAACGCACGCACGGCCGTTCCGGACGCCGCGGCATGTGGCCCGAGAACCGCAAAAGGATCGCCGTGGCGCGCATGGACCAGCGCCTCCATCACCCCCTGATCGGGGATTTCGTCAGACATTGTCTTCCTTTCGCGCCATCACACGGGCAGCCACGCGTGCCACGCCCGCAAGTGGTATTCCTATCCATGCAGGGCGGTTCGCCGCCTCATACCGGATTTCGTAAGCTGCTTTCTCGAGCAGGAACAAATCGAGCAGTGATGCTTCCACAGCCGGCTGCACCCAAGGGCTCGGCGCCGCATGCAGAACATGGCGGTAGCAATCCAGAAACGCCTTGCCCGCAGTCTGCCTGAACTGTTCCACCAACGCGCTTTGACGCTCCGCCGCCTGGTCGGACCCAGGCACACGGCCCGCCAATGCACTTGCGGCAGCATAATCGAACGAACGGAGGAGACCTGCCACATCGCGCAACGGCGACGACTTCGCACGGCGCTGCTCCATCGTCTTTGCCGGTTCGCCTTCGAAGTCGATCAACGTCGCGTCGCCCGGCGTCACCAGCACCTGGCCAAGATGGAAGTCGCCGTGCACGCGGGTCTGCGTCGCCTGCCCTGCTGCCGAGCGGGCGAGACGCCACGCCGCTTCGCGAAGGTCATCGGCGTGGCCTGTGAAGTTCGTGGCCAGGGTGTGGGTTGCCTCATCCGCCCAGTCAGTGACGCGCTGGACGGCGCGCACTGCGAGATCGATCTGTTCGACGACGCCTTGCGCCCAGATCTCCACCTCCGCATCGCCGGCCTGCTCGGGCGCAAACTCCGGCTGGTTCGAATCGGTGGCGAGTACGGCATGCATCTCGGCAAGCCGGCGGCCGATCGAGCTGGCAAGTGACAGGTAGCCGCTCAACGCGTCCTGGAACGCAGCGGCGTCGTCCTCCGCCGCAATCTCGGCCGAGACACGCTTCAGGTAATCGAGGGTCCAGCTCCAGGCGTCGCCCTGATTGGGAACGAACCCCTGCAGCAGCATGACCGTATGCTGCGTCCCATCGTCGTCGGACCGGATCGCCTCGCCGAGCAGAGGAGCGATGTTTCGGAACCCACGTTCGGTCAGGTAGCCGGTCATCTCCGCTTCGGGGTGACGGCCGGCAAGCACCTTGCGGACGACCTTCAGGACCACGCGCTCATCCACGATGAGCGAGCTGTTGGATTGTTCCGCGGACAGCCGATGGATCGGCGCGTCATCGGCCAGGACGATGTCGTTCAACAAAGGCGATTTGTGGAACACCATCTGGCCGCCGGTGAACGGCAGTACGCGCTCGCTTCGCATCGCGTCGATGACGTTGCGGCTGAAGGCATCGAGTGCAAAGGCGTCCGTCAGATATCCGACTTCCGCCGCACGCCGCACGCGGGTGAGCGCCAGCTGCTGGGCCAGCGGACCGCTGGTGCTGTCGTCGCGGCAAATGCCCAGCGGCAGCGCGTAGCTCTCGACGCGGTCGCCGATGCTCGCCTCGACTTCGCTCAACAGCGATGCGCGTATGCCCTCGCCGATTTTGACCGCATAGGCGAGGCGCACGGAATCGAGCTTCTCGCCCTTGGAGCCGAACCACCTGCGCTTCTGGAGGTAAGCGGGCAGCGCTTCCCGCTCCAGAATGGCGCGGCCGGTGGGTTGTAGAACCTCGGTGATCTCACGACGCAACACGATGGTCGCATATTCCGGCATCGGGGCCGGCGACTGGCTGACAGTGGAGGGCATGGATGCTGCTGTCCGCAACGCAAACCAATAAAATGAATACGCCGGAAGCGTCAGCAGATAGCTGAGCTGCCCGATGGCGGGGAACGCTTCACCGCCGACGATGTCCACCGGCGTGCGTCCGGAAAACGCCGTCAGATCGAGCTCCACCGCCTGCGCCGTGCGGGAAAGATTGCTGACGCACAGCAATACTTCGTCCGTGGTCTCGTCGGTCAGCTCGCGGAGGTATGCGAGGATCTTGCGGTTGTTCGGATACAGGAAGCGCTGCGTGCCGCGTCCGAACGCACGATGCTGGCGACGGACCGCCAGCATCGTGCGCATCCAGTTCAGCAAGGAATGCTGGTCGCGTGCCTGGCTTTCCACATTCACTGCGGGGAAGCCGTAGATCGGGTCCATGATCGGGGGCAGCACCAATGCTGCAGGATCGGCGCGGGAGAACCCTGCGTTGCGATCGACGGACCACTGCATCGGTGTGCGGACGCCATCGCGATCGCCGAGATGGATGTTGTCGCCCATCCCGATCTCATCGCCGTAATAGATGACCGGCGTTCCGGGCATCGACAGGAGCAAGCCGTTCATCAACTCGATGCGCCGGCGGTCCCTCTCCAGCAGCGGTGCCAGGCGGCGCCTGATCCCGAGGTTGATACGCGCGCGGCGGTCGCTCGCATATGTTTCCCACAGATAGTCGCGTTCCGCGCTGGTCACCATTTCGAGTGTCAGCTCGTCATGGTTCCGGAGGAACACGGCCCACTGGCAGTTCGCCGGGATGGCCGGCGTCTGCCGCATGATGTCGGTGATGGGGAAACGATCCTCGCGCGCGATCGCCATGTACATGCGCGGCATCAGTGGGAAGTGGAAAGACATGTGGCACTCGTCGCCGTCGCCGAAATACTGCTGCGCGTCTTCCGGCCACTGGTTCGCTTCGGCCAGCAGCATGCGGCCGGGTGCGTGCCTGTCCAGCTCGGCGCGGATACGCTTGAGGATGTCATGCGTCTCGGCGAGGTTCTCGTTGTTCGTGCCCTCACGCTCGACGAGGTAAGGAACCGCATCCAGGCGGAGTCCGTCGATGCCCATGTCGAGCCAGAACCGCATGACCGACAGGACCTCTTCCAGCACCGCCGGATTGTCGAAGTTCAGATCGGGCTGGTGGGAATAGAAGCGGTGCCAGAAATAGGCTTTGGCTTCCTCGTCCCATGTCCAGTTCGACTTCTCCGTGTCGAGAAAGATGACGCGCGTGCCGGCATATTTGTCGTCATCGTCGGACCACACATAGAACTCGCGCTCGGGTGAGCCCGGCGGCGCGTGGCGCGCCCGCTGGAACCACGGATGCTGGTCGCTGGTGTGGTTGATGACGAGTTCGGCGATGACGCGGATGTTGCGCGCATGCGCCGCCTCGATGAAGCGGCGCACATCGGCGAGCGTCCCGTAATCTGGGTGGACGCCGCGATAATCGGCGATGTCGTACCCGTCATCCCGGCGTGGCGACGGATAGAACGGGAGCATCCATATCGCGGTCACGCCAAGCTCGGCGATGTAGTCGAGCTTCTCCATCAATCCGTTGAAATCCCCGATCCCGTCATTGTCGGAATCGAAGAAGGATTTCAGGTGCAGCTGGTAGATGATCGCGTCCTTGTACCAGAGCGCATCTTCAACCGGCGGCGTTGCTGTCTGAGGATTCATCGCGGTTCCGTCTGAAGGTGTGGATCAGGCTGACGGACGCACGCGCCAGATGGCGTATGGATTTTCCGGCGTCAACCGAAGGTGTTGTACTTTGCCGCGCCAGGTGAACTGTCCACCGCCGACCAGATCCTGGGCCGACAATGCGCCGTCATCCGGCAGCTTCCAATGCCACAACGGCAAGTCGAAGTCAGCCTCTTGTGCCTGAAACGGGTCCAGGCTGACGGCAATGAGCACGACGTTCGATCGATCGGCAGTGGCCTTCTCGTAGTAGAGCACCGCATCATTGCGGGCCAGCAGGAAAGTGACGCCCAGATGCGTCTGCAACGCAGGGTTCTGCTTGCGGATGCGGTTCAGCGCGGTGATCTCGTCGACAATGTTTCCCGGACGGTCCCAATCCCACGCCCGAAGCTGGTATTTCTCGCTGTCGAGATATTCCTCGCGCCCCGGTATGGCCGCCGCTTCGCACAACTCGAAGCCGTTATACACACCCCACAGGCCCGACAGTGTTGCCGCCAGCGCTGCACGGATCAGAAAACCGGGGCGCCCGGAAGTCTGCAGGAAGGGCGGGTTGATATCCGGCGTGTTGACGAAGAAGTGTGGCCGGAAGAAGTCGCGGGGCGCCTGAGTGGACAACTCTGTCAGGTACTCCTCGAGTTCGCGTTTCGAGTTCCGCCAGGTGAAATACGTGTAGGACTGCGAGAAACCCACCTTCGCCAATCGATACATGATCTTCGGCCTGGTGAACGCTTCGGCGAGGAAGATCGCGTCGGGAAAGCGCGTCCTGACTTCGCCGATCATCCATTGCCAGAACGGCAGCGGCTTGGTGTGCGGGTTGTCGACACGGAACAGCCTGACACCCTGCTCGGCCCAGAACAGCACCACGTCGCAGAGTGCATTCCACAGCGAAGGCACCGAATCCCGTCCGTAGAAATCGACGTTGACGATGTCTTCGTATTTTTTCGGCGGATTTTCCGCGTAGCGGATCGTCCCGTCGGGCCGCCAATCGAACCAGCCGGGATGCTGCTTCAACCACGGGTGGTCCGGCGAACATTGGATGGCGAAGTCGATCGCCAGTTCCAGGCCCTGCGCCGCAGCCGCCACGCGCAAGCGCCTGAAATCCTCCAGCGTGCCGAGTTGCGGGTGAAGCGCATCGTGGCCGCCATCCTCGGACCCGATCGCGTACGGGCTGCCGGGATCTTCGGGCGCCGGTGTCAGCGTGTTGTTGCGGCCCTTGCGGTTGACGCGGCCAATCGGGCTGATCGGCGGGAAATACAGCACGTCGAAGCCCATGCCGGCGATCCGTGGCAGATGCCGCTCCACGTCGGCAAAGGTGCCGTGCCGCGCAGGATCGTCGCTCATGGACCGGGGAAACACCTCGTACCAGCTCGCGAAACGTGCGCCGATGCGCTCGGCGTCGACCGGGATCGGAGCGGTCTGCACCAGGAACGGCCGGTCATCGGCCTCGGCCATCAGCCGCGCCGTTTCGGGGGCGAGCATGACGGCCAGCTTGCCGGCTTCCTGACCGCCGGCGAGCGCTGCGATCAGGCCCTGCAACGCCGCCTGGGCCGGTCCCTTTTGCCGTGCGACGGCTTCCTTCACCAAGGCCTCGCCTTCCATCAACTCCAGACGGATCGGGACGCCGGCGTTGGATTTCTTGGCGAGTTCGTCGCGGAACGTCTCGAAGCGGTCGCGCCATGCGGTGACCACATAGGCGTGGCGGCCTAGCGCCATCAACGGGAATGCCGCCTGCCAACGGTCATTGCCGAGCGGCCGCATCGGGGTTTCCTGCCACGCGCCATCCGGGTCCTGCCAGCGCAGAGCCGCGGCGATCTTGTCGTGCCCGTCAAAGACGATGTCGGCTTCCACGCTCACCAGTTCGCCGGCGACCGCCTTCACCGGGAAAGCGCCGCCATCGACCGAAGGCGTGGGCAACTCGATGCCCAGGCGCGGCATGGCAGCGGCCTTGGCGGCACTCTCGGCGGTGGACCGGTGGGCTGCGGCATCTGTGCGGCGCGCGGAGGCGGCAAACACCCGGATGCCGCCCGGCGGCAGCGTGATGACGGTGCCCGGCGACAGGTCTTCGTCGCCCGACAGATCGCGGAAGCCGTCGAACCGGCCGCCCGCCGCGGTCAGCAACGCCGCTCCCTGCACCGGCAGGCTGCGCGCCGGGTCGGTGTTGATCACCGCGATGCTCGCGCGGGTGGCGGAACGCTGATCCGCGGCATCGGTCCGCAGCACGGCCAGTGCCGGGGCGGCATCGCCGAGCGGCAGCCCCGGACGCGTAGGCGCTGTCAGCACCGGTTCGCGTGCCAACACTTCGTTCAGGGTGGCGACTAGGTCCGGCAGGTTTGCGGCAGGGCCCGAACCTGCCTTGCCGGGGTGGTCGCGCGTGGGTGCCGGCGGGGCGACATGCAGCCAGCCCTGCCCCAATACAGCCGCGAGCGAGGTCGCGCGCGGCTCGCCTGCGCGCCGGGTCCGGCGCACTCCGCCGTCATGCGGTGCCGGGGGATGGCCATCCACCCCCAATACCGGCGCCACCCGCGCGAGTGCCGCGACCTCGTCCCAAAGCCAGTCCGCCTGCCAGTCCCACCAGGGCAACGAGGCGAACACGCCATCGAGCCCCTGCCCCTGCAGCGCCAGCATGGCCTGCCGTGTGAGGCCCGGTGTCCAGCCCAGCAGCAGGCAGCCGGGCAAACCTTGTCTCAACGTGCCGATCAAAACCGGCAGCAGCGCGTCCGGCACGCCGTGCAGGCCGAGCAGCCGGAAACCCGCGACGCCTGCGGCCTGTATCGGCCGGAGATGGCCGACCCACCAGGCGGCCAGGGCAAGGGCGTCGCCTCGCGATCCGATATGGGCGGTCGCCGCATCGGCACCTTCGCTGTGCCGCGGGTCGAGCAGAGTATCGCGCGACGGCGCCGCGAACGGGCTGTCCGCGGCGCCCAGCAAGGGCGAGGCGGCATCCAACCGGTCGAGCTGGATGTCCAGCAGGACGCCCAAACCCGCACCGGATGCCGCATCGACCAGCGCCTTCAGCGAGGCGCCGGGAACGGACTCCAGGGGCAACGCCCCGAGGATGTGGGTGAAACCCTGCGCGGCCGCATCGCTGCAGGCTTCGGCCGGATCGGCGGCGAAGTCGGCATGCACGATCCTCGGCGCCGTCGCGGCTTGTGCGGGCGTCTGGTCCGCCGGCTTCACACCCTGGGACGGAGCAACCTGTGGAGTCGCAGGTTTTGCGGGGCCCGCAGCCTGAGGCTCAGCCAGGCCGGCGGCTTGCGTCGTAGCTGCCATGAAGTGTTCCTCACCGTATCGGGAGGTTCTAGAGCGCCAGGAGGGCTGGGGTTGCAGCAGCCGGGGTCTGCAGAATCAGGGATTGCCGAATGGCCGCGGATCAGCGTCGGACACCCGCCCGGCGGTGTTCATCGTGGCAGGCCGCTGGGACAGGGCGTGAGCGGCCGCTCAGACGCTGTCGAGCTGCACCCCGCCGGTGACTGCCTGGTAGGTGGCGATGGCGAGCGTCAGCGGCTCGAAGGGCTTGGTGATGACGAAGGCAGGTTCGACGGCATCGCCGGTCAACAGGCGCTCGGGATAGGCGGTGACGAAGATCACGGGCGCATAGTGGCTGCGGAGGATGGTGCTGACCGCACTGGTGCCGTCGCCGCCCAGACCCAGATTGATGTCGGCGAGGATCAGCCCGGGCCGGGTGCGCTTGGCGATGTCGATCGCCTCGGCTTCGCTCGCCGCCACGCCAACCACCCGGTGTCCGCAGCTCTGCACCAGTTCCTCGAGGTCCATTGCGATGATCGGCTCGTCCTCGATGATGAGGACGTCGGTTGCGGCCGATGCCCGCAGGCGTTCCCGCGCCTCCGCCAGCTGGGCCGCCGCATCATCGGCGCTCAGGCCCAGGATGGGACCGGCATGCTCGGCCGAAACGTCTTCCAGGGATGTGAGCAGAAGCAGTTGCCGCTGCTTGGCGGACAGGCCTTCAGCAGCGTCGCCACCACGTGCGCCGGCGTCGAACAGCTGTGTGACGCCGCGATACAGCACCTGCCTAGGATCCTCGCCGCCCACACTGGTGCTGGTTCCCGCCAGCGTGTCACGCAGGCATTCGGCAACCAAGGCGTCCCCTGCCGGTTGGCTGCCGGTCAACGCCCGCGCATACCTGCGGGCGTAAGGCAGCGCTCGGATCAGGTCGTCGCGTCGCAGGCTGGTCATCAAAAAGCCTCATCGGGGAAATTGCAGGTGGCGCCAGGGTGGGTTTCGGGTGTTTCGGTGGCGGTAAGTTCGAGCGGGTGGTCCAGCGGCGGAAGCTTTCGGCCGGGTGACAACGCGGGGAGCGGATGCATCGGGGTCGCGTCGATCTCCATGCGGCACGGGTCTGGTGGATAAAGCCGTGCCGCACAAGGCAATGGGCGATGCTGGGGCCGCGTCAAGGCGGGAGATGGCGTCACTGCTTCCCGAGCTGCGGGCTTATGCGCGCTTTCTGGTACGTGACAGGACACGATCCGACGATCTTGTGCAGGATGCGGTCGTGCGTGCACTCGGCGCGATCGACCAGTTCCAGGCCGGGACCAGCCTGAAAGCCTGGATGTTCACAATCCTGCGAAATGCATTCTTCGAGCAGCAGCGCCGGGCGAAGCGCGAAAGCGCGGCCATTGCCTTGCACGCGCAATCCGGCGGCGAGGTCCTGCAGCAGCATCATGGCGAGATCGCCGACATGTCGCGCATGTTGTGGACGTTGCCACCGTTGCTGCGGGAGGCCCTGGTGCTGGTCGGCGCCCAGGAACTGACGCACGAGGAGGCGGCGGTCGTCTGCGGCGTTCCGGTCGGCACGATGCGCGCCCGTGTCTCACGCGCGCGCGGCAAGCTCGCCTTGGCGTTCGGCGAAGGTCCGCGGCCATGGGACGAGTGAACGCCCTCTGCCCGGCGGGAGGCCGCGCACAGCGCAAAACACGCAGCCGGGTTCGCTGACGTTTTCGTGATCGATGGGGATGCAGCGTAATCCGGAGCTGCGTCATTGGTTGTTCAGGAAGACGGAGAGACCCATGACCGCCGCCACGATGTCACCCTCGTTTCATGACCAGATCATCGCGATCCTGCCGAAGCTGCGCATCCAGGCGCTGGCTCTGACCCGCAATCGCGCCGCCGCCGAGGACCTCGTTCAGGACGCAGTCTGCAACGCGCTATCCGCCCAGCAGAGTTTCATCCCCGGCACGAATTTTCCCGCATGGATGCATCGCATCCTGCGCAACCGCTTCATCAGCAACCTGCGCAAGCGTCGCGACACGACCGACATCGACGATGTGCCGAGCTCGGTGTTCGCGACCGAAGCACCCCACGAAGATCGTCTGGCGCTCAAGGAACTCGCCCAGGCGATGACCAGGCTGCCTTCTGACCAGCGCGAAGCCCTGGTGATGGTCGTGGTGCACGGCATGAGCTACGAGGCGCTCGCCGAATCCACCGGCTGCGCAGTCGGCACTGCCAAGAGTCGCGTCTTCCGCGCCCGCCGTCAGCTCGAATCCTGGCTGCTCGGTGAGACCAAGGAGAGCGCCAAGGCTGCCCGCGGCGCTGCGGCCCTCCTGGCCCGCCGCCTCGCCGAAGGTGAGCGCGACGCACAGCACGCGTGATCATCACCCTGTCTTGCTGAGTGTCTGAAAAACCGAACCCGGGCGGCTGCCTTGATGGGCAGCCGTCCGAATTCAGCGTTCACCAGGGTTAAATCCTATAATAATGTCCAAGGCGAAGGATCCTGTATCACCTGTGCCGAAGAAGCCCCGGAAAACCGAGGCTGCTTTCGACATGTGGTTGCAGCGTGGCCTTCACGAGATTTTCGACAAGGTTGCGAGTGAGCCGCTTCCGGAGGAGTTGCTGCGGCTCATCGAGGAGGACCGGAAAAGGTGAGCGGTTCGCCAAGCCCGCCGCCCTCCGATGCAGGGCGGCCCGGCAGGCGGAACGGTGAACTCGACGGAAAACGCGGCAGGCTCGGCACCCTGCTCGGGCCCATCCGGGTGCGCCTGGCGCTGCTTGTCCTGATCGCCGCCATCCCATTGCTGATGTTGTCGGCAACGATCGCCTGGCAGAACTACCGTCTCGCATTGGCCACCACGTCGGAGACGGCATCCCGGCTACGGGAATCCGCCACTGCCCGGCATTTCTCGGCGATCACCGGGGCGGAACAGATGCTGCAGGCGGTGGCGCAGATGTCCGAACTGTCGCCGCTGCCCTCTCCTGGCGATGCGGACCGGGCAACAGGCGGCGCCGGCCGGCCACCCTGCGACGCGCGCCTGGCCAGCATCCTGGCCTTGCAATTGGCGCGATATTCGAACATTGCCGCCGTCACGCCCGAGGGGGTGATCCGTTGCTCCGCGCGCCCGATCCCCACCGGCCTGGCGGTCAACGCTGCGGCCAACCGCGAGCTGTTCGGCCAGGCCGCGGCACGGAAAGGCTTCGTGCTGGGCCCGATCAGGACCAGTGCGCTGACCAGGCAGCTGGTGATCCCGGCCGCCTACCCGATCCTGCAGGACAGCCGCATCGCCGGGTTCGTCTATGCCGGTTTGCGGATCGACTGGTTTGCCCAGGCTCCCGGAGCGCTGGTCCCCGATCTGCGGGCGCTCTGGATGAGCGATGGCACCGGCCACATCGTGCAGGTGGCCGCCGTCGATGCACTCGGCCTGCCCCCGCCGAAGACCTTGCAGGCGTTGCAGGCCGGGCCGGCAGTCATCGCCGCGCGGTCGGCAGGCGGCCTGCCCTACGCTTACGCATCGGCGCAGCTCGGCGATGGCTACAGCCTTATCGTGGCCTACCCCGCGACGCTCGACCGGGCGGCGGCGACCGGGCTGCTGATCCGCCGCATCGGACAGCTTTGCCTGTTGCTGCTGCTGGGCCTGGCGGCCGTGGCGATCGGCACGCATCTGGCGCTGGTCGAGCCGCTGACGCAGTTGAGCAGTGCCGTCGCCGACTGGCGCCGCAACGGCCGGTTCAATGCCAAGTCGCTGCGCGATCCGCCGACCGAGTTGCGCGAGCTGGCGAGCACCTTCGCCGAAGCGACCCAGGCGGTTGCCGAGCACGAGTCGCGGCACCGGATCGCCGCCGCCCAGCAGGAATTGCTGATGCGCGAGATCCATCACCGCGTGAAGAACAACCTGCAGATCGTCGCCTCGCTGCTCAACCTGCAGGCCTCGCGCATCAAGATGCCGGAGGCGAAAGCCGAGTTCGCGAGCGCCCGCGACCGGGTGCGCGCCTTGGCCACGCTGCACCGGCACCTCTACATGCACGGCGAGGTGCACACGATCGACATGCCGGGCTTCCTGACGGAGCTGTGCAGCCAGTTGTTCACGGCCATGGGCGAGGTCCCGGGCCGCCGCATCCAGCTCACCATCGAGGCGAGCCCGCTGCGGATGTCGAGCGACCAGGCAGTGCCGCTGTCGCTGGTGGTGACCGAAGCGGTCAGCAACGCCGTGAAATACGCGTTTCCCGGCGGCCGCACCGGACGGGTCAGCGTGCGCCTGACCGCCGATGACGAGTTCGCCGACCTGGTGGTGGAAGACGACGGTGTCGGTATCCCCGCCGGCCGGACCGAAACCGAGTCGGGGCCGCGCGACGGCATCGGCATCACCCTGATCCGCGGATTCGCCCGCCAGCTCGGCGCAACGCTCACGGTGCACGAGGATGCCGGCACCCGCTATTCGCTGCGGGTGCCCCTGAACCGCGAGGCGGACCAGGCGGAGATAGCCGCCTAGAGGTTCAGGCGTGACGGCCCGGACCTTGGCCGGACATGACGAGGTTTGCGGAACCGGGAACTGCGGCTACATCACGGCCATGCAGGATGGACGCAAGGCTGCCCGGGATTGGGCGAGGCAGCAGACCCGCGAGGCGCGGAAGCCGGCCATGCCGGTCATTGCGTTCGGGCTGGCCAGCCTTGCGGCATCGGTAGCCCAGGCGGGCTGCGTGGCCGCGGTGCTGGCATCGGCCCTCACGGTGGACCGGGTAGGACACCAACATCGTTTGAGCCTGTTGCTGCCGGCGTGCGGGTTTGCCGTGCTGGCGCTGCTGCGGGCTGGGTTGCAGTTCGGCGCCGAGCAGGCCGCGTTCCGGGCCGGCGCCACCGGGCGCGTGCGTCTGCGGCGCGACGTCCTGGCCCGCATCCTGGCCGCCGGCCCTGCGCTGCTGCGCGGCAAGCATTCGGGCGAGCTGGCAGCCTCGGTCGTCGACCGGGTCGAGGCGCTGGATGGTCTGTTCAGCCGCTGGGTGCCGGCCGCTGCCCTGGCGATCGCCGGTCCGGCTCTCGTCGCCCTGTGCGCGCTCGCGGTTGATCCCTACGCGGCGCTGGTCCTGCTGCTCGCCGGAATGCTGGTGCCGATCGGACAAGCCGCCGCGGGCATCGGGGCCGCCACTGCTTCGCGCGGCCAGTTCCTGGCGATGGCGCGCTTGCAGGCGCGTTTCCTCGACCGGGTGCGCGGCATCGCGACCATCGTGCTGGCCGGACGGGCCGAGGACGAGGCGCTGGCCTTGGCTCGGGCGGCCGACGAGCTGCGGCGGCGCACCATGCGGGTGCTGCGGGTGGCGTTCCTGTCATCGGCGGCACTCGACTGCGCGATGGCCGGAGCACTGGTGGTCCTCGCGTTGCATTACCGGATCAACCTGCTCGGCCGCGCGAGCCTGGCGGGGCGGCAGGCGCTGATCATGCGGCCGCTGTTTGCGCTGCTGCTGGTGCCGGAGTTCTTCGCACCGCTGCGTGGTTTCGCTGCCGCCTACCAGGACCGCATCCACGCGACCGGTGCCGCCGAGGCCCTGGTCGGCCTGCCCGCCTTGCCGAAGCCGCCGGTTGCGGCGGCCATCCGCACCATCGAGGCACGCGGCGTGGCGCTGGCGTTCGAAAACGTGCGGCTGGTCTGGGACGCCTCGCGCGGCGCGGCGCTCGACGGGGTCAGCTTCTTCGTGGCGCCCGGCGAGATGCTGGTGCTGGCCGGGCCGTCCGGCGCCGGCAAATCCAGCATCATCGAGCTGCTGCTGGGGTTCGTTCGCCCGGACGAGGGCCGCATCCTGATCAACGGCCACGACATCGCCGACATCGTGCCGCAGGCCCTCAGCCGCCTGACCGCATGGATCGGGCAGCGCCCGGCGCTGTTCGCCGGCTCGATCCGGGACAACATCGCGTTTGCCCGTCCCGAGGCGACACCGGCCGAAATCGAGGAGGCGGCGCGCCAGGCCCGCATCGACGAGTTCGCCGACAACCTGCCTCTGGGGCTCGACACGCCGATCGGCGAGGGCGGACACGGGCTGTCGGGCGGTCAGGCGCAACGCGTCGCCATTGCGCGGGCCTTCCTGAAGAACGCGCCGCTCCTGCTGCTCGACGAGCCGACCGCGCACCTGGATCCGGCGACTGAGGGCGACGTGCTGACCAGCCTTAAACGCCTGGCGACCGGCCGGACCGTGGTGATGGCCAGCCACTCGACCGCCGCCCAGTTGTTCGGCGGCCGGCGGCTGGACCTGCGCGACGGGCGGCTCGCCAATGCTTCGGGTGTCGTCAGGGCGGGGGGCGCCGCGTGACAGCGCTGCTGCGCGTGCTGGCGCTTTGGCGTGGCCGCGCCGGTCCCCTGGTCGCCGGGTTGCTGCTTTCGCTGGCCGCGCTGTCCGCAGGTGTCGCGATGATGGCGTTGTCCGGGGCAACAGTCGCGGCGGTGCTGACGGGTGCGTTGCTGGCAGCCGGGTTGTGGCTGCGAGTGCTCGGGCCGCTGCGGGTGGTGCTGCGGTATTGCGAGCGGCTGGTCACTCACGGCGCCACCTTCCGCGCCCTGGCCGATCTGCGGGTATGGTTCTTCCGGGGACTGGCCGCGCGTGCGGCCGGCGGGCTCGGGTTCCGGCGCGCGGGCGACGTGCTGCAGCGCCTGGTGGGCGACGTGGAAGCGCTCGACGGCCTCTATCTGCGCATCCTGCTGCCGCTGGCCGGGGCGTTGCTGCTGGTGCCGGCGGCCTGTTTGGCGGCCTGGCGCCTGTCCGCCGCCGCCGGGCTCGTGGTCTTGCTGGCCTTCGCGGCGGCTGCCTTGTTGCTGCCCGCCTTGGCGGCACGTGCGGCGAGCCAGGCCGGCGGCGAGCTTTCCTTGGCCTCGTCCGCGCTGCGCGTGGCCGCTCTCGATGCGGTCACCGGACTGCGGGAAGTCAGGGCGTTCGGCGCCGAAGCCCGCATGATGGCGCTGGTCTCCGGCCGGGAGCAGACCCTGCTTGACACCCAGGAGAGCCTCGCGCGCCGCACCGCCTGGGCCAACGCCGCGGCGCTGCTGTGCGGCCAGGCGGCGGTGCTCGCGGTGCTGCTGGCCGCAGGGGCCGCGCCGGCGGTTTCGGTTGCCGTGTGCTTCTTCATCGTGGCCGCCTTCGAGCCGCTCAGCGGGCTGGCACGTGCGGGTGTCGCGGCAGGGTCCGCGGCGGCATCGGCGCAGCGTGTGCTGGAGATCGGCGAGGCCGCACCGGCCGCCGGCCTCCGCCCCGCCCTGCGGACGACGATGCCCGACGAGCCCGGGCTGCGGTTCGCCGGCGTGCATTTCGCGTGGGCGCCGGACCAGCCGCCGGTGTTCGACGGTCTGACGCTGGAAGTGCCGGCCGGCGCCCGCGTGGCGATCCTCGGCCCGTCCGGCGTCGGCAAGTCGAGCCTCGCCGCCCTTGCCTTGAAAGTGGCGGTCCCGCAATCCGGCCGGGTGTTCCTGGGCGGCACCGACATGGCCGAACTTGCCGCATCCGACGTGCAGTTGCGGGTCGCGTGGCTGGGCCAGACCACGCATCTGTTCGACGATACCATCCGGTCCAACCTGCTGCTCGGCCGGCCGGCGGCGACCGAACGCGAACTGTGGGAGGCGCTCGACCGCGCGGCGATCGGCAACGTCGTGCGGGCGCTGCCGGACCAGCTCGAAACCTGGCTGGGCGAGAGCGGCGCGCGGCTGTCCGGCGGCCAGGGGCGGCGGATCGCGCTCGCCCGCACCCTGCTGCAACGGGCGCCGGTGCTGATCCTCGACGAGCCATGCGCCGGGCTGGATGCCGAGACCGAGCGCGAGTTCCTGTCCACCTTGTTCGCCGAGACCACCGGGCGGACGGTCATTCTGATCGCCCACCGGCTGACCGGCGCGGAGCGGCTCGATCGCATCTGGCGCCTTTCCTCGGGACATGCCGTTGCCGCAGCCGCCTGAGGTAATGGCGTCCCCCGACGAGGTCCTGCACCGCGTCTTCGGCTTCCCGGCGTTCCGCGGCCTGCAGAAGCAGGCGGTCGATGCGGTGGTCGCCGGCCGTGACGCGCTGGTGCTGATGCCGACCGGCGGCGGGAAAAGCGTGTGCTACCAGGTGCCCGCTTTGGTGCGGCCCGGCACCGCGCTGGTAATCTCGCCGCTGATCGCGCTGATGGACGACCAGATCGCCGCCTTGCGCCAGCTCGGCGTGTCGGCCGGGGCGCTGCATTCCGAGCTGGAGCCGGGCGAGGCGGCGCGCGTATCCAACCTGCTCGAATCGGGGCGGCTGGACCTGCTGTACGTATCGCCCGAACGCCTGCTGTCGCCGGGCACGCTGGAACGCCTGCGCCGGCGCGAGCTGTCGCTGATCGCCATCGACGAGGCGCATTGCGTCAGCGCCTGGGGTCACGAGTTCCGCCCGGAGTACCGCGACCTGAAGCGCCTGTCGCAGATCTTTCCCGGTGTGCCCAGGGTAGCGCTGACCGCCACCGCCGACCCGCGCACCCGCGACGACATCCTGGCCGCGCTCGACATGCGCGATGCCGAGGTGTTCGCCGCCAGCTTCCACCGGCCCAACCTGCACATCGCCGCGCAGCCGAAAACCGGCGAGACGACGCAGCTGCTCGATTTCCTGAAGGCGCATGCGGGCGAGGCGGGCATCGTCTATTGCGGCAGCCGCGCCAAGACGGAGCGCACCGCCGCCAAGTTGCACGAAAGGAAGATCACCGCGCTGGCTTTCCACGCTGGGCTGAGCCCGATCGAGAAGCGCGCCGCCCTCGCCCGCTTCCGGTCCGGCGAAGCGGTGGTGATGGTCGCCACCATCGCTTTCGGCATGGGGATCGACCGGCCGGACGTGCGTTTCGTGGTGCATCTGGACATGCCGGACAGTCCGGAGGGCTACTACCAGCAGATCGGCCGGGCCGGCCGCGACGGCGAGCGCGCCGACCTGCTGCTGCTTTATGGCGGCGAGGACATGGCGCGGGCCCGCCACTGGCTGTCGCAATCGACCGCCCCCGAAGCGCAGCAGGCGGTGATGCACCAGCGGCTGGAGGCGATGATCGGGCTGGCCGAAGCGACGTCTTGCCGCACTCGCACGCTGCTCGCCTGTTTCGGCGAGACCCTC
>CAZZWO010000015.1:0-26752 GCA_964657885.1 uncultured Acetobacteraceae bacterium | reverse complement strand
GGAGAGGGAAACAGGCGCCGTGCGCGATTGACCGGTCATGGCCGATGCGGCAGCAGGCAGCCATGCGGGTGATGGTCTTCGATTCCGGAGTGGGCGGCGTCGGTGTCGCCCAAAGCCTCCGACAGGCGTTGCCCGGCGCGCGGCTGACATACCTGATGGACGATGCCGGTTTCCCGTATGGTGGCCGGACCGACGCCGACCTTGCAGCGCGTGTGCTGGAGGTGGTTGGCGCCGGGCTGGCGCGGGTCCGGCCGGACATCGTCGTGGTGGCCTGCAACACCGCCAGCACCCTCGCCCTCAGTGCGCTGCGCCAGGTGTTCCCGCACCCGTTCGTAGGCTGCGTGCCGCCGGTCCGCTGGGCCGCCCGCCTCAGCACCAGCCGCATCATCGGCGTCCTGGCGACGCCGGCCACCGTGCGGGGCGGCTACCTACAGGAGCTGCGCGCCTCGCATGCCGCGGATTGCCGGATGCTGGTGCACGGATCGGCCATCCTGGCAGGCCTGGCCGAAGACCGCTTCGCCGGCCGGCCGGTGGACGTGCAGGCGGTGCATCGGGAAGCCGCCGGTCTGGCCGGGCAGCCCGGCGGTGCCGGGATGGACGCCGTCGCGCTCGGCTGCACCCACTACGCCTTGCTGCTGCCGGAACTTCGCGCCGCGCTGCCGGACCACGTGGCCTGGCTGGATCCGGCGCCTGCCGTGGCGCAGCAGGTGGCGCGGGTGGCGCAGCTGCTCGGACCCGCAGCGGCGATGCAGAGCGGGACCGGCGGCGCGCCGGACGGGATGGATGGCGTGGTGCTGCACACCGGCGCCGCCTGCACGCTCGCGCCCGGATGGAAGCAGGCCGGTTTCACGGCAGCCGTCCGGCTCTGCCCGGCAACCCAGCCCGCCTGATCCTGCGATCCGGCCTGAAGTGGCCAGCTCGCCATCCGGCTCCAACGCGGGGCCGCCGTTTCCCCGCGCGACGGCTGTGCTACCAGCCTCGTATGCCAAGCCTTTCCCCGCCCGGTCCGGCCTCACGCAGCTTCATTTCGCAGCGGCTGCGGCTGCACTACGCCGACTGGGGAAACGACGGCGCGCCGCCGCTGATCCTGGTGCATGGCGGGCGGGACCATTGCCGCGCCTGGGACGATGTTGCCCGGCGCCTGGCGCCCGACTGGCACGTGATGGCGCCCGACCTGCGCGGGCACGGTGACAGCCAGTGGGCGGATGCCGGCGGCTACGGCATGCTCGGCTTCGTTTACGACCTGCTGCAACTGATCGCACAACAGGGGCGGGTGGCGGGCGAGTCGGTGCCGGTCACGCTGGTCGCGCACTCGCTGGGCGGCAACATCGCATTGCGCGCCACGGGCCTGTATCCCGAGCTGGTGCGCCGTGTCGTTTCGATCGAGGGCCTCGGCCCGTCGCCGAAGATGCAGGCGGAATTCGCGGCCAAACCGGTGGACGGCCGGTTGCGCGGCTGGGTGGACGAACAGCGCCAGCTCGCCGCCCGCACACCGCGCCGCTACGCAACGATCGACGATGCGCTGGCCCGCATGCAGGCGGAAAACAAGCATCTGTCGCCGGAACAGGCGCTGCACCTGACCCGGCACGGCGTCCGGCAGAACGAGGACGGCACGTTCGGCTGGAAGTTCGACCCGTATATCCGGTCATGGCCGCCGGTGGATCTGCCGCGCGACGACATCGCCCGGCTGTGGGCACGCATCACCTGCCCGACCCTGCTGGTTTACGGCACCGAAAGCTGGGCCTCCAACCCGGCCGAGGACGGCCGCGCGGCGCATTTCAGCCACGCGCAAGTGGCGGTGATCGAGGGTGCCGGGCACTGGGTGCATCACGACCGGCTGGAAGCCTTCATGCAGGTGCTGCAGCCTTTCCTGGCCGGGGAGTAAGCAGCCGGCGCAGGCACGAAAGGCTGCGGCGGACCGTTGCACGGCAGCGCTGTTTCGGCCAAACCCGCGCCGATGGCGCCCGCGCCGTCGTTCGCAGCCGATCCGGACCGGAGCAGACGATGACGCCCTTGAGTCCTCCGGCTGCCGTTGCACGGCCTACCAACGTTGGCCGCATGCACGCGCCACTGCTCGGGCTGCTGGCGGCGGGCCTGATCGGCGGATCGGCCTTCGCGCAAAGCAGCCCGGCGCCCACCCCCAACACTTCGAACGAGGCAGCGCCGCCCGACACCGCACCCGAGCTCTGGGCGGTGCACGGCCAGGCGACGTTCCTGGACCAATACCATCCGGCTTTCCGCTCGTCGTTCCAGGGCCCGAACAGCCTCGACCCGGGAAGCCGCGGCAACGAGACGTTCGATGCGACGCTATACGCCGGCGTGCGTCCGTGGAGCGGTGCCGAGCTTTGGATCAGCCCCGAGATCGACCAGGGTTTCGGGCTGGACAACACGCTGGGCGTTGCGGCCTTTCCCAGCGCCGAGGCTTACAAGGTCGGGGCCGCCGCACCCTACGTCCGCATCCCGCGGCTGTTCTTCCGGCAGACGATCGACCTTGGCGGCGCGTCGCAGAAGATCGATCCCGACCTGACGGTGCTCGGCGGCCGCCAGACCGCCGACCGGCTCACCTTCACCGTCGGCAAGTTCAGCGTCGGCGACGTGTTCGACACGAATTCCTATGCACACGATCCGCGGCAGGACTTCTTCAACTGGGCGGTCGTCGATCTCGGCACTTTCGACTACGCGGCCGATGCCTGGGGTTACAGCTATGGCGCCGCCGCCGAGTGGTATCAGGACTGGTGGACGCTGCGTGCCGGCGGCTTCGCGCTGTCCCGCGTGCCGAACAGCGCGGCGCTCGACACCAGCGGCGGCCAGGTGCAGTTCATTGCTGAAGCCGAGGAACGCCACACGATCTGGGGCCGCGACGGCAAGCTGAAGCTGCTCGCGTTCCTCACCCGGGGCCGCATGGGCGAGTTCGACCAGGCGGTGGCGCTGGGCGAGGCGACCGGCACCGTTCCGAGCGTGGCCGCGGTGCGCCAGTATCGCAGCCGCGCGGGCGTCGGCCTCAATTTCGAACAGGGCATCACCGCCGAGCTCGGCATGTTCGCCCGCGCCGGCATCGATGACGGCGGCGTCGAGCCCTACGAATTTACCGACGTGGACAAGAGCTTTTCGGTCGGCCTCGCACTGTTGGGCAGCGCATGGGGCCGGCCCGACGACACGGTCGGCCTGGCGACCGTGCTGGACGACATATCCCGGCAGCACAAGAACTACCTGGCAGCGGGCGGCCTGGGCATCCTGGTGGGCGACGGCAAGCTGCCCGACTCGGGACCCGAACAGGCGGTGGAAGCCTATTACCGCTACGCGCTGACCGCGCACGCCCAAGTCACCGCCGATTATCAGTTTGTCAACAACCCCGCTTATGACCGGGATCGCGGCCCGGTATCAATCCTCGGCATACGACTGCACGTCCAATACTGAGCGCTATTTTTACGTCGTTTTTATGTAGAATTAACGTTGCTGATATGCGACAGCGTTTTGCGTTGCGTGGCACGCCTTCTGCTTGTCTCGACTGCGCAACCGTGGCCAGGGCTCGTGAACCCTTGGCGAAACGCTCGAGGATGGAACAAAAATGGTCAGAACACGTGCAGGCACCGCATTCGCCGGCGCAATGATGTGCGTAACAGGCACGGCCTGGGCGCAAACGCCGGCGACACAAGTGCCCACACCGCCAGCGACCGTGCCGGCATCCGCCGCACCGGCCGCGCCCGCCAGTGTCACGCTGCCGGTGCCCGGAATGGCCGGATCGCTCGCATTCAGTTCGGTGCCGTTCTCGGTCGATACCGGCCCGCTCGGGAAATGGTACATCGACGGCGTGCTGTCCGGCTTGGGCCTGGTGCAGAGCGACGCCACCGCGCATGACAAGACGGGGCTGATCGACCTCAGCAACGGCCAGGTCTTCATCCAGAAGATCGACGGCATCGTGCAATTCTACGCACAGGTCGGCGCCTATTCGATCCCGGACCTCGGAACGCAGTACAGCCACCTCACCGATACCAGCAACGCGCTCGGCAACTTCTTCAGCGCGGTGCCCCAGGCGTTCCTGAAGATTGCGCCGACGGACAACTTTTCGATCGAGGCAGGCAAGCTGCCGACCCTGATCGGCGCCGAATACACCTTCAGCTTCGAAAACTTCAACATCGAACGCGGGCTGCTTTGGAACCAGGAGCCGGCGGTCAGCCGCGGCGTGCAGGGCAACTACACGGTCGGGCCGGTCACGCTAAGTCTTTCGCTGAACGACGGTTATTACTCGGACCGTTTCAATTGGCTGTCCGGCTCGGCAACCTGGGTGATCAACCCGACCAACACGCTGGTGTTCGCGGCGGGCGGCAACCTCGGCTCGACCGGGACCAGCACGATCGCAACGCCGCTCGCGCAGAACAACAGTTCGATCTACAACGTGATCTACACGTACAACAAGGCGCCGCTGACGATCACGCCTTACTTCCAATACAGTCACGTGGACGCCAACGCCAACCTCGGCCTCTACCACAGCGCCTCGACCTATAGCGGCGCGGTCCTGGCCAACTACGTGTTCACGCCGATGTTCCAGCTTGCGGCACGTGGCGAGTATATCAGCACGTCGGGCCACAAATCCGACGCGCTCGCCACCAATCTTCTGTATGGCGCTGGAAGCAGCGCGTTTTCGGTCACGGTGACACCCACCTTCACCTACAACCACTATTTCGCGCGCGCCGATCTTTCCGTGGTGGATATCTCGGACCTCACCGCCGGCGACGGCTTCGGACGTCAGGGCGACACTCACACGCAGTTCCGGGCGCTTCTCGAAACCGGCGTGATTTTCTAGGACCTTGCCAAAGCGAACAGCCCAGGGTCATCCCTGGGCTGCTCGCCTACTATCGATCAATCACACTAAGCCTGCGTGGCAAGTTCCCGGTCCACGGCTGCCGCATGTGCCGCCTCATCGGCGCGGGCCCGCCGCGGACTCCAGCGGCCCTTCATGGCGAAGATCAACGCCACGAAAACCAGCGCCCCGAACGCACACAGCTTGAACCAGAACTCCCATTGGCCGGGTGCCGCCGCCGCTGCATGCCCCAGCTCCTGCAGCCGCGCTGCTAGATCCGGCGGGATGGCCGTACCGGCATCGCGCAACTGCTTCACCTGCGCCAGGGTGTGCGGCGCCTCGACAAGCGGCGTGACCGTATCGACGACGTGCGGCAGGGTCAGGAACGATGCCGTCACCACCAGCCGCAGAAGCCAGCCCCAAACCGCAAGTCCTGTCGCGGTCAGCGCCGGATTATGCGCCTCGATCGTTTCGGTGAAGCTCGCCATCCAGGTGGCATAGGCGCCGCCCATCAGCACGGCTATGCAACTGCCGACCAGCGCCATCACCGCAAAGCTGGGCGCGCCACCCTTTGCGCCGTATCCCATGAACAGGAAGATCATCACCCCCGCACCGACGCCGCCGGCCAGCATGAATGGCTTGCGCACGCGCAGTGCATCCGACCAGATGCCGGCGGCAATCAGCGCGATAGCGTTAGCCGCCCAGCTCCAGTTCAACAGCCCGTTCGCGCGCGCCGGCGTGAAGCCGAAGACGGTGACCAGGTAGATCACGCCGAAGGCGACCGTGGTGTAATAGACCAGCAGCAGCAGCGACACGCCCAGCGCCGACCCGATCACGTCGGGCCGGAGCATCTGCAGCCACGGGTTTCGGCCATCGGTCGCGTGAAGCCCCAGCCGGGCACGCCGCTCGTTCAACGCGCGGTCATGCTCGTTCACCATCACCTGGTCGCGCAGCGCGGGCTTCAGCTCACGCAGCAGGAAGAACGAAGCCAGCCACACCAGCATGCAGAACACGCCGCAGAACAGGAACTGGCTGCGCCAGTCCGGGAAGCTGGGCAGCGTGACGCTATTGACCGCGCTGGTCAGCAGGCTGCCCAGCACCGGCCCGATCGTCCAGAAACCCATCGCCGTCGCACGGCCGACCTGGGGCGAGAAGTCGCGGATCAGCGCCGGCGTTGCGACCAGGATGATGCCTTCGACGAACCCGATCACCACGCCGAGTGCCGCATAGGCCAGCCGGCTATGCACCGACGGCACCGCAAACGCGGTCAGCAGCGCCACCAGCAAAAGGCCGTAAACCACCAGGTTGGCGCGCCCGAACCGGTCCGACAGTCCAGCCAGCAGCGAGGCGAAGGCGCCCAGCGCGTTGGCCAGCGCCAGCAGCCCGACCAGGTAGGCGAACGACATGTGCAGCTCGCGCATCACCAGCGGGGTGACGCCGCCGCCCACGTACAACGCGTAGTACAGCGCGACCGTGATCAGCACGACCAGCCCCAGCTGCAGCCTGCGCTGCGGCGGCGCCGGATAGTGCTCCATCTGACGGTTCCAGACATTCATCACGGACGGCTCCCAACGATTTTTCGCCAGCATACGGAACACCAGCCGCCTGTGAAGCGGACCCGAGCCACGGAAGCGCGCGAAAGCGCAGCGGCCAGTCGGTTGCCGGTGTCTTGCTGCGGACCTGTCCGGGGACCGGCAGCAGGTGAGCCTGACTTGCGGTGGGGCCTCGAGTTTTTCGGCCGGAAAGTGCGTCCTGACCCTAGCCGGTCGCCGTCTGCAGAGCCGACAAGGCGGACAAGGCCGACACGTCGTTCAACTTGCCAATGCTTGTTTGAAGCTGCTTGAAGCTGTCCTCGATTCCGCTGAGCTGGCTTGGCAATGCGCGTGGTGCGCCATTGGAGCCGTCGGGGGCGCCTGCGCCGAGCACCGCCAGTTGCGACAGGGTGTCGCCAGGTGCCGCTGCAATCGCGCTCGCGAATGCCTCCTGGAACAACGGGCCGAGAGTAGGGAGGTCTTTAGTCAGAGCTCCCTCCACCTGTCCGCCAGCGCTGCCGCCAGTCTTTGTGTTAAGCTTCGATAATGTTGAAAGGGACCCAGTATTCGCGGCGCCGTTGACGATCGAGGGTAGTCGGATGAACAAGTTGCTTACCCTGTTGAGGTCTTTCGGGGTTGCTCGAGAGCTGGACCGAAGCGTTTTCGACTCGAATTCGAGTTCTACGAGGTCTGCCGCGTGCCGATCCCGAGTTTGCGTTCCGCCATATAGCACACGGTCAACCCAGGCCTGTTGTTCAATAGTCGGGCTCATCCTATCAACTTTCCTGGCTGCTTAGTATTCGGAAGTAGAGCCGTTAGGATTGTGTGGAGAGTATCTTGAATTTCCGATAGGCAGGCATTGCTGCGCTCAAGCCCTGATCCCATGCGCCCTTGGCCGCCACAGCTTGGGCGACAGATGCTTCAACAACGTTGCCTTTATCGTAAAGCTTTTCTGCAATTAAGCTGTGTTCCCCAGCCATGACTAACTGCATTGCTTTGTCGAAGGCCGCCTTCATCTCGTGTATGGCCAGCATGTGCCGCTCAAGGCTCTGATCCGCCTTTTCGATGGCTGCATCCAGGTCCGAGTAGACGCCAATGTCGCACCTTGTATAAATTAGCGGACCGCCTCTTGTTTGCACGGTGTTCAACTTGCCCACCCGGGAAAGTTCTTCGAACGCCTTCGTTATTTGCGCGCTCTGTCCCTGGAACTTCTGCCATTCCTCGATCGCGACGTCGACATTGTTGAAGAACTCGTCAAAGTGCTCGTCCAAAGTCGGCATCTGGAAGTCCCTCGACTGCTACGATTGCTGTCTATGCGAGTTACTTGATAAGCGCCAGCCGGCAAGGTCGCCGATGGCAGCCGGATAAGCATCCCGTTGCATCTCATCCTGCACAACCGCAGTGAGCCAGGAAAATGAGCCGACACAATGCAATAAAGGGCAGCTTGTCCTCGCCCCGACCTCTCGACACATACGGGCAAGCAGGCTCTTTATCGGTGCAGGTGTAAACCGTTCGGCATTCTTCATCGCTTCAAAACAGTTCGACACCCCTGCCCGCCACCGGACTTGAACCGGTACGCCCGAGGGCCGCGGATTTTAAGTCCGCTGCGTTTACCATTTCGCCAGGCGGGCCAGGGTTGCGCAACCTGCCAAGGCGGGGGGCTGGCGTCCAGACCGGGGCGGTGGCTTCGCGGTTGGCGTTTCGGGCGGTGGGGCGGCTATCCTGTGCCGGCATGTTTCAAGCGCCTGTCGCCCCCGCGCCGCCGCAAACCCGACAGGCCGTTCCCATGCCGTGGCGGGGTGCCGCACCGCCGCCTCGGAGGCCAGCGCGCAAAGTGCCCTGGCGGCTGCTGCGGGTCGTTATCATCCTGGGGGTTTGGGCCAGCCTGGGTTGCGCGCTGCTCCTGCTGTGGTTTGCGCGCGACCTGCCACGGCCCGAGGATGCGTTGGATGCTGTCCGCCGGCCCAGCCTCGTGCTGCAGGACAAGGCCGGCGCCACTATCGCCACCTATGGCGACGTTGTGGGCGAGGCGCTGCGTCTGGGCGACCTGCCCCGTTCGCTGCCCGATGCTGCCGTTTCGGTGGAGGACCGGCGTTTCTGGACGCATGGAGGTCTGGATTTTGTCGGGCTGGCACGGGCGCTGGTGGTGAATGTGACGGCTGGGCGGGTGGTGCAGGGCGGCTCCACCATCACGCAGCAGGTCGCGAAGACCTTGTTCCTCAGCAATGCCCGCACTTTCCGGCGCAAGGTGCAGGAGGCGCTGCTGACCCTCTGGCTGGAACGGCATTTCACCAAGACCGAGATTTTGGAGATCTGGCTGAACCGGGTTTACCTCGGCTCGGGCGCGTGGGGCGTCGATGCCGCCGCCCACGTGTATTTCGGCATCAGCGCCCGCCGCCTCTCGCTGTGGCAGTCGGCGGTGATCGCCGGGCTGCCACGCGCCCCCTCGCGCTTCAACCCACGCACCGATCCGCAAGCCGCCGCCGCCCGCGGGCGCGAGGTGCTGGCGGCGATGGTTGCCAGCGGTGCCATCTCGGCCGAAACGGCGTTGGCGGCGAGTGCGCAGATCCATTTCGCTGCACCTCGCCAGGGTGGCGGCTGGTTCGCCGATTGGGCGGCGGCGCAGGCCGAACCCTCGGTGCCGGCAGGTTCCGACGCGGTGCTGCGGGGCACGCTGGACAGCCGGCTGCAAAGCGCGGCGCAGACCCGGCTGGCCGCGTTGCTCGACGGTCCGGGCCAACGCGCGGGTGCCGGGCAGGGCGCGGTGGTTGTGCTGGATGACGCGAGCGGCGCCGTGCGTGCGCTGGTCGGCGGCCGGTCGTATGGGCCCGGCGCGTTCGACCGGGCGACGCTGGCGCGCCGGCAGCCCGGCTCGGCTTTCAAGCCGTTCGTGTGGCTCGCAGCGCTGGAACACGGCGCCCGGCCGGATGACACGGTCCTCGATGGCCCGCTGCGGATCGGCAACTGGAGTCCGCAGGATTTCGAGCCCGGATGGCGGGGCGAAGTGACATTGCAGCAGGCGCTCGCGCTGAGCCTGAACACCGCGTCGGTCCGGCTGATGCAGCGTGCCGGCGGGGCGGACGTGGTGGCCGACGTCGCGCATCGCCTGGGGATCGCCGACCGGCTGCCGAGCGTGCCGGCGTTGGCGCTGGGCACCGGCGAGGTCGGGCTGCTCGAACTGACGGCCGCGTACGCGCCCTTTTTCAATGGCGGGCACCGCGTGACGCCGCATGGCATCGAGGCGGCGAGCATCGACCGCCAGCCGGCGGCGGTCCCACCTGCGGAGGCGCGCGCCGTGGTCGACCCGGACCTTGCCGAAATGATGGTGCGCATGATGACCGAAGTGGTGCGGACTGGCACCGGCCGCGCCGCCGCCCTGCCGGGCCGTCAGGTTGCCGGGAAAACAGGCACCACACAGGATAACCGCGACGCGTGGTTCGTGGGCGCGCTGGACGGCCGCCTGATCGGTGTCTGGATCGGCAATGACGACGGCACGCCGATGCGCGGCGTCATGGGCGGCGGCCTGCCGGCAATCCTGTTCCGCCAGATTGCCGCCGCTCTGCGTTGTCGGTAACGCCTCGCACAGTCCGGGCGCAGTTGTGGCGCGCCGGGTTCGGGCGGGCTATCCTGCCTTGAACCGCAGGGGACTTTTGATCCGGCATGACGCTGGTCGGCCACACTGCACGTCCTTACCGTTTTGGCCGCTTCCTGCTGGAACCCGGGCGCCGCTTGCTGACTGCGGACGGTGCACCCGTCGCGCTGAGCTCCCGTGCTTTCGACATATTGCAGTTGCTGGTTGAGCGGCGCGACGAGATTGTGTCGCGTGAGGAGATTTTTGGACACGTCTGGCGGGGCACGTCGGTCGAAGGCAACACCCTGGCGGTCCACATCTCGGCCCTTCGCCGCGCGTTGGGCGACGCACCTGGCGGCACCCAACTGATTGCCACCATCCCCGGCCGCGGCTACCGCTTCGTCGGGCAGATCAACGAGGGGATCGGCACTCAACCGGCCAAACTGGACGAGCCAGCCGGCGATGCTGCGCACGCAACAGCCGATGTCGCACCCGCTTGTGGAATGATCGCCGCGGACCAGAAAGCCGAGGCAGGCGACCTGGTGAGTGCGGCGACGTTCCGCCTGCATACGCGGAAACTCACTTGGGCCGGATTTGCTTGTGTGCTGCTTGCAGTTTGTCTCGGCATCACGGTCCTGCTCGCGCGGCATCCGCCCATCGCGCCGCGCCTTTCGATCGTTGTCATGCCGTTCCGCAACCTCGGCACCGATATTCAACAGGACTATCTTGCCGACGCGATCAGCGACGATCTGACGACGGATCTGTCGCATATCCCCGGTAGCGTGGTGATCGCGCGTGCCAGCGCCGACACCTATAAGGGCCGTGCCGTCGCTGCGAACATCATCGGCCGTGAACTCAACGTGCGCTACCTGCTGGAAGGCAGCGTCCGCGCGGAAGGCGACATGCTGCATATCAACGCTCAATTGATCGACGCGCCGACGGGCGCGCATCTTTGGGCGAATGCATTCGACGCATCGCGGGCGCAAATGGGCAACGCGCGCGCCGAGATCGTGCGCCATATCGGCAGCGCGCTGAATGTGACACTTGTCGATATCGAAGGCGCACGGTCGCTCAGGGAGCGGCCGGAGAACCCCGATGCGGTTGATTTGTACCTGCGCGCGCGCTCGGTTCTCGACCATAGCAATTCGCTGGAAAGCCTTGTGACGGCCCAGCAGCTTCTTGCGCGAGCGACCGCCATCGCCCCGGACTTCAGCGATGCGTTCGCGCAGCTTGCTTTGCTGCTGCTGCACAAGATCAGTGATTTCGACGATCCGGACGAGAAGGCCGACTACGCGCAGGCGCGGCTGGCTGTCTCCATTGCGATGTCTCAGGCGCCGTCGAACACGAATGCAATCATCGCGAAGGGACTCCTCGCGTGGGAGGACGGCGATTGCGCCGAGGCCGAGCCGAGCTTTCACCTGGCGCTCTCGATAGATCCGAATAGTGCGCAGGCGCGGAGTGGCCTGGCACGCTGCGCACGCGAACTCGGCCGGATGCAGCAGATGATCGACGAAATCCAGGAGATCATCCGGCTGGACCCCACGGGCAGCAAGACGGCGGCCCGCCAGCACCTGATAGGCATGGGCTACCTGATGCTGGGCGATCCCGTTCAGTCGCTTGCGTGGCTGGACCGTTCGGGCGCGGGCATGGCTGACAATTTCGGTCCTGAGACCACGCTTGGCTGGCAGGAGTGGCGGCAGATCTACCTGATCGCGGCGAGCTCTCTGGCCGGTGACAAGGCGCGCGCAGCCAAGGCCTTTGCTGAATACCGCACGGCGCGGCCGAACCGCACCATCTGGCACCTGTCCAGCTACGACACCCGGGCGCTGTCGAAAACGCGCGGATACGCGGACTATCTGGCCGCCCTTAAAGCGGTCGGGATGCAGCCTTTCGCGGACGAGAACCAGGATTTCGGCGTTCGGCCAACAGCAACCCCGCACCGCGGCGGAGATTTCGATCCAACGCCGCTGTCGGTGCCCGGCGCACGACGGATCACCACCGGTGAGTTGGCCGGCCTGCTTGCACAGCCAGCGAAACTCGTGGTTCTCGATTTCGGCCGCGGCGCTGCGGTTCCTCGGGACGCGACGTGGCTGGGCGCGTGGGCGGCCGGCGGCGCTGCACTGGACGAGCACATCCTGGCCGCCGCCGACCCTGGCGGGCGCTTTGGCCGCGACCGGACGATCGTAGTGATGGGCGATGGGCCATTCGGCTGGACCAGCTATAACGAGGCTTTGCACTTGGTTGCGATGTCGTTCAGGCATGTGCTTTGGTATCGCGGTGGAGAGGAGGCCTGGACAGCGACCGGGCATCCGGCTGTTGACCAGCGAACACCATGACCGGCATCGGCCGGAAGCCTGAGCCGCTTTGCCGTAGCAGGAGGAAACCATGAGTGACCAAGACCCGAGCAAGCAGTCCCATACGGACGGAGGCGGCACCCATTCGGGTGGAGGTCCACCGCAAGTCTTCACCGGCACGCCGGGGCCTGTTGCCAATCAGCCGTTGCTGGCCTTGCATGGCAGCGTCCTCTCCGACCTGAACTCCGACGAACTGCATGCGCTTAAGGTTGTCCAACTCGAATTTGCCCGCGATGTCTCTTCGCGAGCGGCTGACGCGTATCAGCAGACGTTGAGTGTGTTGCAACGCAAACCTGCCGATACGGCACGATAGAACGCATTCGTTTCAGAGCCGTTAAAGGCGGCGCGGATATGGCTGTCGAACCGGGCCGCCGACGCTACCGACAGCTTCACTGACTTCGCCGTCGGCGTTTACCCGAACGAAAGATATCGGGCGTAACTACCGGGCATATTCAGGTCCGGAGACAAACATGCGTCATCTTTCAAACATGCGCATTCGAACGAAGATCATTCTCGCGTTCATGTCCGTTCTTGTTGCCACCCTGGTTCTGGGTGGACTGGCACTCGACCGGATGAGTGCGATGAACTCGGTTGCGGCCGAAATCAGGGACAACTCCCTACCCAGCATCGTTCAACTCGGCCGGATGGCGGAAACGATGCAGCAGGTCCGGGGTGCACAAGCGCGCTTGATGATGAGTGCCGATGGCGATGACACCAGATCGGCCGAAGCCGAGGTGATGAAATCGTCAGCTTCGTACCAGAGTGCCCGGCTTGCCATGGAGCCCCTGATCGATGCCGGCGAGGAGCGTGAGCGCTGGACGCACATCGATGCCTTCTGGTCCAATTATGCCGGCATGGGCGAGCGTCTCCTCACCCTGGCCAACCAAAAGGATCGGCAGCCCGCAAACATGCTGTTCCACGGCAGCATGGAAAAGCTGTTCTCGGACATGAACGGGCTGTTCGACGCCGACTACGTGTACAACGTCAAGGCCGGTGCCGACCTGGCTGACGCAAGCGCGAGCATATTCGAGACCACACGCTGGTTGATCGGTGGAGCGAGCCTGATGGCGGCGCTGCTGGCAACCGTAACCGGCTTCCTCATCATCGGCGCGGTATCCACGCCGCTTTCCGCCATGACCTCCGCCATGCGCCGGCTGGCTGAAAACGACTTCAGTGTGGGTATTCCGTCATTGGGACGCAGCGATGAGATTGGCGCCATGGCCAACTCACTGCAGGTTTTCAAAGACAACATGACAGGGGCGGCAGAGGCAGCGGTCGAGCAGAAGAACGAGTCGACGGCTAAAGAGGCGCGCGTAACGAAACTCGCCAGCCTCGTGCAGGGTTTCGAGGCGCAGATCGGCGGCATGGTGAGCCAGCTTTCCACGGCATCCACCAAGCTTGAGAACACGGCACAGTCCATGACCGCGACTGCAGAACAGACCACCAGGCAGGCATCGACAGTGGCAGCCGCGGCTGAAGAAGCCAGCGCGGGCGTGCAGACCGTCGCGTCATCGGCGGAGGAGTTGGCAGCATCTATCGGCGAGATCAGCCGGCAGGTATCTCAATCCGCCCGCATGACCGGAAAGGCGGTGGAAGATGCCCGCCGGACCGACACCATCGTCCGCGCCCTGTCGGATGGCGCACAGAAGATCGGCGATGTCGTCGGCCTTATCACATCGATCGCCGCACAGACCAATCTGCTCGCGCTGAATGCAACAATCGAAGCGGCACGGGCCGGGGATGCGGGCAAGGGCTTTGCGGTCGTAGCGGCGGAGGTGAAGGGGCTCGCTTCGCAGACCGCCAAGGCGACCGAGGAGATCGCCTCGCAGATCACCCAGATACAGGCTGCGACACGCGAAGCGGTGTCCGCGATCCAGCTCATTGCAGCAGCGATCGAGGAAGTCAGCGGCATCGCCACGAGCATTGCCTCGGCGGTGGAGCAGCAAGGTGCCGCAACGGCGGAAATCGCCCGGAACGTGCAGCAAACATCGGCAAGCACACAGGACGTGACAACAAACATTGCAGGTGTAAGCCAGGCGGCCAGCAGCACCGGCTCGGCCGCGGGGCAGGTGCTGACGGCAGCTACCGACCTCTTGCAGCAGTCACAACGCCTGGCCAGCCAGGTGAACAGCTTCGTCAGCGGGGTAAGGGCTGCCTGAGCGGCTCGGCCCGCTGTTCCGGTCAGGCGCGAATGGCCATCCGCCTGAAACCGAAAGCCACCATGGCAAACACCGCCAGACCCAGCCAGGCGGCCGCACCCGCAAAACCGTCACCGACAACGGCGAGCGGGGATTGGCTTCCGGAAGCGCCGATGATTGCCGCCATGCCCACGCCCACGAGGCTTTCGCCGACGATGAAACCGGATGCCACCAGCACGCCTCGACGGCGCGCGCGCTCGGCATCCGGACGGCCGGCGAGTTGCCGGTCGATGATCCAGCCGAGAATGGCGCCGATCGCGAGCGTCACGCCAACGGTCGGCGGCAAGTACAAGCCGATGCCGACCGCGAGAACCGGCAAGCCCGTGCGGCCGATCCGTTTCATGGCGATGTCGAACAGGATCAGCAAGATACCGCCGGTTATACCGATCAGAACCGATGTCCAATCAAGAGCGTGGCCGAAGATGCCGCGCGCTATCGCGGCCATCAACGTTGCCTGCGGGGCCGCGAGCGCTTGTCCAGGGTCCATTCGTGCATCCGGCATGGCACCCGGGAACCCGTAGGCGTGGTACAGCAGGTCCAGCACCGGTGGAATGACCAGTGCGCCGACGACGCAGCCCACCACCAGCACGGCCTGCTGCCGCCAGGGTGTCGCGCCGACGAGGTACCCGGTTTTCAAATCCTGCAGGTTGTCGTTCGAGACCGTGGCTGTCGCCAGCACCACCGAAACGATGAACAGGGTCAGCGCTATGGCCGCCTGCCGTCCCTCGTCGCTGGCGAGCATGTTGCTGCCCTGCAGGAGCAGCAGCAGGAGCAGCGACGTCAGGATCGTTGCGATGATGGCGATGCCGGAAATGGGCGAGCTGGAGCTTCCGACCAGGCCCGCCATGTATCCGCAAGCAGCTGCAACCAGGAACCCGAAGACCACCGAAAATATGCAGCCGAACGCGACCAGTCCCCAGATACCGAATGCCCCTTGCGGTCCCGATCCAGCCAGGAAGGCTGCGAAAACGGCGGCCATGCCCAGCAGCGCGACCGCGAAAACAATCAGCACCGAGCGGGGCGCCATGTCCCGGTCCGTCTGCGGCGCACCGGCCTCGCCCGAAGGCAAACGGCTGGCGGCCAAGCTGTCGCGCACGCCGGCGATTGTCGGTCCGAGAAGTCCCGCCAAAGACCAGATCGCGGCCACGGCGATTGTTCCGGCGCCCATGAACCGCACCTGATGCGCCCACAGGCCGGTTGCGTAAGCGACGACATCACCGCCGGCAGGTGCCGGATGAAGCGCGGTCAGCACAGGGACGGCCACCCCCCACGCCAGCATGGCGCCCAACAGCATCGAGAGGCCGCCGGCGATCCCCACCAGGTAGCCGGCACCCAACAGCGCGAGCGAAAAGCCGGTCGAAAGCCGGAAGGCTGCATTGCCCAGCGTGAACCACTGGCTGATGCCTTCGCCCAACACGTGCAGCCCGGTTGCGGCAAAACTGACGATCGCTGCCACGATGCCGCCGGTCGCGATGTCGGCGGCACCAGGCTCGCCCGGGGCGATATTGCCGTGCCCCACGCGAAGTATCTCGGCCGCCGCCACGCCCTCGGGGTATGGCAATGAGGAGTTGACCACCATCGCCCGGCGAAGCGGGATGGTGAACAGCACGCCCATCGTGCCGCCGGCCGCGCAAACGCCTGCGCTTTGCCAGAATGGGAACCCGTGCCAGTGCCCGACCATCACCAGGGCGGGCAGCACGAAGATGACCGAGGAGAGCGTGCCAGCCGCAGAAGCCTGCGTCTGCACCATGTTGTTTTCCAGGATGTTGCCGCCGCCCAGGGCGCGCAGAACCGCCATGGAGATGACGGCCGCAGGAATGGAGCTGGCGAAGGTCAGGCCGACCTTCAGCCCGAGATAGACGTTGGCCGCGGTGAAGACGACGGTGATCAGCGCCCCTAGGATCAGGCCGCGGGCGGTCAGTTCGCGCAAGACAGAATCTCCGGCTGCGGGGCAGCATGCCCGCGAGAAGTCACGGATACGAAACTGCGGCGCCACCCGGGTCAAGGTGCCCCGACAGCACACGCGGCTTCGGACACAGCCGCCATCAGGCGTGGCACTGGCAAGCGGTGTCCACGCGGAGTGCAGCCGCCCTGCCGGTGGTCCTTACGATCCGGCGTCAGGTGCCGGGCGTGACATCCGGCGGGCTTCCTTGAGCCTGCTCACGGCCCGTGGTCCGTCGATGGTGCAGCAACCGGCAACCCTTAGGAAAAGTCGGCTTCGTCGTGAGCGCTTCGGGTAGGTCGTACTCGCCATTCAAAGCGACACAGCCGGAGTTTAGATGAACCCGCTGAGGATGGCCGCAGCTTGCCCGGACAGGGAAAAACGTTCGGCGTATCCGCGACCTCCAGCTTCGACAGTCGCGAACTCCCGCAGCGCCTTTCTGGTCTGGTCGCGGCCGCCAAATTGAAAACCGATTTGACTGGCATAGGCGCAGGCAGCATCCAGCTTGCGGTCGAGTGCAGCACCGATTTGCACGCGTGAGTCTTTCAGATACCGGGCGGGCGTTGGTTGCGCGTCTGGGTGACGGATTGCATACGGCGTATCGCGATACCAGCCGATCGGAGCGGATATGTGTTCCGTAACAGCCCGGACCAGCTGCAAATGATCCACGTGGGATCCCAACCCTGATGGTGCCAATACCAGGTCCGGCGCGATTGCGTCCTGCAGGCCTGTGATCGCTTTGTTCAAGGCCGGAACGACAGGATCGCGCTCCTGGACACAGCCGAACAGCGCGCGCGCGCTATCATAGCCGCGGTGTGGCGCTTCCGGCAGGCCGAGGTGCAACACCTCGCCGAATCCCAAGATGGCCGCAGCATCCCGATCCTCTTCGCGTCGGAGCGCCATGTAGTCGATGTCGGGCGACAAACCCTTATCGGTTTGGCAGGCGAGGGCAAATCCGCTGACCGGCAACACGGTTGCGGTGAAAGCCGTCGCCAATATCGTGTGCCAGCCGTCATCGAGCAGCAACGCTGCCAGTCCAGCGCAGGAGAATACCACATCGTCCAGATGCGGCGAGAGGAACAGCGCCGTGCGTTTCACAGCAGATGCGGCTCCGTCCTGAAGCGGCACGGCGTCAACGGTAAGTCGCTGTCGAAGTCGAAGTCGGGTGTGCGTCGCGTGACGTCGGCATAGACAGGCATGATCTGGCGCGCGACTGTCTTCCACGAATACAGGCGCCGGCACTCCTCCAATCCCGCTTGTGCCAGCCTATGGCGAAGTGCAGGGTCGGCCAGCAGGCGCCGTATGGATGTGGCCAGCGCAGGGATGTCGCCGGGCTCACTGAGCAAGCCGTTTTCGCCATCGCGCAGGCAGTCCGTCACACCTACTGCGCGGCACGACACACAGGCGAGGCCGGAAGCCATCGCCTCGAGGATGGTGTTCGAAAACCCTTCGGCATACGTTGGCGAGACGAAAATATCGGCTTGCCGGTAAATGCCCGGTACGTGTGCGTAGTCCACATATCCCGTCATTCGTACGTGTTCCGATAAGCCGAGTTCCGCAATGCCCTGTGCCAGGCGATCGTGGTCCGGGCCGATTCCTGAATACATGAGCGAGAACTTTACATCGTCATCGGCCAGCAAACGAGCCGCCTTCAGCAGGTCCAGCGCACCTTTCCGCGCATCGATCCGGCCGTGATACAACAACACCGGCGCTGACTTTTCCGCATGCTCGACTGGGAGAAATCGGGTTGTGTCGACTGCGCCCGGCACGATCGTAAAACGGTCGGCAGCGGTGCCCAGCCGCTCGCACACCTCGTCCGCAAACGAGCGGCATCCTATCAGCACGGCGCTCGCGTGATCGAGCACACGCTGCATCGCAAGACGGTGGGTTTCGCAACAGGAGCCCACCCAATGTCCGTCGCCGCCCTGGATGGAAACGACACTCGGCAGCGCGAGGCGTTTGGCCGCAAGCATGACCGCCCACCCGGTCGGATACCCATACTGCGCATGCAACACATCGAAAGGGCTGCGCGCGTGTTCCGCGCAGATCGTCTCCACTAGCGTTTCGATATCGCGCTCGAAGTCGCCGACGGCCTGCTCGCCTAATTGCTCCAGCCCGATGACACGAACGCCTGGCACTTTCGGGGGCGGACCGCCGCCGTAGACCGCTCGGCCAAAACTATCGCCGCGATACTGGCTGATCATTGTCAAATCATGACCGGCGCCTGCCAGTTCGTGCAGCAGGTTCTGCGCATACACGCTCATCCCGGAGATCGCCGGAAAGTAGCGGCGACTGACGAAACAGATCCTCATGAGGGTCGCGCGCGGCACGCCTTGCGAAGCCAATCGAGCGCGCCCGGAACCATCGTATCTGCACGATGGCTTTCGCGCGAGAGTTCGACGCAGACCAATCCGGAAAAACCGACCTCCGACAAAGCCGAGATGACGCCAAGAACGTCCATGTCGCCCTCACCGAAGGGGAGATGCACGTGGACACCGCGCGCCATGTCCTCGATGGCAACGGTGCCAAGATCGGCAGCGTACCGCCGCACCGCATCCGACGGGTCGATGTCGCCGGTGACCAGGCAATGTCCGGTGTCCAAAGCCAACCGTAGCCCCGGCACGTCCAGCGATTGCCAGTCCTCCGCCGTTTCGACCGCCATGCCTGGCTCGGGTTCCAGCGCGGCCACCGTTCCGAGTTGTTCGGCCCGTCGCACGATCTCGGCGGCGCCCGCCATCAACCAGCCGCGCGCCTGCGCTGCCGTCACGCCGGGCTTCGGAACGCCGGCCCAGAACGACATGGCTTCGGCGCCGGTTTCCGCGGCCGCCTCCAACGCACGGGTCAGAAACTCGATCCGCCGTTCGCGGCCTTGTGGATCGGCGGTCACCAACGTCGGTTCGTGTTTGTTCCGCGGGTCGAGCAGGAAACGCGCGCCGGTCTCGATCACGGAGCCCAGGTTCCGGGCGCGCAGCAGTGCCGCAACCCGGCGCAACTCTGCCCGAAAATCGGCTGCGAACGGATCCAGGTGATGGATGTCCAACGTCAATGCCACCCCGTCGTAACCCGAGTCGGCAATCAGCGCGATTGCATCGTCAAGACGGTGATTGGCGGTCCCATTCGTGTTGTAGGCGAACCTCATGCGGCCGCCTGCATGGCGATCTGTGCTGCGTGGACCTCGGGTTCTCGATACAGCGGATACAGCGCGCCGACAATTTGGTCGACCGCTGAGGTGTTCAGCCAGGGTACGCCGCCCAACCGCGCGGCTGCTTCCGCGGGCAGCCGCACTTCCCGCGCACCTCGGGGCGGGTTGCCGAACCCGACGAGCGGAGAGCCGCGCTGCAGCAGCTTTCGCACTCCGCGTTCGCCGATGCGATGATAGCTCATCGTCTCGACCTCCAGCCCTGGCACGACCACTTTCACAACGTGCACGCCGGGATGGTCGGGTGGCGAAAAGTCCAGCACCAATATCGGCATATCGTGCACAGCCAGCCGGCGATGCAGTTCGCTCACCAGGGCAGTTCCGGACAGTGACCCGCTCCACTCTGGCAACTCGGCAAACCGCTTGAGTCCGCGGCGGGAGAGGACGCTGTCTTTGAGCAGGCTGCGCAAAGCTGCCTGATCGCGGCCTAGCCAGTCTCGCATCGCCGCCATTGTGCGGCTTTCCTCGCCATCGAGTGTCTGGCGGGCACGAAAACGGTCGAGGTAACAAGCAGGCGCCACGCGCTCGGCATCCGACAGCGAACCGTGGCTGAACGCCTTGCGCGCTCTGGCTGCGGCGAACTCCAACAGAGCCTTGCGCAACGCATGTTCACGGTCGGGCGAGGCCGCTTCACCGGCTGCCGTAATCATGATCGGCGCCGGCGCAGACCGGTCCGTTTCCCCGCCCACACAATAGATGTTCGCCATGCCGAACTCATCGTCGGCGAATTTCGCGAGCACCTCGATGCCGATGTCGCTCAAATGCGCGAGCAACGCGCGTGTGCGTGGATCGCGCGGGAAATCATCGCCGAACTCGAGCAGGATCCCGCGATCCATTGCGCGAAATCCCAACCCGTTACCGTCTCGCTGAAACAGCTCGCAAAGTCCGTGGCCGATCGCAAAATCCAGGTTCGGACCGGCGCCGAGCCCGTTGGTGATCGGGCTGGTGAACGGGGTGTAGCCGGGCGAAAGATCGCCGTAGGAGCAAGCAGCGATGTCGATCGGAAGCCAGACCTCGGCGCCATCGGGGTAGCGGCGGGACGGCACCCATTCAAGCGCGGTCCCGGCGTTTATTGGGCTGCCGGCGGGCAGGCACAGGGTCAGCGGGTCGGCTACGTGCTCCGTTCCCAGCGTGCGTGCCAGATCGGCGTAGCTGCCCCGCCGGCGCTCCAATCGCCAGATGCCTGCGGCAGATTGGACCGCCTCCGCAAGCTCGCCTGTGGTCCCGATGATGGCGTCTGCGTCGGTGCTGCCGTAACCCACACCGTGCGGTGCCACGCCGACCCAGCTTTGCGCGGCCGCATCGTGGAAGATTGCATTCCAGCAAGGTACTCCCGTCCGATCGAGCGGGGTCAGCGGAAACAGGTCGACGGAGCCAGCCGGCATCGAATCCAGATAGGCACGTGCAGCATCGGGAAGTGAGTCGCTCATCGCAATATCGGCACCGGCCTGGTAGAGGGCGGCCCCTTGATCACCTCGTCCAGCAAGGCGAGCGCGGCATCTGTGCCGGTGCCGGTCGCCATCTCGAATGGTGTGAAGACGGAGGTGAAGTCGAGCCGCTCGTACACGCTACGGTAACGCAGTGCCTCATCGCGCGAGAGCGGGATTCGCTTGTGGTAGGCTTTGTGACACGAGATTCCTTCTGCATGGCCCTGAGCGTCGAAGTCGATCTTGAGGCTGTCCCCCGCGAATACCGCCCGCCGCGTTGCATCGTGCAATACGGCCTGACCGGCGTAGTGACCTCCTACATGATGCAGCATCAGATCGGGGCGGATCTCGAACGTCTCATCATAGGGCAGCGTGACACGGAAAGCCTTCGTCCATTCCAGGTCTTCCTTCTGGATCAGCAGCGCCTCCGGTTGAAATTCATCTTGAAGCTGGAACAGAGCCCCGTAGCCGTGCGGATGCGATGCCGCAAGAAACCGTATCCCACCGAGCTGCCGTATCTTCGCAAGCTGGGTGGCATCATAAATCGGTGCTGCCTCGAACGCCACGTTGCCTGCTTCGTGCAGCAGCAACCAGCCGTGACTGTCCAAGCCGAAGCGCGGGGTGGACCAGAACTCCCACACTCCCGGGATCGCCTCACGCCAATGGAACTGCAACTTGGGAACAAGTTGCCCGGGTGAGCGGAAGTCCCAGCCATCTTCCGGAAGGTCGTTGCGCACGTCGGAGCAGATCGGGCAAAGTGGCGGGACTGCGAAGTAGCGCTGCCAGAATCCACAATTGGTGCAGGCGAACGGGCTTAGTGGCATGCGTTCACCATGGCCTGAGCACGTTCCAGCAGCGCCATCGTGTGCAGATCGTGCTCAGCGGAAAACGGAAAGTCGGTGTCGTTGAGTACTGCCGCAGCAAACGCTTCCATCTGTCCAAGAAACGGCGGACGGCGTGCATCGGGCACGTCCAGCTGGTGGGCGATGCCGTCGGCAGCGTTGGTGAGATGGAGCGTGCCGCCGCCGGTTTGCCCCATGGTATCCGTTGCAACGACCTGGCCTGCAGTGCCGATCACCTCCAGCCGGCGCCTCGGCAAGGTCTCCGGGCAGTTGTAGGCAACATGCATTTGCAGAAGCACGCCCGACGCAGAACGTGCCATCAGCAATGCGCCGTCTTCCACGCCATGTGCAGCCGCCGCATAGGCGTGCACGCGTGACTGGCCCAGAGCGGAAACACTTTCGATCGGTTCGCCCAAGATCATCGCGGCGAGGTCCAGCCCGTGCGGCGCCAGATCGAACAACGCGCCGCCGCCTGCACGTGCAGGATCGGTGCGCCAGTTGTCGGTGCTGACATCGTCGGGCGCCCAGCAATCGTCGACCCAGCAGGCATACACGATGCGGATGGCGACGGGCCGGCCGATTGCGCCCTCGGCAACCAGGCTTGCAAGGTGGCGGTGCGCAGGGTGGAATCGTTGGTCGAATGCAGTCGCGTAACGCACGCCGGCCTGCGCGCAGGCCTGCACCATGCGGGTCGCCTCCGACAGGGTCGTAGCCATCGGCTTTTCACAAAGGACTGCGAGCCCCGCGGCTGCGGCACGCTCGGCAAGCGCGCGATGTGCATGGTTCGGTGTCGCGATGTACGCTGCCTGCAGTCCAGGGGTTGCAAGAAACTCATCCAGGACCGTATGGCACGCAGCATCGCCCAGCTCGCGCCGTGCAAGCTGCAGCGCAGCTTCCGACGCGTCGTAAACCGCCAGCAATGTGCCGTTGCTGGAGGCGCGGATGGCCGGTGCTGCGTAATCCCGCGCCACCCAGCCATAGCCGGCAATGCCCCAGCCCAAGCGCACCCCGTCACTCACCATCGCGCCGGCAAGTCGACGAGTTCGCGGCGCCGTATGGACTGTTCGAAAGTCGGGTTCCCCGCAATCGCCTTTGCAGGAACGTCGGTTCTGGACCGGTAGGTGGCTAGCGACGCATACTCGGTTTCGTAACGGGGCGACGGGTATCGGACCAGAAAATCACCGTCTGCCGCTTCGTCGTATAACGGATTTCGGTGCAATGTCTCGCCTTTGCTCGGCATGGCCAGCCCAGCAAGCAGAGCACGCGGCACGTCTCGCGCTGCTGCTCCTGCGGCCAACGCTATAGCGGGTGCCTGCAGCAAAGCGTTTGCCGCTGCCACGCGCGGCGCACGTGCTTCGGCGAGCGCCGCCGTCAGCTCCCGGTCATCGTAGAGCAGGGCGGTGCCGAACAATGCAGCGTATTCCGACGGCAGGAGCGGCGCACCATGCGACAGGTTTTCGACGGCTGCGTTGTGCGCGTGCCCGACGAGCACTCGTCCAGAGCTGGCCGTGCCACCGCCGGCAACGCGCAGCATCTCGTCCGCGACACGAGGTTTATCCGGTAAGAAGTAGAATGCATCTTGGCAGAACAGCAAATCCGCGGCGGCGTCGGCTAAGGGCCAGGGTCGGGCGGCATCGAAGCAGACCAGCCGCGCCGTCGGAGCGATGAAGTGCCGGGCCAGCCACAGCTTGGCAAAAACCAGGTCGCCGCCGATGATCTCGGCGTCCGGTTGCACGCGGGCGAACTCACGCAGGTAATGGCCCGCGCCGCAGGCAAGCTCCACAATGCGGGAAGGGCGATGCCAATGTGCCTCGGCAAGTGCAAGACCCGATAGAAAAGTGGGGTCGGACCAGCGATGCGCGAAATAGGTTCCTACCGGACCGAATGCCAGCAGGTCCATCGCCGCACGAAAGCTCAGCGCCGCGCGATCCCGGACAGCCCGGCGCCGGCTCGCTTCGTCCGGCGGCGGGGTGCTGGCCCATCCATCCTGGTCAGACAACAGGATGACGCACGCGCTTTCCGAATCGCCTGCGTCCAGCGCGCGCAAAGCTGCATCGGCAAGTTCACGGCGGTCGGCACGCAGAAAAGCGATGCCGTCGACAACAGGCCACCGCTCGCCCGGGCCGTGCAGATCGTGTTCGCCGGCGGAGAGAGCGGCTCCGGTCACCGGACTGCGCAAGCTGTCCCAGCCGGCTGTCATGCCGGCAACAATCCCGCACGGCGCAGCACCTGATGATGAAACGCCTGGATCGGTCCAGCATGAACGAGTTGCATTTCCTCCAGGGCATGCGCCTCGGTGAAACTTGCCACAGCAGCGAAATGCCGCACTTCCATGATGCGGTCGATAACATCGGCAGCGTTGAACGCCCGCCCCTCCGGTGTCGTGTCGTTCACCGCATCGGCAAGCGCGTCCCGAGTGGAGCGGCCGAGTTCGGGCGGCAAAGTTTCGATAACTTCCTGGGTCAAGCGGCGAAGGATCGTCGTCAAATGCTCGCCCAGCAACATCTCACCCGCGAAGCCGGCATCGGGCAGAGTTGCGTTGTGGAAATGGTGTGAGAGCCCGGCCAGGAAAACCGCTGCCGGATCGGCCTGGAATTCTGCGCTCAGGATCACGCCAAGCACGGCGACCGCCAGACAATGGTCGCCGTGTCCTTCAGGCGGTTGCATGATGAGGCGCGGCTTGCCGGGACAGGTGGCGCCCGCGCGCGGCTGGCGGATCAGAGCCTCGACAAAACCCGGCGTCGATGTTGCCGGAGCAGGATCAACGCCGACATGCCGGCGCAGAGTCTTGCGCATTCCTACGGGTATCTTGTCGGCAATCTCGTCGAACGACGCGAGCAGAACCTCGTTCGCCTCTGCCGGGTCGAGTCCGATCTGCAGCAACGCCGGCTTGTCGATCCCGCCGAGCCTGCACGCGCATAACGCATCGGCGGAGATCGCCATTGCGACGTCGTTGACCGGCAGGCCGGCGCAGAGTGACGCCCAGGCGCGACGGAACATCCGGCTGGCCATGCTGTCCGGTGAACGGGCGTCGGTGATACGTTTCAGCGTGGCCAGTTCGGCGGCAAGCGACGCGTATCCTTCGAGGTCACCTGCCGGGTGCAAGCCTGTGGGTGGCGGACCGTCCATGGCGCGCGCCGTTCAGGCGGCTTCCAGCCAATCCAGCAAGGCACGTTGTTGCGCCGGGAACGAATGCTCCTCGCGCCTTCCGGCCGGTGTCATGGGTGCCTTGAAGAACAGGCCGAGCTGCTCCTGGATGCCGCCGCGGCCCCGGCGTCTCGCCAGGTCCAGCACCCGCGCGATCTCGATCACCAAAGGTGCGGCCAGGATGCTGTCGCGGCAAAGGAAGTTCAGTTTGATCTGCATCTTCTGGCCGAGGAAGCCGACGATGTCGATGTTGTCCCAGGCTTCCTTGTTGTCGCCGCGCGGCTTGTAGTATTGGATGTTGACCAGGTGGTTCTCGACCTTGTAGCCGAGGATGTTGTCCAGCACTGATCCTTTTGTATTCAGCTTGCTTTGCAGACTTGCGGGATTGTCCAGTGCGAGGCCGTCGCGGTTGCCGAGGATGTTGGTGCTGAACCAGCCTTCCACGAACAGCGAACGGGCGCGCAAGGCCGGCGCCAACACGGTCTTCAGGAATGTCTGCCCAGTCTTGCCGTCCTTGCCTGCCACGGGCACGTTCCGTTCAGCCGCGAGCGCAACCAGGGCGGGAATGTCGGCGGCCAAGCTCGGGGTGAAATTGCCATAGGGCACACCCTCGTTGATCGCCACATACGCGTACAGCATCGCCGGACTGATGGACGGGCTATTTTCGTCGAGGCCACGCTCGAACGCTGTTATGTCCTGCAGCACCGTTGTGTTTTCCGGCCAGCTTTCGACCGACGCCAGGTTGATCATGACCACGTCGTCTATGCCGCTCGCCGTCTTGTAGTCCCGGATGTCCTGACGGATCCTGTCGATGGCAGCGCGATGATTGCCGGATGCCACCTTGTTGCCGCCGTCGACATTGGTGCAGAAATCGGTGCTGCCGACCGCGGGCCATGGGCGGATGCGTGAAAGCTTGTCGGCAACGAGCTCGGCCTGTTCGGCTTCCAACACGCGATGCTCATGCGCTGCACGGCTCAAATCATCACCGTTGAGGTCCCAACCGGCGAATTCCATGTTGCGATAGGCGGCCAAGCCGGGCACGTCGGCGTCCGCCAGCGGCAGGCCTGCAAAGTCGTTCGAACCGCGACGAAGCAATTCGATACCGGCGATTGCTGTAGTCGCTACCGCACCGCCGACCCCGACCACCAGCACGCCTAGCCGGCGTCCCGTGCTCGGCTGGCTTACGCCCAAATCCGGCATGCGTTCCTCATCCTTGTTCGCTGCTGGCGCCGACCGCCTGACTTTGACCGCCAGATGGGGGGCCGCAGCTTGCTGTAAAGCCGAGCGTCGGTTCTTCACGAAAACGCCAGCGAGGCACGGCCCAGCGCCGACCCCGCGGCACAACGCTGTCGTTCCAATGTTGTTGCGGGTGTCGGAGCAAATAGTCGTCCGGGCCTGACCCGGCGCGCTGCAGACGCGCAACTTTTTCCGGTGCGGAGGCTTTGGCAAGCTTCTGCCGTATGGCGAATTCCGGCTCGCAGTTGCCCGTCACGCTTCCGATCGCACCCGCCCACAGCGCAGATGCTCGCCGGCTCCAATCGGGAGCCGCCAATCACCCGAACATCATCTAGGACATCGACATGGGATTACTCGACCAGGTTATCGGCGGATTGATGGGCGGCTCGGGCGGCGCGTCGCCGATGGGCGGGGTCCTCGCAAACCTGCTGGGCGGTGGTTCGCCGCAGCAAGGCGGTGCTGCCGGCGGCAGTCAGGGCGGCATGTTCTCCCAGGGCGGCACG
>CAZZWO010000014.1:13433-26905 GCA_964657885.1 uncultured Acetobacteraceae bacterium | reverse complement strand
CCAGGCATCGACGCTGCCGTTCTCGAACGCCGCGCGTGCATCGGACGGCTTCAGAAACACCGATTGCACATCCGTCACGCCGAGGCCGCCGGCGGCAAGGATGCGCACCAGCAGGTTGTGTACGTTGGAGCCCTTGTTCAGGGCGATACGCTTGCCCCGCAGATCGGCGATCGAATGGATCGGCGAATCGGCCGGCACGATCAACGCTTCGCCATGCGGGCTGGCCGGCTCGACCGCGATGTACACCAGCGGCACGCCCGCAGCCTGCGCGAAGATCGGCGGCGCATCGCCAGTGATGCCGAAATCGATGCTCTCGGCGCCCATCGCCTCGAGCAGCGCCGGGCCACCAAGGAACTCGGTCCAGGTGACATGCACGTGCATCGGCGCCAGCTTCTTCTCCAGCGTGCCGCGCGCCTTCTCGAAGACCAGCGTGCCGTATTTCTGGTAACCGAGCCGCAGCGTGCGCTCGCGGGGGACGTCCTGCGACGCCGCCGATCCGGCTGCCAGGAGCATTGCGGCTGCGAACCACATTCCGCTCGCGTGGAATCTCAAAATGGTTCTCCCGGTCATCGGGGAGACCGTAGTTAGAAAACTACTGCGAGATCAAGCGCACAAACGAGTGGGCACATATTTCACGATCGTGAAACGTGTTTACGCGGAGCTCAGACGGCGGCGGCCCTGCTCCTGCGGCGCGGCGTCCTTGCGGCTTCCTGGGGTGTGGCCGGCAAGGCCAGGCGATTGAAGCTCGCGAGATAGTCGCGCGCCATGGCGGTATGATCGGAGACCGCGGGCAGGCCGGAACACAGTGCCTGATAGACCACCTCGTCGGCCGCTTCGAACATGGCGCGCGCCAGGTCGGCCGCGTCGCCCAGGCGAAAATGCAGGCCGGACAGCCGGTTCGGCACCTTCTCCGCCATACCGCCGATCCCGGTGCAGATTACCGGCCGGCCAGCCGCATAAGCTTCCTGGATGACCACCGGCGAGTTCTCCCACCAGGTGCTGGGCACCAGGATGTAGTCGCAGGCCATCATCAGCTTGCGGACGTCGGCATTGTCGTATGGCCCGGCGTAGCTCGCGAAACCCTCGCGCCGGAACGTCTCGTTGAAGCGGGCGACGAAATCGTCGTTCTGCCCGATGACGTTGCCGTGCACCCGGATTCGCACCCGCTGCCCGATGTCGGGCTGCCGGCTCAGCAGGTCGATCGTGTCGAGCAGGGTGTCGATGCCCTTGAACGGGGTAATCTGCCCGAAATAGCCGAACGTCCAGGGCCGGCTCTCGACCGCGGCGCGGACCCGGTCGTCGCGCTTTCCCACCGCCCGCAAACCGTTCTCGATCACCACGAATTTTTCTCGCGGCAACCCCCACTCGATCATCCGTTCGGCCAGGAAGTGACTGGGCGAGATGAACGCCGCGGCGGGAAGCAGCGCCGACTGGATAAGCTGCTTGCGGGCGTCGAATTGTTGCCGTGTGTGCTCGGGGAAGCAGGTGGCGCAGGCGGTGGGCGTGGCCATCGGGCACAACCTGCGCGCCGGACGCGTCACCATCTGGCCATGGTGGGCGCAGATCGCCAGGAACTCGTGCAGCGTGACGGTAAACGGGATCTGCGTCTCGGCGACCAGGCCCCGAAGGGAATTCACGCCGATCTGCAGGAAATGATGGAAGCTGACCAGCCGCACGTCCTGGCTGATCAGGATGTCCTTGAACTGGCGCCAGACATCGGCGCTGGAGAGCTGGTAGAAATGGTCGTAACGCACCTGCTCGGTCAGGATGGCGAACTCGCGGTCGGAGCCGAGCAGAAGCTTGTGGCGTTCGGACGAAGGACAGATGGCAATGAAGATCGCATCCGTCCCGATACGGCGCAGGCCCTCGTAGAGGCTGTAGGCGGCGATCTCGGCACCGCCCTTGCTGACCGAAGGATGCGTGTGGGCAACGACCGCAATCGGCCCAGCCGGCTTGTTCGCCATGCTGTCGGGCATCAGTTAGGATCCTGATACGAAACGCCGGTCATCTCCGTGCCGCGCGAGGTCGCACCGGCACCCGACGTGCTCGCACCCGACAACGCGCTGGCATAGACCGAAGCGTTCACGGCCTCCTGGATGCGGGTCGGGATGGGTGTGCGGGTCGCGCGTGCGGCATCGTGGTGCACGGTCTGGGCGGCGGCGGTCTGGCGCAAGGCATTGTCCTGGTAAAAACCGCCCATGAAGGCGGGAGCGGTCAGCGACCAACGCGCAAAAGGGCCCGCCGACCACGCGAAACAACGCGCCGACACCCCGCCGCCGGACGACCGGCGCTCGAATGCGTCGGTCTCGAGACCGAAGAACACGAGATCGCTCGCGCCCTGCGCCAGCGCCTGGTGCACCCGTTCCCACCCTGTATCGTTCAGAAATACGCTGTTGCTAGCGAAGAAAAACCGGTTTGCGCCGAGTTCGCGAAGGATGTCGGGCAGCAGGTCGAACGCCTGCGCCACGTCGTCGATCACCAGCAGGCTGCACGCAATGTCGCGCGGCAGACCGTACGCAGTCTGGAACTCCCTGAACAGCCACAACGCATCCGACCGGTTCGAGCGTGACGCCGCGATGAAAGCCAGGGCTTCCACCTGGTTTCCGCCCTTCGCCGCCTGCTTGCGGCATTGCTGCGCCACTTCCTCGAACAGCAGGAACGTGTCGGAACGATCTTCGGGTAACACGAACACCATCGCGCGCCGGCTGCGGGTGACGCTGATCGGCACCGGCGGATTCATCGCGCCGCGTTCGGCGCGGATGGAAGCCGCGGCGAAACGCGGGAAGAACACCTCCTCCTGCAAAGCCGGGAAGAACAGCAGGGCATCTTCCACCGATGCGGAGTGACCGAGCCGCCGGAACGCTTTGGCGGCGACCGTCCAGTTGGCCGAACTGCCGCCCTGGAAGATCACCTTCAACACCGGATCGGCAAAATCCTCGGGCTCGGCATCGCCCGCGAACAAGCCAACGAACCCTGCCCGCTCCACCATGCGTTCACCGCCCGGAAAAGCCCCGAGCAAGTCACGGCGCGGCTTCCAGTAAAGGCTGTCCGGATGCGCCGACATCACCGACGCGCCGACCCGAAGCCGCAGCGCCTCGATGCGCTTCATCGGGCTGATCACCCAGCCTTCGACCAGGCACCCCAATCCCGGCACCAGCAAAACCCGGTCGATGGAAGTCTCGGTCGCGTACCATTGCCCGGCGGAGCGCGTCGGCAACCAGTTCTCCAGCGCCGTCAACATGCGTTGCAGCGCGATCGACCGCCCGTCGCCCAGGCAACGCTCCCTCACCCCTTCGTATTCGGCGACGAGCTCGCTCGACGTCACGATGCGCAGCGGGTCGTGCGAACGCAGGTGAAACCGCCCATTGCTGCCGAAGAACAGATGCAGGTCGTGGCTGGCGCTGGTCGGGCGCCACGGCGACGAGATCAGCCCGACCACACCACAGCAATCGGGCGGCAGGTCGTCCCGCAGATAACTCATGACGGCGACCGCTGCCGGATACTTCCGGCGATCCACCACCACCGCGCTGAACTCCTGCACGTGGCCGCGCTTCATCCAGCCCATGAACCAGACCTGGCCGGCGCTGTCGGTGGCGATCGTTTCGATGTACCCTTGCTGGTTCTCCGGCAGCGGCCGCAACCCGAGCTCGGTCAGCGGTGCCGCGCCGGCCTGCAACTCATCGAGCAGGTATTCCATGTCGGCGGTCGAGCTGCGCGTTTCCGGAACGGCCTCGGCCCGCAGGCGCGCCAGGATCTCGCCCGCTGTGGGCGGCCGTTCGGCACTCGAGAGATGCTGGCCGGTTTCGGCCACCCGCACCGTCAGCACGTCATCCGTGTCGTCGAGAAAATCCGGCAACATGGCCATGACAGCCGCATCGAACGCGAACCCCGCGCGGGCGGGACGCCCGAGTTTGGCCGAGATATCCGCGCGCTCGCCACTGGCCAGCGTCTCGGCCACGACCTGCCCGCCGATGCATAATTGCAGCCGCACCGGATCGAGCGGGTCGATCAGGTTCACTGCCCAGCCACGGACCCCGCGAGCGCTATCGATCAGGTCGACAAAGCCGCCATGAGACGCCAGCCCTGAACTGTCCAGCTCCGTCCCGACCAGAATAGGGCTCAAACCGATCTCCAAACGCGGCGTGCGTCCCTGCACGCCAGAGATGCGCACGGGGCAGCTGAACTTACGCCGCGAAGCTTTCCACAAATACAATTTCGCACTGCAGAGATATCATCCGCCAACAAAGCTTTGCCAGCGCTTTCGGGTTACGTCTCGTGACCCCATGGCCGCTCGGGACTAGGCGAGCAGGCGGCGGCACTCGGCGAACACCTCGGCCGGACGCAGCCCCGTCAGGCAGGCGAGGTCGCGCGGGCAGTCGGATGCAAATTCCAGGTAGCATGGGCTGCAGATCATCCGTTTCCGGATCGCCAGCGCCTGCGGTCCGAGCGGCGCCCACTCGCTGGCATCGACCACTCCGGAATGGATGCCGATCGCCGGCAGCCCGAGCGAGGCCGCGATATGCTGCGGACCGCTATTGTTGCCGACGAACAATGCGCAGGCCCGCATGACGTCGGGCAACTGCGCCAGTTTGACCCGCCCGACCAGCGATTCCACGCAGCCCGCCGTGGTCACCCGCCGCAACACCTCGTCCGCGATCACCGCCTCGTCAGGACCGCCGATCAGCACCGAATGCAGCCCCTCGCCCGCCAGCAGATCGATGAGCGCCGCGTAGTGCCCGGGCGGCCACTGGCGCACCACGTTGCCGACCCCCGGGTGCACGCAAACCAGCCGGCGCTCGCGAAACGCCGCCGGCAGCGCGGCGAGTGCCGGCGGGCTGGCCGCGCCCGGTTTGGCGGCCGGCCGCCCACGGGTGCGGCGGCCCGGCGCCTCCCGCTCCGGATCGGAACAGGCATCCTCGACCGCCGAGACGAGTTGCACGAGCCGTTCGGAGATGTGCGCGCGCTTGGCCACCAGCCTGGTGTCGCCTTCCCATTCCAGCGCCACGTGCAGGAAGGGAAAGCGGTTGCCGTGATCGTAGCCCGCCAGCAACGCCGCCCCGGTATATGGCAGCACCATCCGGGTTTCGGGCTGCATGCGCAGGTCGATCGCGAGGTCGTATCCGCGGGGCGCCAACCGTGCCTGCAGCGCCAGGAACTCGGCCTCGCCCACGCCTTTCTGGCCCTCGCCCGACCGCGCGTGGAAGAAGTCGAACACCAGCGTTTCGGCGACGAGCTGTTCCTGCCGCGCCAGCTCGGCCGATGCGGCGGGCGCCAGCAGGTCGATCCGGGCTGCGGGGAACCGGCGGGCCAGGCTGCGCAGCGCCGGCAACGCGGTCAGGAAGTCGCCGATGTGGTCGAGCTTGACCGCCAGGATACGGCGGATCTCGGCCGCCGGCGGCCCGCGCCGCCCGACATGCAGGGTGTGCGCCGGCTCCGGATCGGCGCCGTAATGGTCGGCGTCGAGACCCAGGCGCGGGTTGCGGAACGGGTCGCCTGCGAGGAACCGCGAGCGCCAGGCGCCGGCAAACCGCGCCTCGTCGTAGCTGTCGTCGAGCGCCGCCCGGCTGGCGAGTTCGTGGTGGATCATCGTCGCATGCGGGGTGAACACGACCGACAGCCCGGCGCGCCAGCTCCGAAGGCAGAAATCCAGGTCGTTGTTGACGACGCTATGCGCCTCCTCGAAGCCGCCGAGTTGCCGGAATACCGAGGCGCGCACCATCTGGCAGGCGCCGGTCACCGAGATCATCTCGCGCGCCACCTGCGCCAGGCCGAACGGACCCGAAGTGCTGCTGTCCGCGAAGCGGAACGCGTGGCGGGCGTGGGTATCCGCCAGGTACTGCCCGCCATGCTGCACCTTGCCGTCGGGGTACAGCAGCCGGGCGCCGACCACGCCCACCTCGGGCCGCTGCGCGTGCTCGATCATCGCGTCCAGCCAGTCGGGCTGCGCGATCTCTATATCGTCGTTCAGGAACAGAGGGTACTCGCCCGTGGCCGCGCGCGCGCCCGCGTTGTTGAAGGCCGACCAGTTGAATGCGCCCGGCATGTCGACGACGATGTCGGCGGATTTGCGCATCCACGCCTTCACCTTCTTCTCCCGCACCGGCGTGTTGTCGAGCAGGATGATTTCGACGTCCCGGCCACCTTTCCGGGCCGGCGCCGTCGTCGCCCGGATGGTCTTGAGCGCGGTCCGCACCAGCCCGCGCGCGCCGCAGGTCGGGATGACGATCGAGACGCGCCCCGCAACAGGATCGCCGGCCTTGCGGCCGCGCTTCCCCTCGACCGGCACGCGGCCACGCTTCGGCGTCACCAGCGAGCGGCGCACCCGCCAGGTTCCTTCCGCCTGACCGGGCTCCACCTCCGCCGCCAGCCCTCGCCGCCTCAGACACTCGGCCAGGGCGGCCCGTTCACTCTCCACCGCATCGCCGGCTGGGCCGCGCTCGCAGAGCACGCGCGGGACATGCAGGATGCGCGACGCCTGTTCGGTCAGCCGCAGCACCGCATCGTAGTCGCCGGCTGCCGGACCGTTGCGGTCTGCCAAAGCCTGCACCGCCAGAGCTCGGGACGCCGCCCACGGGCGCCCGACATAGTTCATCGCCAGCAGCAGGTCCGGCGACCAGTCCGGCTTGAAGAACGGCTGCCTGCGGCCTTGCGCCGGGTCGTTCCGTAACTCGTCGGCATAGATGAAATCCGCATCGCGGTCGGCAGCGCTCGCAGCGGCAAGCGCCAGCAGCGCGTCGGCGCCCAGCAGGTCACCCGCCCGTAACCGCATGACGAACCGCGCCGGGCCGGGGCCGTCGCGTGCGGTCGACGATCTCCGGGGAACGGCCGCCTTCCGAGCAGCCTGTGCCCGGGGCGCGGGCGCCTTGCCGCGGGCAGCCGATGTCAGCCTGATCCGGCCCGACGAAGCATCCTGTAACGCCTGCAATCCGGCATCGGGCTTGCCGGCGAGCCGCGCCGTTGCGGTCCAGCCCGCATACACTTGCGCGACCAACGAATTGAGCGTTGCGGCCAGGCGGGCCTGGGACGCGGCGCCGTCCGCCCCGGCTTCGACCGCGACCTCGACCTCGATCTCGAACAGCGGCCGGTAATCCTGACGTTCCAGCAGTCGCAGGCCGAACGCTGCTTCAGCCGGCGGAATGTGGGTGCGGATGGTGCCATCCGGCGGCAGCGCGTCGTAGCGCTCGACGGTGAGCGAGAATTCACGCTCGACAGTCGCGGCCTGCGATGCTCCGCCGACCGGCATCCCCGCCGGCCGGGCAGCCTCGCCCTGCGCCACGATGCGGATCCGGTGCTCGCCCTCCGGCAGGGTCCCGGGCGGCAGCACCAGCGCGTAGCCGCCCAGCAACGAGCCTTCATAATCCGGAAAGGCGGCGCCGATATCCTCGCGGCGCATCCCGAGATGCGCGTGGCCCAGCAGGCGCTGGTCGCAAAATACCGAAACCCCCGCCAGCCCGCGCCTGGCGATCGCCCAGCCCGAAATCGTCAAGGCCCCGCGCACCGGATTGCGGGCGCGGTCGCCATCCAGCGCAGGGCGGTCCACCTCCAGCCGCACGTCCTGGGCGTTGACCCCCGGCACCCCGCCGCCCCCCGGCGCGATGCCCCGTTCCGGCTTTTCGACGCTGACCGGCCTGGCCAGCCGGCGCGTGCCTTGCGGCCCGGTGATGTGCAGCACCAGAACCGGCTCGCCCTCGTCGGGCGGCGTGTCCATGAAATGGTTGAACGTAAACCCCGAGTTCGCGGCCGCAGGCTCACCCGGGTATCGGGCCGCCACGTCCGGCCGCTTCTGCCCGGCCTGCGCCTCTCCAAGCCGCACACCATCGAGCTCGACGGCGATCAGCACCGGACCGGCATCGCCGCCCGCCCCATCCGTGCCGCCTGCAGCCGCGAACGCCCAGCCGCCCACCGCGAGCACACCGTCGGCCGACAGCGATGCAAGGTCGCACGCGCAACGCACACGATCCGCTTCCTCCGGCACCAGATCCTCCGGCGCTCCCGATGCCGCGCGCGGCATGGTGACCGGCACGATCGTCTGGCGCGTGTGGCCGCGCTCGTCCTCGGCCTGTACCCGGACGAACCCCGGGCCGCCCGGCAGATCCTGCGGCAGCGGACACGACAGGGCGAAGCCGGACGTGCCGGCATTGCCGTAACCCGGGTGCGCGCGCGCGATATCCGGCCGCGGAAGACCATGCGGGATCTCCCCGAGGTCGCGGTCGCCCAACACCGCCGTGAGGGTCCGCATCGGCACCTGGGAGGCCGCCCAGCCGCGCAGCCGCAAGGTGCGGTCCGCATCGACCACCGCCTCCTCCACGGCGAGCCGGATCGGCCAGCCCTCGGCAGGCGCGGAAGCCTGCGCCGGAGTGTCCGGCGGTGGCGACAGGCGGACTGACTTGCTCCCGGTCTCGCCGCGCGCCGTCCGCACGCTGACCACGAGCTGGCTCGACGGTGCCGGCGTGAAATCGACGGGGATCTCCGCGCTGAACGAGAAGCCGCAATGGTCCACGTGCCGGTAATGCGGGAAGCTGCGGGCCACGTCTGGACGCGGCAGGCCATAGCGCGCATGGGTCAGCAGGCGGTCATCCAGGTGCACCGCCACTTCGGCCACGTCGGCCGGGGCGATCGCCCAGCCGCTGCCGTTTACCAGCGCACCGGGATGCAGCCGCTCGCCGGCTTTCGGCTGCTCCAGGTGAACCAGAACGAACCCGTCATCGGCTTCATGGGCCGGGACTCCTGCCTGAACCGGCGCATCGCCGCGCGCGGGCGGCCGTGGAAAGCCGGGTGCGGCGACCAGGATGCGCAGCCATTCCCGCCAGTCGGGTGCGGCGCGCAGGGCAGTTTGCGCCGGTGTGGGCAGGCGGATGTGGCGGAACAGCCAATCGAGCTGGCCCGGCAATGGCGCCAGCGACGCCGCCTCATGCGGCAGCGGGCGTCCGGCCGCCAGCTTGTCCAACACCGCGCTCTGGAACTCACCGGAGCCCATCAGCGCCCGGATGAAAGCACCGACCGGGCTGTTCTTCGCGTCCGCGATGACGAACGAGCTTTCCGGATCGCGCCCGAGGAAAAGCTGGTAGCCCATCAGCACGTCGAAATCGGTGCCGCCGGCATCGGCAGCCGGGGTGAAGCCCAGGCCGGCCGGCTCGGGATTGCCCGGCTGAGCCTCGCCCGGAAAGGCCGCCTCGTCATCGCCAGGGGAGAAGAAGCCGGCAAACCCGGCCGGCGCCAGGTCTTCGCCCGGCCTGAAACCGGCTCGCCCGCCACCCGGCTGGGCTGCCCCGGCGGAAGGCTTCTGCGGATCGGTCGGTCCAGCGGTCATTGCAGCCTTCATACGGGCCGCGCCGTTGGACGCGCAACTCGGGCGAGCAACCTGCTTCCCCCGCCTGCATGCCTGACCATGGCCGCTTGACGCATGGGACAGGGCACCGCAGAAAACGCGGCTCCCCAACGATCGGACACCTCGATGCGCGGCGGACACGTCGACGCGATTTCGCGAATACAAGTTTCGGGCTGGGCCGCCGACAGCGACCACCCGGACCGCCAGCTGGAACTATGCATCCTGGTGGACGGCGTGGAAGCCGGGCGCACGCTCGCCGCCAGGCCGCGCCAGGACGTGACGGCGCTGGGCAAATACGGCAAGGCGGGCCACGGCTTCGCCTTCGTGTTCGCGCGCGCGCTGTCCGACGACCGCGACCACACCGTCAGTGTCCGTTTCGCAGACGACCTGCGCGTGCTGCCGAACGGTGAACGCCTGGTTCTGCGCGAGGGCGGGCAGCAGGCGGCGCTGCCTCGTCCCATCACCCTCGAAGACGCCTGGCCCGCCCCCGAACGCGTCTCTGCTGAGCCCGCGCCGGGCTCCGACCGGGATCAGGCCAAACACGATCCTGGACCCAGGGCGGCGGCCGGCGGGGGACCGGACACTCCCGCGCCGATCCTGGTGACGGCGCCCGGGCGCTCCGGCACCACGTTCCTGATGAGCTGCCTCGCGGCGTCCCCGCAGATCGTCGTGGCGGAACTGGTGCCCTACGAAGTCCGGCTGCTGTCCTACTACGCAGCCGCTTTCGGCGTGCTGACCGCCGCCGCGGATACCGAGCACTCCACCCACCCCGACCGCCTGGAGGGCGACGGCTTCCACATCGGCTTCAACCCCTTCACCGGGCCGCAATACGCGCATGCATTCCGCAACCGTGCACCGCTCGAAGACTTCCACCGCAACTGGGCGCCCGCCCGTCTCGGCGCCGCATTCGCCGATACGGTGCGGGAGTACTACCGCCGCCTGGCCGCCGATCGGGGCAAGGGCGCCGTTCCATACTTTGCCGAGAAGAACAACAACCTTCACAAACCGAGCCGGATGTTCGTGCGCCGGGTATTCCCCCTCGTGCGGGAGATCGTGATCGTCCGTGACCCGCGTGACGTGCTGTGCTCGCACATGGCGTATTTCTCATCCAGCGAGGACAAGGCGTTCACCCAGCTCAGCCATAGCTGCCGGCAACTGGCGTCGCTCGCCGACAACGAAGGCGGCGACCTCTGCGTCATCCGCTACGAAGACATGGTCCGCGGCGACGCCGAAACCTTCGAGCTCCTATCGAAATTCCTCGGCGCCACAGTGCAGCCGGTCGAGAGCAAGGCCGGCGAAAAGATGTTCACCCAGCACGCCACCAGCGACACGCCCGAAGCCTCGATCGGCCGCTGGCGCCGCGACCTTCCGCCCGAGATACGGGAGCGGAGCGGCCGCGACTGGGGCAAGTTCCTCGAGAAGTTCGGCTACGACCTGGCCTGATCGCGCCCGCAATCAAACCAGCGCGTGAAGCTGTGCCGTGCTCAAGCCTGCAAGCTGGCTGGAAGCGAAATGCGAGACCTGCGAGGCGGTGAAATCGCCGAGCTGGCCGATCGACATGCATTTGACCTCGCCGGCGGTCAGCGCAGCAATCTCCGGCAGCGTCAGCAGCGGTATCTGCACGCTCGACAGCACACCGATATCCGCCGTTGTCAGCGCTGGCACCTGGATCGGACGCAGCGCCACCAGATCGGCGGTGGAGAGGCCGGCCATTTCACCGGTGGTCAAAGCCGCAATCGCCCCAGTGCCGAGGGCGGAGAACTGCTCGGTGCTGAGCACACCGACATTGGCCGTTGTCATCGCCGCGAATTGGGTGCCGGACAGCGCGCCCACCAGCATGGTCGGCATGTTGACCACCTGCGCGTTGGTCAATGCGGCGACTTGCACCTTGGTCAGTGCGCCGAGCTCGGTGGTCGTCATGCCGAGCAACTCACCCGTGGTGATTGCCTGGATCTGCACGGTGGACAGCGCTGCAACCTGCGCCGTCGTCAGTGCCGCGAACTGGCCACCCTTGAAGGCGGTCAGGCCGGCGATCTCGCCGGTGGACAGGCCTGCCAGGGCAGCCGGGGTCAGGGCGGCAATCTGCGCCGAGGTGAGCACGCCGACCGCCGAGCTGCTCAGGGCCGCAAGGCCGGCCGAACCGAAGCCGCCGAGCGCCGACGCGGTCAGCGATGACAGCTGATACGTGCTCAACGCCGCGTCCTGCACCGCGGTCAGGGCCGCCACTTGCGTGCTGGACAACGCTGCGAACTGCCGGCCCGCCATCCCGGTGATCTGGTCGGTCGTCAACGCCGCGATCTGCGCCGCCTTGAGCGCACCGATTTCGGCGGTGGTCAGCGTGACGAACTGGTCGGGAGACAGCGCCTGGATCTGCGCGACCGAAAGCCCGGCAATCTGGGCCGTGGTGAGATAGGGGATCTGGTTGTGCACGAAACCCGCCAGTTCGGCCGTAGTCACTGCCGACAGCGTGGTCACGCTGAGCGCCGCCACCTGCAGCTCGTTCAGCGCCTCGACACTGGCCGTGGCCATCGCCGCGAGCTGCACCGCGGTCAGGCCCGGCAGCGCGGAAGTGGACAGCGTCTGCGTCTGCCCGGGCAGCAGGGCGGCGATCTGCAGCGTGGTCAGCGCGCCAAGCTGGATGCTCGAGAGGGCCGCCATCTGGACCTGCGTCAGCGCCTGGATTTGAGCGGTGCCGAACGCTTTCATCTGCGCTGCAGTCAGGCCCTTGATCTCAGCCGTGCTGAGCGCGCCTATCTGGCCGGGCAAAGCGGTGTTCGTACCGCCCGCGCTCGGCTGCCCGACGGTCAGGGCCTGGAGTTCCGCCGTGGTGAGCGCCGCGAACTGCGTGGAGGTGAAAGCGGCGATGCGGTCCGCCGCGAGGGTCGCCAGCGACACCGGGTTCAGGCCGGCCAACGCAACGGTGCTCAAGCCGGGAAGCTGCGCCGTGGTCAGCGCATCGAGCGCATGAAGCGGCAATGCGTTGAGCTGCTGCGCGGACAGCCCCGCAAGCGCCATGCTCGACAAGCCCGGTATCTGGTCGGGTGTGATCGCCGCCAGGTTCGCCGTCGTCATCGCCCCCAGCTCGACACTGGATAGTGCCGCGAGCAGCTTGGTCGACATGTTCACCACCTGCGGAACGGTCAGCGCAGCCACCTGCACCTTGGTGAGTGCGGCGATCTCGCCGGTGGTCATGCCCAAAACCTCGCCCGTTGTGATCGCCTGGATTTGCGCGGTGGACAGCGAGGCGATCTCCGCCGTGGTCAGTGCCGGGAACTGCCCGGCGGAATAGGCCGTCAGGCTGGCGATATCGGCTGTGGACAGGCCGGCCACGCCTGCGGTGCCCAATGCGGCCATCTGCGCCGGGCTCAACGTGCCGATGGCCGCATCGCTCAGCGCCGCCACTCCCGCCGATCCGAAACCGGCAACCGCCGACGCGGACAGCGAATACACCTGGTAGGTGCTCAGCCCGGCATCCTGGGCGGTTGTGAGTCCCGCGATTTGCGTGCTGGACAGAGCCGCGAACTGGCGCCCGGCCATGCCGGCGATCTGGTCGGTGGTGAGCGCCGCCATTTCGGACGCTTTCAGCGCAGCAACCTGGGTTGCCGTCATGCAGACCACCTGGTCGGGCGAGAGCGCGCGGATCTGGGCGGTGGACAGGCTGGCGACCTGCGCGGTGGTCAGGAAAGGGATCTGGTTGTTGACGAAACCGGCCAGTTCCGCGGTGCTCAGCGCCGACAACGCCGACGTGGTGAGGGCCGCCACTTGCAACTCGTTCAACGCCTCGACACTCGCGGTGGTCATCGCCGCGAGCTGCGCCGAGGTGAGGCCTGGCAATGCCGCGGTCGTCAGCGCCACGACCTGGAAAGTGGTGAATGCCGCGACGCCGCTGGTGCCGAGTGCGGCCAGGCCTGCGCTGGTGAGTGCCGCGACCGCGCTCTGGCTCATCGGCGCGCCCGGATCCGCAGTTGTCGTCCCGGCAAGCGTCTGGTTGAGGATCGACATGACAGTGTGTCTCCGGCGCGCCGAGGCACGAGACGTGCGACGCACCCCGCTTATCCGAGACAAGAGTTAACGAAGCGTGCACCCACAGATCGGAACGCTCCGTAGCTTCGTAGGGCGGATAAGCGCAGCGCCATCCGCCGCC
>CAZZWO010000014.1:0-13423 GCA_964657885.1 uncultured Acetobacteraceae bacterium | reverse complement strand
GCCCGACCACCACCCGCCGCCTCCCCGCCCGATCACCACCCGCAGACTTAACGTTCCGGCGATCTTTCGCGCCTATACCCGTCGTCAGCATCGGGGCGCGGTAATGGATTTCGGCCAGTGTTCCGTCACCGAAACCGCCGGCGCCAGCTTCGAAAAACTGGTTGACGCCGCGGAACGTCTAGGCGCGAACCAGGGCCGGACCGATGTGGTGGCGCTGTATAAGGACTGGATTGCCGCGCAGCCGCCGGGCGCCGCACATTTATACGCCGCATGGTTCAATCTCGGCGCCGAACTCAGCCTCGCGGGCGATGCCGCAAATGCGATGTCCGCCTACCGGATGGCGCTTGTGCAACAGCCGGGTTTTGCTCCGGCGGCAATCAATCTGGGCCTGCTCTTGGAACGCGGAGGCGACGCCCAGGCAGCACTTGCGACCTGGCAGTCGGCGACGCAGTCCGACGATGCAAGAACCTCCCTGCTGAACCATCAGGCGCGGCTGTTGGAAAGAAACGGGCATCTTCAGGCGGCCGAAGCGAGGTTGCGCGCCAGCCTGCTGACGACGCCGATGCAGCCCGACGTCATCCAGCATTGGATCCATGTCCGGCAGAAGATGTGCGCGTGGCCGGTGATCGACAGCCAAGGTGCAGGCATACCGGCAGACACGCTGATCGATCATTGCGGACCGTTGGCGGCGCTGGCGCTGTTCGACGATGTGGCCGTGCAGACCAGGATCAGTGCCGGCTGGATCGGCCGCAAGACGGTGCCCGTCGCCGAACGACTAAGCCCGGCCGAGGGCTACCGTCACGAGAAGATCCGCATCGGCTATCTCTCGTCGGATTTCTGCCGCCATGCCATGAGCTTCCTGGTGGCCGAATTGTTCGAACGGCACGATCGCGAACGCTTCGAAGTCTACGGCTATTGTTCAACGATCGAGGATGGCAGCGACATCCGGCGCCGTGTCACCGGTGCGTTCGATCATTGCCGCACCATACGTGACTTGCCGGACGAACAGGCCGCCCACGTCATCGCGCGTGACGAGATCGACATCCTGGTCGACCTCAACGGCCTGACCCAGGGTTCGCGGTTGCAAGTGCTGCGCTGGCGCCCGGCGCCGGTGCAGGCGACCTATCTGGGCTTCATCGGGCCGGTGCCGCTGCCCGAGCTGGATTACATGTTCTGCGACGACTTCGTGGTCCCGCCCCGCACCGCAGGATCATACCGGCCGGCGCCGCTCTACATCGCGCCCAACTACCAGGCCAACGACAGCAAACGCGAGATCGGCGTGCCGAACACACGGGTCGAAGCCGGTCTGCCGGCAACAGGTTTCGTGTTCTGCTGCTTCTCCAACCACTACAAGATCACCCAGGAGATGTTCGCATCCTGGATGGCAATCCTCCACCGCACCGATGATTCCTGGCTGTGGCTGATTGCCGACAATGAATGGTCATGCCGCAACCTTCGGCTTCAAGCGGGCCGTTACGGCATCGATCCCGACCGCCTGCTGTTCGCCGGCCGTGTGTCGCCCTCCGACTACATGTCGCGTCTTGCCGTCGCGGACCTCTTTCTCGACACTTTTCCGTATAATGCAGGCACGATCGCCAGCGACGCGATCCGCATGGGCCTGCCGCTGGTCACGCGGCTGGGCGAGGCATTCGCATCGCGCATGGCCGCGCGCCTGCTATCCGCGGTCGGCGCAGACGCCGGCATCGCGCGAGACGCGGACGACTACGTGAGCACCGCGGTGACACTCGCAAACGATCCCACCGCATACGCGCGCTACAAGGCCTTCTTCACGCCAACGAACTGGACCGCAACGATCGGCGACATCGGCCAGCTGACCCGATCGCTCGAAAGCATGCTGGCCCGCATCGTCAAACGGCGCGGCACGGCAGAGCGGACCGCGCCTGCTACAACGCAGCCAGCGCCGGATGCACCAGCCCCAATATCGCCAGCACCCCGCCCGCAAGGCCGAGCGCCAAGCCGCCCCAGACCAGCATCAGCGACCCGGTGATGACGGATGCGGTGGTCAGCACGATGCCGAGCTGCAGCGCGGCGGATGCGTTATCGAACGCCTCGAGCCGTTCATGAGCGCGGTCGCGGGCTTCCTCCAGCGAGCGCGCGTGATCGGCCAGTGCCGTCTTCCCGGTCTTCGGATCGTTCTCGAAATGCTCGATGTTGCGCTTGAAACGATCCACCAGCGCGTCGTGCTCGGCTGGCGAGTTGGCCGGCAACGCCGCCGCCATGTCGGCCAGATCGCGGCTTTCGTTGGCGCGCGTGGATTTTGCCTGGTACTCGGCCCAGACATCGGCCGCGGCGACCGCGCTTTCCGTCATCCTGGTATCGGCGTGTTGCGCGCCCTGCTCGCAGAACGCCAGCCCGGCCGCCAGGAATGCGATCAGCAGGGCGGTGTGCCGCCGGCCGCCATGCGCTGCCTCCTCGGCATGCTCGTGCGTCTCCATCGTCTCGCCCACGTCTGGTTCCTTCTGCTGTTTGCCGGTGCCGGCGGCAACCGGGATGAGTGCCGCTCAATCCTGCAGGATGCCGAGCGCTTCGGCGATGCCGATGCGGCCGTCGTACAGGGCACGGCCTACGATCACACCCTCGATGCGAGTCGGTGCACCGTCCGCCCGCGACGCTTCACGCAGGGCGATCAGGTCGGCCGCCCCGCCAACTCCGCCGCTCGCAATCACCGGCGTCGTGAGAGCCTCCGCCAGCTCCAGCGTCTGGCCGATGTTCAGCCCGCCCAGCATGCCGTCGCGCGCGATGTCTGTGTAGATGATAGCCGCGACACCCGCGTCCTCGAAACGCCGCGCGAGGTCCGGCGCGCGCAAGGTCGAGGTGTCGGCCCACCCTTCAGTGGCGACGAACCCGTCGCGCGCATCGATGCCGACTGCCACGCGGCCGGGAAAACTGCGGCACGCCTGATGCACCAGGATCGGGTTCTTCACCGCCGCCGAGCCGAGGATCACGCGGGCGATCCCGGCCGACAGCCAGCGCTCGATGCCCGCCATGTCGCGGATGCCGCCGCCAAGCTGCACCGGCACCTGCGCCACCGACAGAATGGCCGCCACTGCGTCGTGGTTCACCGGCCGCCCGGCAAACGCGCCGTTCAGATCGACCACATGCAACCAGCGGCTCCCGGCATCCTGGAACGCCGCGGCCTGCGCCGCAGGATCCTGCTCGTAAATCGTGGCCTCATCCATGTCGCCACGTTTCAGCCGGACGCACGCCCCGTCCTTCAGGTCGATCGCCGGATACAGCGTCATCATGCGGCGGAAGGGTCTCGCGGAATGGTGTGTTTCGCCGGATCGACACCCGCCTTCGGCTCAGCCGAGCTCTTCCGCAGCGCCTTTGTGTAGAAATATCCGCGGACGATGCGGCCGCGCACGCGTGCATACTCGGGGTGGACGCCCCACCGCTGGTAACCCAGCGACTCGTAGAGTGCTATCGCCGCTTCCTGCGTTTCGCGGACATCGAGGTTCAGCACCCGGTAATTCAGCGCCCGCGCCCGCTCCTCGATACGCAGCATCATCAGGCGGGCGAGGCCGTTGCCCCGCGCGAACGGCGCCACGAAGCTGTGCATCACCGAGCCGGCAAACGCCTGCGCCTCGTTGTTGCGCGGTTGCCGGACCAGCTGGGCGGAACCGGTGATCACCCCGTCGGCGCGGCCGACGAACAACTCGCGCTCCGGCACCATCATCACGCCGCGGAAATAGCGCTCCAGCGCCTGCTGGCCGGGCGGGTTGACCCATCCGAAGCCGCCACCATCGAGGATGGCCGCGTTAGTCGCCTCGCACAGCGCCGCCATGTCGTCGTCGTGCAGTTCGGTCACGTGCTCGACCAGCAAGGTCGGCGTCTGGACGGCAGCAGCCTCGACAACCGTCATGGCGACCAGCGGAGGAAATTGGCGAGGATGCGCAACCCGACCTCCTGGCTTTTCTCGACGTGGAACTGGGTGCCCACCACACTGCCCGTGCCGACCAGGGCCGGAACCCGGCCGCCATAATTCGTCGTCGCCAATACCTGCGGCACAGCGTAGTCCCGCAGCCCGTAACTGTGAACAAAATACACGTGGTCGCCCGGGGTGATGCCGTCGAGCAGCGGATGCGCGCCGGGCACGAAATCCAGCGCGTTCCAGCCCATATGCGGCATCCGCAGGCCCGGGGCGTCGAGCGGCGCAATCTCCCCCTCTATCCAGCCGAGACCGGGGGTCACTGCATGTTCCAGCCCGCGCGCCGCCAGCAGCTGCATGCCGACACAGATCCCCAGGAACGGCACCGCTCCCCCGGCGATCGCCGACTGGAGCACGCCGGTCAGCCCGCGCGCCGCGATCCCGCCGGCACAGGCGGCGAACGCACCCTGTCCCGGCAGCACGATGCGGTCCGCCCTGGCCACCTCGGCGGCATCCGCCGTGACCATGATGTCAGCCGCCAGACCCGAGCGTTCCGCTGCGCAGGCGAGCGCCCGGGTGGCCGACGCAAGGTTGCCGCTGCCGCAATCGACCACCGCGACGCGCATCACCTCATCGCCTCGCACCCGCAAGCAGGTCAGGGCGGGCATCCAGCAGGCGGGCGAAGGCCTGCTCGGCATCGGCGGCGGCCACAACCGGGCCCGCCGTGAAGCCGCGCTGCCCCAGGCTCCAGCGGCGCAGGTCACGCGCGAACAGTCCCTGCAGCAAAGCCAGCCCCAGCAGCGGCGCACCAGACCCGATGGCCCGCACCAGCCAGAACGCCAGCAGCAGCGCGGCCAGGTTCAACGCGGCAGCCACCCAGGCACGGTGGACCGCCAGATAAAGGAAACCGAACAGGAAGGCGGCCCACGAGAACCCTTCACGCACCAGCAATGGCTCCTGCCGCCCGGCGCCGAAATGGCTGGTGAACACCTTCACAGCGCACCCTTGGTGGAGGGGATGGCGCCCTGGTGACGCGGCTCGATCGCGACGGCCATGCGGAGCGCCCGCGCCACCGCCTTGAAGCAGGCTTCCGCCACGTGATGCGCGTTACCGCCCGCTCGCCTCGTCACATGCAGGGTCACCAGCGCATTGCCGGCCAACGCGCGGAAGAATTCCTCGACGAGCTGGGTGTCCATGGTGCCCAGCATCTCGCGCTCGAACACCACGTTCCAGGCGAGATGGGCGCGGCCGGAGATGTCCACCGCCGCCTCGGCCAGTGCCTCGTCCATCGGCAGCAGGGCCTGGCCGAACCGTGTAATGCCGCGCTTGTCGCCCAGCGCCTGCCTGAACGCCTGGCCGAGCACGATGCCCACATCCTCGACGGTGTGATGACTGTCGATGTGCAGGTCGCCCCGTGCACGGACGTCCAGGTCGAAGCCGCCATGCTTCGAAAACGCGGTCAGCATATGGTCGAAAAATCCCACACCGGTCGAGATCGAGCCCTCGCCCGAACCGTCGAGCGACAGGACGAGTTCGATGTCGGTCTCGGCAGTCTTGCGGGACTGCCGGGAGACCCGGGCGCCGGCGGAGGTGCTCGTCAGGGTGATGCTCATGCGGGTGCTATAGGCAACGCCGGGGCACGCGAGAAGTGACTTCGGGCGGGTAGGCATCGACCCGAACCCGGCGTGCGGTTGGACACAGCCGCCCGCTCAAGGCAGCGGCAAATCCTCGGCGGTCGCCAACTCGGCGTAGAGCGGTGCAAAATCGGTATGCACGGTCGCATCGAGCAACGCCTGCAGCGACGGGATGACGAAATACAACGACTGCACATCGTCGATCCGGTACGGGGTGCGCATCACCCTCTCAAGATCGAACTTCACGCGCTTCGGCCGCTCGTCGTGCAGCGCGTAACGGGATTCGGTGGCCGAGGAGACGATGCCGGCGCCGAAGATACGCAGCCCCTCATCGGTCTCGATCAGCCCGAACTCCACGGTATACCAGTATAGCCGCGCCAGGTTGTGCAGCCGTTCCAGGCCAAGGGCGCGCAGCCCGCCCTCGCCGTAAGCCTGCATGTAGTCGGCAAAGACCGGGTCGGTCAGCATCGGGACATGGCCGAACACATCGTGGAAGACGTCCGGCTCCTCCAGGTAATCGAGCTGGTCCGGGCGGCGGATGAACCGGCCGGCAGGGAAACGCCGGTTGGCAAGATGCTCGTAGAATACAGCGTCCGGCACCAGGCCCGGCACGGCGACCACGCGCCAGCCGGTCAGCGCGGCCAACCGCTCCGACAAGGCGCCGAACTCCGGGATGCCGTCACCGAGGTCCAGCTTCTCGACCCCCGCGAGGAACTCGCGGCAGGCGAGGCCCGGCAGCATCGCCGTCTGGCGTGAGTACAGGGTACGCCAGACATCGTGCTCGCCTGAAGTATAGCCGCTCCAATTCTGCGGAACCGTGTAGTCCATCACCTTGCCTCCCTTCGGGTTAATACGCGCTGAAGCCCGCCCCGCTGATCCTGCCTACGCCTTGCCGAGCCACAGGCCACCGGTGGTCGCCGCCAGGCACAGGACCACCGACGCACCCACATTGGCCGCGGCCGCGGCCACTTGTCCGGTTCGCAACAGCTCGACCGTCTGCAGGCTGAACGCGGAAAACGTGGTGAAGCCTCCACACAAACCGACCATCGCGAATGCCTGCAACGAGACCGCGCCCTGGTAGCGCCCGTGCACGGTCAACGCTGCCAGCCAGCCGATGGCGAGCGAGCCCAATATGTTGATGAGCACGGTGCCCCACGGAAACGCGGAGCCCGCCCATCGGGTCACCGCCCCCGCCAGCCAGAAACGGCCGACGCTGCCGACTGCGCCGCCCACTGCCACCAGCGCGTAGAGCCGCATCACGGAGCAGCATCCGATCGCACGGGGGCCGCGAGGGCCACCGCCACGCCCTTTCGCATCACCGATGGCAACGCCTCCGCATCGAGGCCTGCGGCGTCACGCAGGAAGCCCGGCGCGGAGATGCGGTCCACCTTCGCGGCGAACACGTCCAGATGTAGCTCGAAATGCGTGAAAACATGGTGAACGCGGCCGGCATGACGCCAATCGACCGGCATCGACGTGTCGCCCCACACTGCACAGCTGGCCGCGTCGGCCGGCCAGGCTTCGGCGCGCCAGTCGGTGCCCGGCAGCTCCGTCATGCCACCGAGCAGCCCGTTCTCCGGACGGCGGCGCAGCAGCACCCGCCCGTCCGCATCGACCAGCCAGAACAACGCGCCATGGCGAACCGGCCGCTCGCGCTTCGGCGCCCGGCGGGGCAGAGCTTCGGGCGCGCCGGTCCGCAAACCGGCACAATCCCTCGCCAGCGGGCAGATGGCGCAGGCGGGTTTGCGGGTGCAGATGGTGGCGCCGAGGTCGAACAGCGCCTGAGCGAAATCAGACGCGCGGGCACGGGCGGCCGCATGGTCGCCGAAGCGGGCGGCCTGGGCGGCGACCACCGGTTTGCCGCGCGGCATTGGCGTGTCCATGGCGAACAGGCGGGCGGTCACCCGCTCGACGTTGCCGTCCACCGGCACGACCGGGCTACCGAACGCGATCGCCGCGATCGCGCGCGCGGTGTAGGCGCCGACACCCGGCAGGTCCAGCAGCCCGGCCAGATCGCCGGGAAACACGCCGCCCGCGGCTGAAACCGCTTTTGCGCAGGCGTGCAGGTTGCGGGCGCGGGCGTAATAACCGAGGCCGGCCCAGGCCGACATGACGGCGTTGCTGTCCGCCGCGGCAAGCGCATGCACATCGGGGAAGCGTTTCAGGAACCGCTCGTAGAACGGGATGACCGCGGCAACCGTCGTCTGCTGCAGCATGATCTCGCTCAGCCACACGCGATACGGGTCGGGCGTCTCGCCAGGGCGCGCGCGCCAGGGCATGCTGCGGCGATGCCGGTCGTACCAGCGCAGAAGCTCGGCGGGGTCGGGCGGCGTGGTCATTCGGGGAGCGTGCATGGCGAAGAACGCGCCGCCTGACAACCGTGCCGCCGACGGGTTCGAACGCCGGGCCTACGTCGCGCGCGGCTTGTCCGAACTGGTGCCGGGGCTGACCAGGAACGCCTACCGCAAGCGCTCGCCGGCGGGCGCGCTGCTGATGTCGGATTGGGCGTCGATCGTCGGCCCCCGCCTCGCGCTGGAAACCGAACCCCGCCGGCTGTCCGGCACCCAACTCACCATCGCATGTTCCGGCCCCATGGCGATGGAATTGCAGCATGTTTCCGCCACCCTGATCGAGCGCATCAACATCCATGCCGGCCGCCGCCTGGTTGAGCGGCTGCGTTTCGTTCAGGACCTGGTGAACCCGCCGGCGGTCTCGCCGCCCCGGCGCGAAGTAGCCCCGACACCGATCGAGGGGTTGCCCGAGGGACCGTTGAACGACGCGCTCGCCAGGCTTCGCGCGGCGATCCGCTCCGGTTGACGCCTCAGGCGTAGGCGTAGGCGCCACCCTTCTCCAGCGCGGCGCGGTAGGCCGGCCGGGCATGGATGCGGGTCAGCCATTCCCGCAGGCCGGGGTGCGCGTCCAGGCCGATACGGGCGGAAGCCGCTTCGACCGGGAAGCTCATCATCACATCGGCCGCCGTGAAAGCCTCGCCGGCGAACCAGCCGCCCTTGGCGACCTCGGTTTCCATCAACTTGAGCTGCGCCTCGATCATCGGGCCGAGAAAGGATTTCTGCACGTTCTTGGCGATCATCCGGCCGACCGGGCGCACCAGCGCGGGCATGCGCTTGGGGATCTCGCTGAACAGCAGCGTCATCACCAGCGGCGGCATCGCCGAACCCTCGGCGAAGTGCAGCCAATAGGTGTAGCGCAGCCGGTCCTCGGTACCCTCGGGCGGGATCAGCCGCCCCTGGCCATATTCGCCGAGGATGTAATCGACGATGGCGCCGGTCTCCGCGACCGTGCGCGATCCTTCGGTGATGACCGGCGACTTGCCCAGCGGGTGGACCGCACGGAGGGATTCGGGCGCCAGCATGGTTTTCGCGTCACGCTGGTAGCGCTTCACCTCATAGGGAACGCCCAGCTCCTCCAGCAGCCAGAGCACGCGCTGCGAGCGGGAATTGTTAAGGTGATGGACAACGATCATGTAGGCGCTCCGATGCAGCTTGCGGGCGTCATAGCCAACCGGCCGCCTGAGGTATAGCGACCGCGCAATGCATGAACGAAGACGATCCTACCGTGAGAGTTCGCGCGTCATGTCATCGAGGCCGGTCAGCGTAAGGGGAAACATGCGCTGCGCCATCAGCTCGCGCAGCAGTACGATCGAGTGTGTGTAAGGCCAGTAATTCTCGCGCGACGGGTTGAGCCAGGCGGTGCTGCGGAAATGGCCGGTGAGACGTTCGATCCAGACACGCCCAGCCTCCTCGTTCCAATGTTCGACGCTGCCACCGGGCTGGATGATCTCGTAAGGGCTCATCGTCGCATCGCCGACCAGGATCAGCTTGTAATCGGGGCCGTAGGTGCGCAGCAGGTCCCAGGTGGACAGCGACGTTTCGTCCCGCCGCCGGTTCTCACGCCACACCCGTTCATAGACACAGTTGTGGAAGTAGAAATGCTCCAGGTGCTTGAACTCGGTGCGCACCGCCGAAAACAACTCCTGCGAGGTGCGCACGTGGTCGTCCATCGAGCCGCCGATGTCGAGCAGCAGCAGGATCTTCACCGCGTTATGCCGTTCGGGGACCATACGAAGGTCGAGCGAGCCCGCATTGCTCGCCGTAGCGTGGATGGTGCCAGGCAGGTCGAGCTCGGTCGCCGCACCCTGGCGTGCGAAACGGCGCAGCCGGCGCAACGCTATCTTCATGTTGCGCGTGCCAAGCTCGGTATCGCCATCCAGGTCGCGGAACTCGCGCTTGTCCCACACCTTCACCGCGCGCCGATGACGCGATTCCTTCTGGCCGATGCGGATGCCCTCGGGATTGTAGCCGTAAGCGCCGAACGGCGACGTGCCACCGGTGCCGATCCATTTGCTGCCGCCCTGATGACGTTCCTTCTGTTCGGCCAGACGTTGCCGAAGCGTCTCCATCAGCTTGTCGAAGCCGCCGAGCGCCTCGATTGCCGCCATCTCCTCCGGGCTGAGGTTTTTCTCGGCGATCTTCCGTAGCCATTCCTCGGGGATGTCGGTTTCCGGATCGCCCGGTGCCTGCTCCACGCCCTTGAACACGGTGGCGAACACACGATCGAAGCGGTCGAGGTGCCGTTCGTCCTTCACCAGCGTCGCCCGCGACAGGAAGTAGAAATCCTCGACGCTGTAATCCGCAACGTTCTGCTTCATGGCGCCGATCAGCGTCAGGTATTCGGTGATCGACACCGGCAAGCCCGCGCCACGAAGCTGTTCGATGAAGGTCGCAAACATGTCAGCGCGCGTCGTCGGGGCCGAAGACCTTGGCTGAAATGCGGCGTATCTGGATCTGCATCGTCGTGAGGTGGTCGGACAAGTCGCGGACTTCCTCCAACGAGTTGCGCGCCAGGCGTTCGCTCTTCATCGCGGCGCCATAGTTCACCGTCAGATCGTCGGTCACAGCCGAAAGCTTGTCCTGCAGGCGATCCATACGCGACATGACGTCGGTGCGGACGGAAAGGATATCCGACCGCAGGACGCCCACATCCTTCTTCAGGTCGCCTACGTCCCTCGTGAGATCGGCCATGGAAGCGTCAAGACTGATTACCTTCGTGGTAAGGGACTGGATGGCGGCGGCTGTGGCCTCGCCCAGTCTCATCACCGCTGACCAGCCAGTTGGTTCCTCGTCGGTCGTCATCTTCACCCTCGAGCCAACACTAGTCGAAGTCTTCTCCCACATCCACTCAACCTTACCGCGGCAATCCTATCCTTCCCGTCTCGCCATGAACGCCAGGCGCTCGAACAGGTGCACGTCCTGCTCGTTCTTCAGCAGCGCGCCGTGCAGCGGCGGGATCACCACCGTCTTCTCGCGCGTTCGCAGCGCCTCGGGCGGCATGTCCTCGATCATCAGCAGCTTGAGCCAATCCAGCAGCTCGCTGGTTGCGGGTTTCTTCTTCAGCCCCGGCAGTTCGCGCACCCGGAAGAACATCGTCAGCGCCTCACGCGCCAGGTCCTGCCTGATGTCCGGGTAGTGCGATTGCACGATACGCTCCATCGTCTCGCGATCCGGAAAGCGGATGTAGTGGAAGAAGCAGCGGCGGAGAAACGCGTCCGGCAGCTCCTTTTCGTTGTTCGAGGTGATGATCACGACCGGGCGCTGGCGGGCCACGATCGTCTGCCTCGTTTCGTAAACGAAGAACTGCATCCGGTCGAGCTCGAGCAGCAGGTCGTTGGGGAACTCGATGTCGGCCTTGTCGATCTCGTCGATCAGCACGACGGATTGCCGGTCGGCCTCGAACGCATCCCATAATTTGCCGTGCACGATGTAATTGCCGATGTCGTGCACGCGCGCATCGCCGAGCTGCCCGTCGCGCAGACGCGAAACCGCGTCGTACTCGTACAGGCCCTGTTGCGCCTTGGTCGTGCTTTTGACGTGCCATTCGATGAGCGGTATGCCGAGCGCCGCCGCCACCTCGTGCGCCAGAACCGTCTTGCCGGTGCCGGGTTCGCCCTTCACCAGCAAGGGCCGCTGCAGGGTGACCGCGGCGTTCACTGCCACCTCGAGATCGCGTGAGGCGATGTAACTTCCAGTGCTCCTGAACGCGGCCACTGCGTCTTCCTTCTGTCATTCCCGCCGCATAGCTGAGCCGCGCGCCGTGACAGCCGGTCTAGCGCAATGCTGCCCCGCAGCAAACCATCCGAGTAAGGTGGAGGGTAGGATGCGGTCGCGACGATCTCATAGATCGTTCGAGAATGCGCTACGGCGGGTCAGCAGGGGCGTCTTTCGAAAACCGGAGCGGAGCGGCCGCTGGGCCGAGAGCACCGGAAGCGCAAAAAGGCGTTCCTGATGGCCGCTGTAGTAGCGTTTATCGGACAATCTCTCAGCTGTGACCGTAAGTCAGGATGGTGCCCCCTTGCCCGTCGGTTGAAAGGTGGAACGCGCTCGCGACAAAGGTGCCGGTCAGGCCGACACTGGTGGAATGCGTGCCGTCCGCTATGGTCAGCGTGTCGAGGTTGGGGCTGAGAACCGCGCTGAGCTTTGCGGTCGCCGGCGACATGTCGGTGATGTCGATGCTGTCGGACGGCGACCAGTTGCTGATATGCGCACCGGCAATGTTGGCCGAACTTCCCTGGAACACGTCGCCCGCCGGAGACGCCCAGAACAGCATGCCGGGCTGTCCGACCGGGAGCAACGCGGCTGCCGAACCGGAATTGCCGCCGCCCCCCACCGATTGCGGCGTGATCGAGATGGTCGCCCCGCCATGCGCGTCATGCCCCGCCGAGAGGGCTCCCCCGAGCGGCGTCGTCGTCAGCAGCCGGAAGTTCTGCGTGGCCGTGCTGGCGACCAGCGTGCCGCTGTTGATCCCGACGCCGGTCAGCACCTGCCCAGGCAGGTCGATGAGATTGCCTGCCACGAACCCGCTGATCGCGCCTGCGAACAACGAAGGCTGATCGAGCTTCAGCGTGCCACCGGTGCTGGCGAACCGGACCACCTGACCGGCCGGCTGGGCTGCGCCGATCTCCAATGTCGCTCCCGGATCGATCAGCATGCTCCCGGTCCCGAGCACGGGTTGCACCAGCAGCAGCGAACCGCCTTTCGCCTCGATGGTGCCGGAATTGGCAATCTGCGCGAACACCATGCCGTTGCCCTGGATCGCACCGTTCGCAAGGTTGGCCAGCGGCACCGCCGGGAACAGCCCGTTGGCCGTCAGCTCCTGGAAGATGCCGCCTTGCATTGCGATGGTTCCGGCGTTGGTGAAGACGTTCGGGCCGGCCACGGGTGCTGCGTAGTAGTTGTACAGCATCACCTGCACGGCGGAGCCGGTCCCGACCGAGAGCACGCCCGAGTTCGTGAAACCCACATCGTCGATCAGCAATATGCCACCGGCCGATGCGCTCATGACGCCGGTGTTGGTGAAGAACGTCCCGCCCAGCGTCAGCGTGCCGGCGAGGGTTGCGGCCGAGATCTGGCCCGCGTTGACGATGCTGTCGTTCCACTGGCTGAGCGCCGCGTCGCCCAGCATGCCGGCCGTGCCGGACAGCGCGATGCTGGCACCGGCGCCGAGCCGGAGCTGCACGCCCGGCGTGCCCGCCAGCTCCGGCTGAGCGAGCCGCTGCCCGGCATAGTATTGCGCGACGCTGCCGAGCTGGATTGCCGCGTTGTCGATCGTCTCCGAGGTGGTCGCGATCAGCCGGCTTTGCGCGCCGGTGAGCAGGATGCTGCCGGGCTTGCCGGCCTGGGCTGCAAGCGTCAGGCCATCGGCCACGGCGAGCTGCGCGAACGGCCGGCTCAAATCCAGCACGCCGGCGTAAGTGATGCCGTCGAGCGTCGCGCCGCCATTGCAGGCCAGCCCGGCCCCGGCATCGGCGATGGTTCCGTTTCGCAGGGTGCCAGTCAACGAAATGCGCCCGAGCGGCGTGCCGGCGCCGATCTGCAGCGTGCCG
>CAZZWO010000013.1:0-28839 GCA_964657885.1 uncultured Acetobacteraceae bacterium | reverse complement strand
ATTCACCCGCTTGTAGGCGATCCGCAACGTTGCTGGAAAGCATCGCGCCTGCCCAGCCGGCCGCGCAGCTACCTTATCAGCCCGGTCAGCGGGCTCGACGGGTCGGCACCCATCTTCCGCGGCATCCGCCCGGCCAGGAACGCGTGCCGTCCCGCCTGAACGGCCGCCGCCATCGCCCGCGCCATCCTCACCGGGTCCTGGGCGTGCGCGATGGCCGAGTTCAGCAGCACCGCATCGCACCCGATCTCCATGGCGATGCAGGCGTCCGACGCGGTGCCGACGCCCGCATCCACCAGCACCGGCACCCCTGCCTGTTCCTTCAGGATCGAGATCATCGCCGGGTTCTGCAGCCCCAGCCCGGACCCGATCGGCGCGCCCAGCGGCATGATCGCGACGCAGCCCATCTCCTCCAGCCGCTTCGCCGCCACCGGGTCGTCGGCGCAATACACCATCACCTCGAACCCGTCATCGATCAGCGCGCGCGCCGCCTCGAATGTCGCGGCCATGTCGGGGTACAGGAACGGCGGCGGCCCGAGCACTTCCAGCTTCACCAGGTTCCACCCACCCGCCTCGCGCGCCAGCCGCAGCGTCCGCACCGCCTCCTGCGCGGTGAAACAACCCGCCGTGTTGGGCAGGTACGTGTAGCGCCCGGGGTCCACGTAATCCTGCAACATCGGCGCGTTCGGGTCGGACAGGTTCACCCGCCGCACCGCAACCGTCACGATCTCGGCGCCCGAAGCCTCGATTGCCGCAGCCGTCTGTTCCAGGTCCCGGTACTTGCCGGTGCCGACGATCAGCCGCGACGTGAAGCGGCGGCCCGCAACCTCCCAGGTGTCGTCCAAGCTGTCGGCCAGCACCGGCGCGATAATGTCCATGGGTCAGCCGCCTCCGATGAAATGGACGATCTCCAGCCGGTCACCGCGGCCGAGAACGGTGTCGGCATAGGCCGAGCGCGGCACGATCGCCTCGTTGCGCTCCACCGCCACCTTGCGGGCGTCCAGCCCGAGCGCGCCCAAAAGGCCCGCCACGCTCTGCCGATACGGCACATCGCGCGGCTCGCCATTCAACATGATAGCGACAACCTCGGTCATCCCGGCCTGCATCGTCCCGTCCCTCCGCCGGCATGACCCGGATCAGGTAACAGACCATCTGGTAACGCGACTATGCAGGCCGTCCAACACGCCTTTCTCCGCTTCCGGTGCTCTCGGCCCAGCGGCCGCTCCGCCCCGGTTCTCGAAAGACGCGCCGGACGACCCCGCCTGGCGCATTCTCAACGGTCCCTACGCGCCGGCCCCACCATGGAGTGGTCAGGCCCGCGCATCGCAGGGTCATCGCTCACGCGAACTCTCAGCCCCGGAAGGGCTCCCCTCGGTCCCCGCAAGATCGGGCGCCACCCGAGCCGAGTCAACCATGCGCGCTGGTTTGACCGTCATCGCCGGCGACACCACAGTGACCGCTCACTCCCGAGGGGCCACACATGATCACCCTGGAAAAAGCACACCGCGTCATCGCGGCGGGCGAGGCGAAAGCCCGCGAAATCGGCCAGCCGATGAACATCGCCGTGGTCGATGCCGGCACCAACCTCAAGGCGTTCATCCGGATGGACAATGCCTGGCTCGGCAGCATCGACATCGCCATCAACAAGGCTTTCACCGCCAAGGCGTTCGACATCACCACCAAGGATCTCGGCGCCAACAGCCAGCCCGGCGACCAGTTCTTCGGGATCCACGTCTCCAACCACGACCGCGTCATGATCTTCGCAGGCGGCATCCCCCTCAAGGTCGGCGACGAGATCGTCGGCGCAGTCGGTGTCAGCGGCGGCAGCGGCGAACAGGACCAGCAGGTCGCCGAAGCAGCCGCCGCAGCCTGCAAGTAGCCCGCACCGCCGCCGTTCGGCGAACCGGCTGCGTCACATCATACACGGTGCATGAACGGCGATTCCACGCGGAACATATCGCCGATCGGCCCCGGCCCGCCCCGGACGTCCGTGCCCGCGTAGCTGATCACCGACCCGCCATGACCGTCTGACGCCAGCTTGAAATTCGCCGTGGTGTAGCTCCCCTTGATCTCGAGCTTCGCCACCAGCGTGCTGCCGTTCGAAACACTCAGCGCGCCGCCCGCATAGGCGAGCTTCGTGGCGGCATCACCCAGCAGGTCGATGGCGTCGCCCGTCGCGAAGTCGGTGATGTGTGCTGCAACCGCTCCCGCATCGCCGAGCGCCAGCCGGTTCGCGCCGCTCTCGAACTGGATGGTCTGGCTGGCCGCGACAGGGCCGCTCAACTGCAGGGTGGCGCCGCTCATGATGCGCATGCCGCCCGTCCCGGTGATCGATCCGCCTGCCAGCAGCGTGCCGCCATTGGCGACCAGCAGGCCCGCATTGGCGATGGCGGCCGCACTCACCGAGCCGTTGCCCACCACCTCGCTGCCGCCATACGTGATGAAGTCTGCCCGCGCGTTCACGCCGCCGCCCGCCAGCTTGACGATGCCCCCAAGCTCGACATCGGCGACATGTATCGAACCGCCGCTGCTGACCTGGACGGTGGTGCCGCCATCCGCCACCAGGAACCGCGCGGTGAACAGCGAACCCGCGCCGGCCACCGCAATGGTCCCGTTATTCAGCAGCGCGTCGGTGGCGTTGTCGAACTCGCCGCCGGCCTGCACAAGGATTTCGCCGGCAACGTTGGTCCCATAGATGCCGATTTCGGTGAACGGCCCGGCCTGGACAGCGGAGTTGGCGCCCGACACGACAATCTTCGCCATGCCCGCGCTGGTCCCGACATCCACCTCGCCGTCGGAACTCAATGACGCGTAGCCCCCTGCGGTGACCGATACGGTGCCCTGCGCGCTGCCGTTCAGCTCGCCATAGTCGCCGATCGTGGTGTAGCCGTAATTGTCGTAGATGAACTGGCTGCCGGCGCCGGTCACGTTCAGAACACCGGTGGCGCCGGACGCCGCGCCGATGTTCACGCTGCTGAGCGTGGACTCGAAATACCCGCCCGCGCTCACCGTCATTGTCGCGACGCTGCCGCTGACACCCCCCAGATTCAACGTGCCGCTCGCCGCCAGCGAGTTGTAGGCGACCGTGCCGCCGCGGGTGACCAGCAGGGTGGCGTTGCCGGTCGAAGCACCGATGTCGAACACATCGTTCTCGCCGGCCGAGTCATACAGAACCGCATTGTTCTGCACCGTCACGTCGGTGCCATCGCCGTCGATGCCCAGCGTGCCCGCTTGCAAAAACGCGCCGGTGTCCAGCGTGAAGCCCAGCCCGATGCCGACGGAGGCGGCGGTCACCTGCGTGCTCGACCCGGTGATCGACAAAGGCGGTGCGCCGCTCGCCTGCACAAGGTCGAGCGCCGCCACGTTCAGCGTGCCATACAAACCCTCACCGACCTGGATTATGGCGATATCGTTGGTCCCCGGCGGCTGCCCCATGCCGGGCTCGCTCGTATCGACCCAGTTGCCGCCGTTGCCCAAATCGGCGTTGTTCGACCCGATCCACTGATAGACGCTCAAACTCGCCCCCTTGTCCGATGTGCGCGGATCATCGCGCGCGTGCACGTCCGGGCCGAGCCTCGGCCACACCCGCACTCGCCCCTCCCGCAACCCTGCCGGCGGCCCAGCGAACATGCACCTCAACACATGTCAAAAATCGTGAAATGCCGACTTTTCAACGCTTTCGGCGGCACCCGCCGTCCGCGCCGGACCGATGGCCGGCATCATCTCCGGTGCTGCCTCATCGCGGGTCCGCCGCGCTCAACGCGGCTTCCACCTGTTTGAAACGTGCTTCGCCCCTCAACGGATCGAGCATCGGGTCCAGGCGGATATCCGCCAGCCCGGGGTCCCGCAGCCGCACCGCCTTGTCGAGCCAGTCGAGCGCTTCCGGCATGTCCCCGTCCTGCGCGTATATCTCTGCCAGGCTGAACGCCGCCGCGTCGCCCTGAAGCGCGGTGAGCCGGGCCACATCCGCCCGAGCATCCGCCAACCGCCCCAGCCGGTGGTCCGCCATCGCGAGCACCTCCAGCTGATCCGAGTCCGCACCCGCCGCACACAGCCGGCGCGCCGCCTCCGGATGGCCCTGCGCAACCAGCACGCCGCCTTCAACGCCGGTGTACCCCACAGGCAACTTGCCGGCCAACGCCGCGACATGTCCGAGCGCTTCCAGCGCCGCATCGTACCGCCGCGCCATGAACAGCACACGGCTCAACTGGCCCCAGGTGTGGATCGACATCGGGTCGATCTGCGTGCTCCGCTCCGCCGCCTTCACAGCCAGGTCCGGGTGCCCGAGCGACAGCTCGATATTGGCGTAATTACCCTCGATCGCGGCACTCCCGGGCGCCAGCATCTGTGCTTCCACGATCTCCCGCGCGGCGCCGGCGTGGTCCAGCTTGCCCCAGTTCAACGCCGTGGCCCGCCCGGAATGGGCCTGCGCCAACCCCGGCGCGATCGCCAGCGCACGGTCGTAGGCCGCCAGCGCATCCGCGAACAATTGGCGCTGCACGGTGGCGCTGCCCACATTGCCCATCGTCGCCAGGTTGGTCAGTTCGGTGCCACGGCCGACATAGGCCTTGGCGAAAGCGGGATCGAGCGCGATCGCCTGGTCGAAGCTCGCCAGCGCCGTCCGATGCGAAGCTTCGTCGTTGGCCGCATGCAATTCCCGCTGCGCGCGCAGGTACACGTCGTACGCCGCCGGATTGCTTGTACCGCCCAATGTCAGCTTCCCGGCGTCGCTCCCCAGAAGCGTCACCTGCAACGAGTGCACCACAGCCTGCGCAATCTCGGTCTGCACGCCGACAACGTTGTCCTGGTCGCGGTCGTATGTTCTGGACCACATGTTGAAGCCGGTGAGCGCGTTGGTAAGCTGCGCCGTGATCACCGCGCGCTTGCCGGAGCGCCGGACGCTGCCCGCCAGCACGGCACTCACGTTCAGCGCGCGTGCGATGTCGCCGAGCGTTGCGTGACTGCCGCGGAACGAGAACGACGACGTCCGCCCGGCAACCTCGATCGCGTCGATGCGGGTCAGCGCATCGATCAGCTGCTCGGAAAGCCCGTCGGAGAAATACGCCTGCGCAGGGTCGCCGCTCATGTTGTCGAAGGCCAGGACGGCCACCGATCGTGCTGGCGGTGCGAACACGCTGCTCGCCGCGACCGGGCCGGGCGGAGCCGCCGTCCTGCTTGTCCGGACCGCCAGGCCGCCGACGGCGACGGCAAGCGCCACCAACGCCACGATCATCGGCACCCGGTTGTGCCACCAGGCAATTGGCCGGAGGTCCGGCGCCTCGTGCGGCGGCCCGGCCTGCCGGTAAGCCTCGAACACCACGTGCTCCGCAAAACGGAAGCCGCGGCCTGGAACCGTGACGATGGCCGCCTCCAGTCCGTCACCGGCTTTCAGCACCTTGCGCAGGGCAAACACCGCCTGTCCCACATTGCTGTCTTCGACGGTGCGGCCGGCCCAGACCGCCTGCAGCAACTCGTCCCTTTCGACCACGCGGCCTTGGTTCGAGACGAGGTAAAGCAGCATGTCGAACAACCGCTCGGCCAGCTTCACCCGCTCGCCGTCGAGCAGCAAGGCGCGGCGTACGGGATCCAGGCGGAAGCGCCCGAAGCGATAAGTCCCTTGCTCCCGGTGGAAGACATCCATGCGAGAGGCTCCCTTCGCGTGCAGTTCTTCGCCGCCACCCAGCTAACACGATCCGGGTGACGGTTGCCACTGCCGGGCACGATCGTAGGCCCGACGATGTGATGACGAGCCAACACGATTACTGTTGACAGTCACCCGGCGGCGGGCGGTTTCGGGACGACCGGTGCCCGTTCGATTGCGCCCGTTTTCGCCACGACCTATATTTGCCTGAAGCCAGACATCGCGTGCGGGCCTCGCAATTTGCGGCCCTGGACCGCTTCTCTGTCAGATCCCGATGTGGAAACAACGCAGCATGGTCCCAGGCTCCCGTGTCATGATGTGGGCGAACTATCGCCAGAACGGCAATGGGCAGCCGACCGTTTCGGTTCCGGCCCCGGTCGATGGACACACGCCTGCCGTTCCGTGGTGGTACGATTACATTGCGCAGCAAGCCCACGGCTGGGCGATGTCGGGCTTCACCGACATTCTGTTCCCGAATCCATTGATCTGCCAAGGCGGCAATGGGCCAGGCGACGACGGGTACAACCCATTCGACGACTACGATATCGGATCGAAAGGCACGCCCACCCGTTTCGGATCGGCGGAAAAGCTGCGCCGTGCCGTCGCGATCTGCCGCGCGAACGGCATGAAAGTCTGGATCGACGTGGTCAACCACCAGCGCATGGGCGGCAATGACGGAACCTACCGCTACAGATCGGCAACCGGCAAAGCCAACGGCCGCTTCGCCAAGCAGCCATCGTATTTTCGCGGCGACCTGCCTCGCGTGCCGGAAGATCCGGTGCCGGCGCCAAACGACGATTTTGCGTTCGGTGACGAATTATGCCCCGTCAACGCAACGCCGAAAGGCGCGGTCTGGGACGGCCTGATCGAAGCCGGCAACTGGCTTTTCCTGACCACCGGAACGCAAGGCGCCCGGCTCGACGACATGAAGGGCATGAACACCGGCTTCGTGCACGCCTGGATGACAACCGGCGCGATGGCGTCCCTGGAGTTCTTCGGCGAATACGATGACGGCAATCCGGACAATGAAAACTGGTGGATCAGCCAGGTTCGGCAGCGCGCCTCGGCACTGGATTTCGCCTTCCAGGAGAACATGGCCTTTCCGATGTGCATGAAGGCCGGCGGCGCCGACGGCTGGCAAATGGCCTGGATGGGCACCAACGCGCTGCTCTTCCGGAACCCGATGAAAGCGGTCACCTTCGTCTCCAGCCTCGACAGCGAAACCGATGGCTGGGCCACCATCGTCAACAACAAGACGCTCGGGCTTGCATTGATGATGGGCATGATGGGCCTGCCGCTCGTCTATGTGAAAGACTGGCTGCCCACCGCCATGAACGGCTATGCGCTGCACGAGCAGATCGGCAACCTTGTCTGGTGCGCCAGGAACCTGGCAAACGGCGACGTGGACCTCGTTCACAGCGATGCGCGGACTTACGTCTTCCAGCGGACCGGCCCGCCAGGCGTGCTGGCCGCCCTGAACAACGACATCTGGAATCCGCAATGGACCACCATAACCTGCCGCACGCAGCACGCGCCCGGCACGGTGATGCACGACTATACCGGGCAGAACGGCACGGACAGCGTTGTCGACAACGACCGCAACCTGACCTTCGGCATCCCGCCCGCGGCGAACGGCAGGGGATACGGTTTCTGGGCTCCGGCAGGTCTCGACGGCGCCATCACTTTTCCCAAACTTGCATGCACGCAAAGCTTCTTCGGCGCGGAAGACCTGGACATCGGCCCGGCCACGAATGGCAGCATGATCGTCGGACGCGTCTGGATCCAGGCGCAATCCCCGATGGAAGCGGAGCTCACCATCGAGACAGCCGAATGGCCGTCCGGCACGGCAAGTGTCGCGTTCAGGATCGAAGACCATGCCGGCAACATCCATGACGGCGGCACGGCCACCCGCGCCGGCCGGAAAGCCCGCGCATCGGCCCGCGCCGTGGTCACCGGCTGGCACACGATCATCCTGATCTCGAGCGGCCTTTTGCAAACCGGTGCGCCATTCACCTTCAGGATCGAATACACCGCGCCGCAGACCATCAACCCGGAGGAGTTCTGATGCCCCAAACACCATTCGCGGTTTTCCGCGCGGCCAGCAGACTTGCGCCATACCTGTGGGGTTTCGCATCCGCTGCCGCAATCGACCATGCCGTCGATGTCCAGACCCTGTTTGCGCCGACACTCGCCGCGGCACTGATGACAGGCGGCTTCCTGCTTTTCCGGAGTGCAGGGCGATGACCACCAATGTCGTGACACGCAGTTTCGGCAACAACCGCATGGGCTGTTATGCCGACCCGACATGGACCCTCACCTCCGAGCAGGTGCAGACTGCCGGCATACGGGTCCTGGGGCATCTCCAACTCGACGACCCACGAGGCGCCGAGGGCCAGGTCCTGGCCGTTGCCGGCCTGACGATGCAGGACAACAAGGCGCACAACGTCGTTTTCGTCTGCGACATGTCGAACAATGTTTACGCGTTCGATGCCGACGATTATGCGCTGCTCTGGAAAGAGAATGTCGGCCGGCCCATAACGATCACCAAGAAATGGGACATGTGGATGGTCAACCCGTTCTGGGGCATCCTTTCCACGCCGGTGATCGACCCCAACACCCACACGCTCTATTGCGTTTCGACATCCAGCGTGGATGGCACGATGGAAAACGCGACCTACACGCTGCATTCGCTGCACCTGGCGGACGGCTCCAACCAGGCGCCGCCGCTGGTGCTGAACGGTGCCACGCACCAGCCGCCCGGCAACGCAGCGCGGCAAACCCTTGGCGCGGTCGCACGAAAGCAGCGGCCGGCGCTGACGCTTCTCGAAATCGGTGGCCGCAACACGCTGTTCATTCCGTTCGGATCGTTCCTCGAATCCGCCTCCACCAACCTCGGATGGGTGCTGGCAATCGATGTCACCGACCCGGCGCATCCGGCCATCTCCGCCACTTGGACGACCGGATCGGGCCACTACCCCGGGGCTGGCATCTGGCAAGCCGGCCAGGGGCTTTCCGTGGACGAGCACCAGAACCTGCATGGCATGACAGGCAACGGCGGTTTCGATCCGCCGACAGGCAATTTCGGCAACTGCTTTTTCAGACTGTCCTACACCCCGCCCTCGGTGACCGCCCCCGCCAGGTTGCACTGCGTGGACTGGTGGTCCCCCTATTCCGATGCCGGACGAGCCGGTGACGATCCGACACTCGCAACGCCCAGCTCGGATCCACCGGACGAAATGGACGCGGCACCGGTCAACGCGGTCAACAACACCACCAACGCCCACATCGTCGGCGACGAAGACCTGGGGTCCGGCGGCGCGCTGCCGTTACCGCGGTCAATGACGGGGTTTACCAAGGAAGTCATCGTCGGGGGCGGCAAGGATGGCATCTTCTACGTGCTCGACAGCGCAAAACTCGGGCAAACGCAACGCGCCGATTTCGCCCCGAACAAGATCGCCGGCAACTGGGCCAAACTGCTGTCGCCACCCTGGGCTGCAACGTACAACGGGCTCGGCCTCGACCTCGCCCCGGCGCAGCTCGACACCCTGCCATCCGCCTTCGGCGGCTACACGCGGCACATCCACGGCAGCCCGGTCGGCTACAAAAGCCCTGACCACGGCGTCATGCTTTTCGTGCAGGGCGAGAACGGCACCGTGCAGGCAATCGGCCTGAACGCGGATTTCAGCCTGACATGGATTGCGGCCGGCCAGGAAACCGCATCGCAGGGCATGCAACCGCCCGGCGGCATGCCGGGCGGAATGCTGACGCTGACCTGCAAGTCCGAAGGCGACAACACCGCCATCCTCTGGGCTTTGATGCCCTGGTACGGCAACGCGAACAAGGCGCCACCGACCGCCGGCCGGATGGTCGCCTATGGCGCAAACTGGGTGAACGAGGCCGGACCGAACCTGATCAAGCTTTGGGACAGCGCCGATTGGGGCATCGACTACATGCACGCCAAATTCAACCTCCCGACCCCGTTCAACAATCGCCTGTTCGTACCCTCCTACGACGGACGCATCCTGGTCATGGGCTGAACAGGATCCGGGTTACTTCAAGTCGGGAACAAGCTGGTTGATCAGGAAGGTGCCAAGACCCGTCGTGAGATCGTAGCCCGGCGTCGCACTGTAAAGCCCGTTATTCCCGACGATGATGTCGTGGAAACCTCCGTTCGGGTAACCGCCCGTCAGTCCGCCAGTCCCACCGGTCGCATTATACAGGCTGTACAACGCCGGCCCGGCAGCGCCCAGCTTGGGATTGCGGGAGACCGCGCGGGCCCAGGTGCCGAGTGCCAGCGGCGAGGAAAGACTGGTGCCTCCAACAGCTTCCGCCGTGCCATTGACATACACCGTGGCGCCACTGTTCGGGTCGGCGTCCATCGCTACATCCGGCACGCCGCGCAGGTTTGCCGTTCCCAGCAGCGAGACCGCAGCAGCCTGCCAATATGGCGTGCTCTCGAACGCCGACACGCCGCCGCCCCCGGTGTTCCACGTGATCTCACTGTTGTAGCTGCCATCTGCATTCGACAGCAGCGTCGTTCCCCCAACGCCGACAACGTAAGGGCTCGATGCAGGATAATTCACCAACGGCGCACCAGCCGGCACGCCGTTTACACCGACAGGCCCCAGCGGACAGAACGACCCGGTGTCGCCGGCCGACGCAAAGAACGTCTGGCCCTGTGAGGCGGCTTCCAGGAAGATCATGTCGTCGATCGCCATCGAGCCATCGACGTACGGGAACGCCTCGCATTCGCCGAGTGAGGCACTCGCGGCTTTCGCTTTGTTGTCGGTTGCCCAACGCGAAAACTCCAGCGCCAGATCTGAATCCGACAGCGACGTGGTTGCGTAGATGTACAACATATGCAGGTTCTGGGCCATGCCGCTGGAATACTGCGTGTCCATGTCCCACTCGTCGGCGCCCGAAACGTCCGGGCTGGGCGTGCCAACCTGCACGACCGTCACCGGCACCTTCGGCAATTTGAACGCAGCCTCCGCAATCCGAAGGTCCGAGATCACGCCTGTCATGTCGCCTTCCGCCATGATGGCGATGGAAGCGCGACGGGCGGCGTTGGTCGGTGCCGCGCTATACAGCACCTGAAACTGTGGCGGCGTGTAGCTGACGAGATATTGCGGCAGCGGAAGCGCTATCTCGGAAGCCATGTGGCCGACAGTGTTCAAGCCGAGCACACCCGAGACGATGCCGCCCAACGCCGCCGGAACCTGAGCTGCCGCGGTGTTGATAAACAGGTTCTTGCCGCCGATGGAAACCTGCTCCAACGCGGTGTTGAAAGCCGTTTCGGCCATTGCCGCCGTACCATCCGCGCTGATCAGCAAACCATTCGGCTCGGCGGTGATATTCGTGAAGCCCGCACCCTGGAGGTAGGCGACGACCTTGGCCACCTGCGAGGAAGACGCCCCATGTCGCTTGGCAAATTGCTGCGGCGTCAGATAACGTTGGTAGCTGACGCTTGCGGGATCGTTGGCGTTCTTCACGGTCGCCAGGAGTGCTGCCATGTTGCGCGGCTTCAGGCCGACGCGGATGGTGAGCGGCTGGGAGGCAGCAACCTGCCCGAGGTCGGTCGCGCCAACCAGCGCCGTGACGGGCACGGCGAGCGTTGCTGTGGGTGTCCACGCAGCCGATGCGGCGGATAATGGCGTGGCGACGCTCGCCGCGAGAAATGCACGTCTTGCGTAAGCTTTTGCTCTGGCAGACCCGACCAAGTTTCATCTCCGTACTGGTGTGAACGTACACAGCCTATACGACAGCGGAATCAATGTGGATGCTGCGCTCACGAATTCGTGTTCAGGTGCCTCCCGCACTCTTTTTGGCAGCTGGAGAAGTCAGAGTTCCCACCGCCGGGCGGCAGAAAGGCACCAGGATGAGGGCGGCCAGGAACATCCACGCCATGGTGCGGAACACCTCGCCGAAGCCGATCGTCAGGGCATCGCGGCCCGCGAGCCGCGCCAGCTCGCCCTTTGCAAGCATCAAGGCGTGTGCTGGGTCGGGCGTGACAGCGGCAAACCTCTGCGCCATGCGCGTAACGAAGCCCGGCGCCAGCCTGCCGCCCTCGCCGAGCGCCTCGGACAGGCGTGCCCCCTGGATGCGGGTCTCATCGGCGAGCCATACATTCACCACGGCAATGCCGATCGCACCACCCAGGTTTCGCATCAGGTTGAACAAGCCGGACGCATAGCGCAACTCCGCTTGGGCGAAGCCGGAAAGCGCCAGTCCGACGCTCGGAACAATGCAAAGCATCACCGAAAACCCGCGTACCAATTGCGGCAGGAGAAACGCGCCGAACCCCCATTCCGGGGTTACCTCCGACGTCATCCACATGCTGAGCGCAAACAGGCTAAGCCCAGGCACGATCATCAACCGTGGATCAACCCTCTGCGACAGCCGGGCCGCAACGATGGTCCCAAGCACCTGCGAGATCCCCGTCACAAAAACCGTCGTGCCGATATCGAGGCTGTTGAAACCGCGCACCCGCCCCAGGAACACCGGCACCAAGTAGGTGGACGAGTAAATGCCGAAGCCGATAACCAGGTTGAACACGCATGCAAAGGCAAAACTCGGCTTGCGGAACGGGGAAAGTTTCACGATCGGCGCGGTGGAAAAGAACGACCGTTCCATGAACAACAGGAACCCGACAAACGAGAACCAGGCTGCGGTGGCGATGTTCGGGTCGGTGAACCATTCGTGCCGCTGCCCCTCTTCCAGCACGTATTCCAGCCCGCCGAGGAACACCGCCATCGATACCAGATGCATGAAGTCGATGCGCTTCAGCATGGCGAGGTTCGGCCGGTCGATGCCGCGCACGACAACAATCGACAGCACCGTCACCACCACCCCGGGCACGATGTTGACGTAGAATATCCAGCGCCAGCCAGCCAGCTCCGTGATCCAGCCGCCGACGGTCGGCCCCAGCGTCGGCGCCAACACCGAAACCATGCCGAGGATCGCCGGTATCATCGCCCGGTCGCGGCCGGTGAACATGGTGTAGCCCGTGGCGAACACCGTCGGGATCATCGCGCCACCGACGAAACCTTGCAGAGCGCGAAAGGCGATCATCGACTCGATGTTCCACGCGAGGCCGCACAGCGCACTGGCGATCGTGAACAAACCGGCCGACAGCGCGAACAGCCAGCGCGTGGAAAGCGCCTGCGCCAGAAAGCCGGAAAACGGTATCATCACCAGCTCCGCCATCAGATAGGCGGTCTGCACCCAACTGATCTCGTCAGGGCCTGCCGACAATCCGGCCTGCACGTCGTTCAGCGACGCGGCCACGATCTGGATGTCGATCAACGCCATGAACTGGCCGAAAGCCAGCACACCGAAGATCAGGAACTTGCGTCGTTTGGGGAAGTCGGCAGCCGACGGCAGGTCCGCCGAGGGGCCCGCCAGGGCCGTCGATGATTGCGAAGACATTGCCGTTATCCCCTTGCCGCCAAGCCCCCATAGCATTATACCGATCATATCAAAAGAGGCGCAGGCCGATGCGTTACGATGCCGAGCATAAGGCGAAAACCCGGGCGCTGGTGCTGAAGGAGGCTGGCCGCGCCATCAGGGCCGAAGGACCGGACCGGCTGGGTGTGGCGGCAATCATGTCGCGTGCCGGCCTCACCCACGGCGGCTTCTACGCGCATTTCGAGTCGAAGGACGCGCTCGTCGCCGAAGCGGTGGCCGAAGCGTTCTCCGACGGGCACCGCATGTTCGAACGCTCCACGCGGTCGCCCTCCGCGAATGGCGCGCTGGCCGGCTACATCACGAACTATCTGTCGCCGAGGCACCGGGATGCACCCGCGCTGGGCTGCCCGCTTCCGGCATTGGCCGGCGACCTGTCCCGCCTGCCGCATACGTCGCGCGAAGGTTTCGGGCGCGGCGTTGCCGACTTGACGAACCGCATTGCAGCACTCCTCGAGGCTTCCGGCATCGCCGACCCGCCCGCAACTGCCGCATCCGTACTGTCCGAGATGGTCGGCGCCCTGGCGCTGTCCCGCGCCGTCCCCGACCCGGCCGAATCCGAGCGGGTGCTGGCTAGCTCACGCAACTCCCTGTTCAACCGCCTGGGTTTGAAGGATGCCGAACCATGAGCGCCGCCCACGAAACCACCGAGTCCACAGCACCGCTCAACGGCCTGGAACAGCTTCGCGCCATGGTTGCGGCCGGCAAGATGCCCGGCATCGGCCGCTCGCTACAGTTCACCCTCACGGAAATCGAGGAAGGCCGCGTGGTGTTCGAAGGGCTGCCGGGCCTGCATGCGTACAACCCGATCGGCAGCGTGCACGGGGGATACGCCGCAACCCTCCTCGATTCCGCATGCGGATGCGCCGTGCATTCCCGGCTCGCGGCCGGCCAGGGTTACACCACGCTCGAATTGAAAGTCGCTTATCACAAGGCTATCACGATCGAAACGGGGTTGGTGCGCGCGGTCGGAACGGTAACCTCCATTGGACGCCGCGCCGCATTTGCCGAGGCGCGGCTGACCGATCTATCGGGCCGCCTGCTCGCGTCGGCGACATCGACATTGCTGGTCATCACACCATGAGCGGCGCCGCTCTGCGTCTGCCGGAGGCGGCCACGATATCGGGCACCAACGCCGCCCCGCGCCTGTCCCGCCGCAGCCTGGCCATCGGCGCGCTGGCACTGATCCTTGCAGCGTCGGGCGCGATCTTCATCGCAGTGCCGAAGTCCAGCACCACCACCGATGACGCTTACCTGCACGCCGACAGCACCGCCGTCGCCCCAAAAATACGCGGGCTGATCGCCATCATCTTCGTGCGCGACAACCAGCCGGTGCGGACCGGCGACAAGCTCATCCAGATCGACCCTGAAGAGTTCGACGCGCGCGTCGCATCCGCTGTCGCCAGCGTCACCAGCGCCAAGGCCGGTGTGATGGCAGCCGAGGCCGCGCTGGTCAGCCTCGATGCGGAGCAAAGGGTGGCGCACGCCAGTGTGCTGGCCGCAGATACCGTCATCCGCTCGACCGATGCGCAGAACGACCGCGCGCTTGCAGACCGCCGGCGTTACGAGGCGCTGGTCGGCAGCGGTGCAGTGGCACGCAGCGAGGTTGACCATTACCGCGCGGCCGCGCTGACCGCCGCGTCGGAAACCGCGCATAGCCGCGCAACCCTCGCTGTCACCCGTGAGCAGGAGGCATTGACCCACGCCAGGCGGGCAGGGTTGCTGGCCAACCTGGCGCTTGCCCAGGCCAGCGTGGCCGGCGCGCAGGCGGCGCTCGACCTCGCCCGGCAGGACCGGTCACACACGCTGATCCTGTCGCCGGTCGATGGCGTGGTGGGGGACCGCCAGGCCCAGCAGGGCGACTACGTGCAACCGGGCACCCGGCTGATGACCATCGTCCCGACAAGCTCGCTGTACGTGACGGCCAATTTCAAGGAAACCCAGACTGCGCGGATGCAGGTCGGCCAGCCCGCGGAAATCTACGTCGACGCCCTCCCTGGCACGTATCTGCGCGGCGAGGTGGAAAGTTTTGCGCCAGGCTCCGGCTCGGAATTCTCATTGTTGCCGTATGAACCCGGAACCGGAAATTTTACCAAAGTAGTGCAACGTGTACCCGTTCGTATCCGCGTGCTGCCGGGCCAGCCGAACGCTGCCCAGTTACGGCCAGGGCTATCGGCCGAAGTCACCGTCCGGCTCACGAATGCGAAATCTGCCGCCCCTCTGGCGATGACCGCCACGCCTTGACGCACGCTTCCGCATAGGTGCCCATCCGCAAACACTCGCAAGACCACTCTTCCGTTCGGGCTCGTTGGGTGGTCTAGCTGCGGTAACGCGCAAAAAGCCGCGAAGGGAGCACCCATGGTCCGCGAGCTAACCCACTTCATCGGCGGCCGGCATGTCGCCGGACGGTCCGGCCGGTTCGCCGATGTCTTCGACCCCAATATCGGCCAGGTGCAGGCGCGTGTGCCGCTCGCCAGCCGCGGCGAAGTCTCGGACGCGGTCGACAATGCGGCCGAGGCGCAGCGTGGGTGGGCGGCAACGAACCCGCAACGCCGCGCGCGCGTGCTGATGCGTTTCGTGGAACTGGTGAACCTTCACATGGATGAGCTGGCGCACATGCTCAGCTCCGAACACGGCAAGACCATCCCCGATTCAAAAGGCGACATTCAGCGCGGCCTGGAGGTTGCCGAGTTCGCCATCGGCATCCCGCATCTGCTGAAGGGCGAGTACACCGAATCCGCCGGCACCGGCATCGATGTTTATTCGATGCGGCAGCCATTGGGCGTCGTGGCCGGCATCACGCCCTTCAACTTCCCGGCGATGATCCCGCTGTGGAAAGCCGCACCCGCCATCGCCTGCGGAAACGCATTCATCCTGAAGCCATCGGAGCGCGATCCTTCGGTGCCACTCCGGCTTGCCGAGTTGTTCATCGAAGCCGGCCTGCCGCCGGGTGTGCTTAACGTGGTCAATGGCGACAAGGAAGCGGTGGACGCCATCCTGGAGGAGCCGCGGATTCGCGCCGTCGGTTTCGTCGGTTCCACGCCGATTGCCGCCTACATCTACGAGAACGCCGCCCGGCACGGCAAGCGCGCGCAATGCTTTGGCGGTGCAAAGAACCACATGGTCATCATGCCCGATGCGGACATGGACCTCGCCGTGGAATCGCTGGTCGGCGCCGGATTCGGATCTGCCGGGGAGCGTTGCATGGCGATCTCGGTGGCGGTGCCTGTCGGCGAGGCAACCGCGAACGCGCTTGTCGAACGGTTGGTGCCGCGTGTGGAGGCATTGCGGGTTGGCACGTCGACCGACGACACGGCCGATTACGGCCCGATGGTGACGCGAGAGGCAAGGCAGCGCGCCATCGACTACATCGAGATCGGTCAGAACGAGGGCGCAAAGTTGCTGGTGGACGGCCGCGGCTACACTTTGCAGGGCTACGAAAACGGCTATTTCCTCGGCGGCAGCCTGTTCGACCACGTCACCCCCACTATGCGGATCTACAAGGAGGAGATTTTCGGACCCGTCCTCTCCATTGCACGAACCGCCGATTACGCGCAGGCGCTTCAGCTTTGCAACGATCATGAGTACGGCAACGGGGTCGCCATCTTCACCCGCGACGGTGACGCCGCGCGGGACTTCGCGGCACGGGTGGAAGTCGGCATGGTCGGCGTGAACGTGCCCATCCCGGTGCCGATTGCATATCACACCTTCGGCGGCTGGAAGCGGTCGGGTTTCGGTGACCTCAACCAGCACGGACCGGACTCGATCCGGTTTTACACCAAGACGAAAACCGTCACGCAGCGATGGACGCCCGGCGTCAAGGCCGGCGCCAGCTTCGTCATCCCGACGATGGGCTGAGGGCTGCATGGACACGCAGTTTGCGCTCAGCGGCGACCAGCTCGCCGTGCAGGAGATGACGCGCGATTTTGCCGCCCGCGAGATCGCGCCATACGCCGTCGAGTGGGACCGGGAACACCATTTCGCCATCGACGTGGTGCGGCGCTCGGCCGAGCTTGGGCTTTGCGGCATCTACGTACGCGAAGATGTCGGCGGCAGTGGATTGTCGCGGCTGCACGCGGCCATCATCATGGAGGAACTCGCGGCAGGTTGCCCGAGCACGGCCGCTTACATCTCGATCCACAACATGGTCGCCGGCATGGTCGATCGGTTCGGCAACGAACGCCAGCGCGCCGATTTCCTGCCGCGCCTGTGCCGGGCCGAAATTCTCGGAAGCTACTGTCTCACCGAGCCGGGTTCAGGTTCCGATGCCGCTGCGTTGCGCACGCGTGCGGTGCTGGATGGCGACCATTACGTGCTGGACGGCACCAAGCAGTTTATCTCCGGCGCCGGCGCCACGCAACTCTACATCGTCATGGCGCGAAGCGGTGGCCCCGGCGCGGCCGGCGTGTCTGCTTTCCTGGTCGAGGAGGGCACGCCCGGGCTGTCGTTTGGTCCGGACGAACGCAAGATGGGCTGGCACACGCAGCCGACTCGCCAGGTGATCCTGCAGAGCTGCCGCATCCCGGCGGCAAACCGCCTGGGCGACGAAGGCATGGGCTTCAAGATTGCAATGGGCGGCCTGGATGGCGGCCGCCTGAACATCGCCGCCTGTTCGCTGGGCGGCGCGCAGGCGGCCCTTCGGATGGCGCTTTCCTACATGGGCGAGCGCCGCGCGTTCGAAAAACGGCTGGACCAGTTTCAAGCGTTGCAGTTCAGACTTGCCGACATGGCGACAAACCTGGAAGTCGCACGGACTTTCCTGTGGCGCGCAGCATCGGCACTGGATGCGGGCGACCCGCGGGCCACGCAACTCTGCGCCATGGCCAAGCGGTTTGCGACAGATGCAGGCTTCGAGATCGCCAACCAGGCCCTGCAACTGCACGGCGGTTACGGCTACCTTGCCGAATACGGCGTCGAGAAGATCGTCCGCGATTTGCGCGTGCACCAGATCCTGGAAGGCACCAACGAAATCATGCGGGTCATCATCTCGCGCGCGCTGATCGGTGCGCGTGCTTGACAGAAATCCTTGCACGGGTCGAGGGCACCCTCGGCCGCATAACCCTGAACCGTCCGCGGGCGCTGAACGCCCTCACTCATCAGATGGTTCGCAGCATTGCCGCCGCGCTCACCCAATGGGCCACTGACGACGCCGTCCATGCCATCCTGCTGGACGGCGCCGGGGACCGCGGCTTGTGCGCAGGCGGCGACATCCGGTCGCTCTACGATGCGGCGATTGCGCGAGACATGTCGGTCCCCGCAGCGTTCTTTCGCGACGAGTACCGGCTGAACGCACAGATCGCGCACTACCCGAAGCCTTACGTGGCGCTGATGGACGGCATCGTGATGGGCGGCGGCGTTGGACTTGCCTCCCATGGCTCTTTCCGCGTCGTCACGGAACGCACCAGGCTGGCCATGCCGGAAACCGGCATCGGCTTCATGCCGGATGTCGGTGGAACATGGTTGCTGGCCCACGCGCCGGACAATTTGGGCTTGCACGCGGCACTCACCGCAGCGCCGATGGACGCCGCCCGTGCCATCGCGTGTGGAATGGCGGATCTCCAGGTTCCGTCGTCCAGCCTGCCTGTGCTGGCAACCGAACTTGCAAAGTGTCGCACCAGCAGCGAGATCCGCGCCTGCATCGGATCACACGCCGCAACTCCGTCGCCGGACGGCGCCGGCGCGCCGGCGTGGTGCCGCACATGCTACGCCCATGACAGCGTGGAACAAATCGTGCAGGCGCTCGCACAACATGACGAGCCTGACGCGCGCGAAGCAGCCGCCACCATCAGCCGCAAGTCGCCCTTGTCGTTGAAGATCACCCTGCGCGCAATCCGCGAGGCACCCTCGCTCGGCAGCCTCGATGCCTGCCTGGAACGCGAGTACCGTCTCGCGATGTTCTTCATGGCGACACGTGATTTCCGCGAAGGCGTGCGCGCCGCCATCGTCGACAAGGACCGCAACCCTTCCTGGGCGCCGGGAGACCTGGCAGGCGTCACCGACGCCATGGTGAATGAGGCGTTCGCGTTCGAGGTTCCGGAAGGACTGGGCTTGGCCGCAACGTCCGCGAAGAACGGACACACACCAGACGGAGGGCGTTGACGTGGCGAAAGTCGGGTTTGTCGGGCTGGGAAACATGGGCGGCCCGATGGCGGCCAACCTCGTCCGTGCCGGGCACCAGGTACGCGGTTTCGACCTGTCGCCGACATCGCTGGCGGACGCAGCCAAAGCAGGCATCGCAGTCGCGGCGAGCGCGCGCGAGGCGGCGCAGGACGCACAGGTTGTCGTCACCATGCTGCCCGCCGGCAAGCACGTCCTGTCGGTCTATGCCGAGCTGTTGCAGTCAGCACCTGCCGGGGCATTGTTCATCGACTCTTCGACGATCGATGTCGAAAGCGCGCGTCGCGCTCACGAAGATGCGGCACTTGCGGGCATGCTGTCGCTCGACGCACCGGTTTCCGGCGGAACCGCTGGCGCTACTGCCGGCACGCTCACCTTCATGGCCGGGGGCACGGGGGCGGCGTTCTCGGAAGCGCAGCCCGTGCTGTCTGCGATGGGCCGCAAGATCGTGCATTGCGGGGGGGCCGGCGCCGGTCAGGCCGCGAAGATCTGCAACAATATGATCCTCGGCATTTCCATGATCGGTGTCAGCGAGGCGTTCGTCCTGGCAGAGAAACTCGGCTTGTCGCATCAGGCGCTGTTCGATGTCGCCTCCACATCGTCGGGCCAGTGCTGGTCGTTGACCACGTATTGCCCGGTTCCCGGTCCAGTTCCAGCCAGTCCCGCCAACAGGGACTACCAGCCGGGTTTCGCGGTGGCGCTGATGCTGAAAGATCTGAAGCTGGCACAGGAGGCCGCCAACTCGGCCGGTGCACACACCGAACTCGGCGCACACGCCGCCGCATTGTACAGCGCGTTCGAGGGCGCAGGGCACGGCGGCTTGGACTTCTCGGCCATCATCAACGCCATCCGCACGCAATCGGAGAAGCCGGCATGACCCAGGGTCCGTTCGAAGACATCCTCACCGCCACCCATGGCAGGGTTGGCCTGCTCACCCTGAACCGCCCGAAAGCGCTCAACGCACTCAACCTCCACGTCATGGGCGAGATCGTTGCCGCTCTCGACACCTTCGACCGCGACGCCGGCATCGGGTGCATCGTCATCGCCGGTTCCGAAAAAGCCTTTGCGGCCGGCGCCGACATCAAGGAGATGCTGCCGCGCGACTACCAGGACATGTATGCCGCAGACTGGTTCGCCGGGTGGGATGCGGTGTCGCGCGTCCGCAAGCCGATCATCGCCGCGGTTTCCGGCTTCGCCCTTGGCGGCGGCTGCGAACTTGCCATGATGTGCGATTTCATCATCGCGTCCGAAACCGCCCGGTTCGGCCAGCCGGAAATCAAACTCGGTGTCATCCCCGGCATGGGCGGCTCGCAACGTCTGGCGCGCGCGGTCGGCAAGGCGAAGGCGATGGAGATGTGCCTGACCGGCCGCATGATGGACGCCGCCGAAGCCGAACGGTCCGGCCTCGTCACCCGCGTCGTGCCCGCCGCCGGCTTGCTGGACGACGCGTTGGCCACCGCGCAAACCATCGCCGCCATGTCCTTGCCTGTTGCGATGATGGTGAAGGAGTCGGTCGATCGCGCCTACGAAACCACCCTGACCGAAGGCATCCGCTTCGAAAGGCGCGTGTTCCACGCTACATTCGCCCTCAGCGACCAGAAGGAAGGCATGGCCGCCTTCGTCGAAAAACGTCCCGCCGGCTTCAGCCACCGCTGACCGCCGCACACGTAATCATCAGGAAACATCGGCAATGTCGGGCAACACCGGGCCTCTCACCGGAGTGAGGCTGGTCGAAATGGAAGCGATCGGCCCGGTGCCGCTCGCCGCCATGCTGCTGGCCGACATGGGCGCAGACATCGTCCGCATCGCCCGTCCCACCGCGCGCGGCATCGCCGGAGATCCCGGAGCATCCGTGCTGTATCGCAGCCGCACGCACACCGCGCTCGATCTGAAAACCCCGGAGGGGCGCGATGGCGCACTGGACCTGATCGGCAAAGCCGACGGTGTCATCGAGGGCTTTCGCCCCGGCGTCATGGAACGCCTCGGCCTCGGCCCGGACATCTGCCTCGCCCGCAACAGGCGGCTGGTGTTCGCGCGCATGACGGGCTGGGGCCAGACCGGACCGTTATCCGCGCGCGCAGGGCATGACATCAACTACATTTCCCTGACCGGCGCATTGCACGCCATGGGCGCGCCGGGGCAGCCACCACCGGTGCCACTCAACCTCGTCGGCGATTATGGCGGTGGCGCGATGTTCCTCGTCGCCGGCCTGCTTGCGGCACTGATCTCCGCCAAACGCACCGGCGAAGGCCAGGTGATCGACGTCGCAATGACCGACGGCACGGCTTCGCTGATGAGCATGTTCTTCGCTTTTCTTTCCAGCGGCCTTTGGGTGGACCGCCGCGGCGAGAACCTGCTGGATGGGGCAGCACCTTTCTATCGCTGCTACACCTGCGCCGACGGCGGCCACGTCGCCGTCGGGGCGCTGGAACCACAATTCTTCGCGCAGCTTCTCGATGGCCTCGGGCTTCCATCCAGCCGATATGCCCAGCACGACCGCGCAGCGTGGCCGGCCATGGCCCAGGATTTCGCCTCCGCGTTTGCAAGCCACCCGCGCGACCATTGGGCAGCGCATTTCGCGAACACCGATGCCTGTGTCACGCCGGTCCTCGGCATGCACGAGGCGCCGCTTCACGAACACAATGCCGCCCGCGAAACCTTCATCACTCAACGCGGCGTCGCGCAGCCTGCGCCCGCACCACGCTTCAGTGCGTCCGCCTTGCAAACCAGCGAGCCTGAGGCACTGATGTTGAGCGAAGCCCTGAACCGCTGGACGGGTTAGCTCTCCCCGGCGATTATATCCTTGATGCGGCTTGCCAGCGTATCCATTGCAAACGGCTTGGTCAGCACGTGCATCCCAGCTTCCAGATGGCCATGCCCAAGCACCGCGTTCTCGGCATATCCCGTGATGAACAACACCTTCAACCCCGGACGGGACGCACGCGCCGCATCGGCAACCTGCCGTCCGTTCATGCCGCCGGGCAGACCGACATCGGTCACCAGCAGATCCACCCGCCGCCCGGATTGCAGGATGCGCAGACCCGATGGCCCATCGTCCGCTTCAATGGCGATATAGCCGAAATCGCCTAATACTTCGGCCACCAGCATGCGAACGGTCGGCTCGTCGTCGATCACCAGCACGGTCTGACCATTGCCTGCTTCAGGCAGGGCCGATTGCTCGTCAGGCGCCTCCGCCCGGTCTGCCGGTGCAAAATACCGTGGCAGATACAGGCAAACCACCGCGCCATGTCCCGGCTCGGAATAAATGCGGGCCTGTCCCCCCGATTGGCGCACGAACCCGTAAATCATCGAAAGACCAAGGCCGGTGCCTTGTCCCAACGGCTTCGTCGTGAAGAACGGATCGAATGCGCGCCGGATCACGTCGGGCGACATGCCGGTTCCGGTATCGCTGACACACAGCGTCACGTATTGACCGGGCGACAAACCTCGTTCGGCCGCCGCGCGCGAATCCAGCCATTTGTTGCTCGTCTCTATCGTCAGCCGCCCGCCATCCGGCATGGCGTCGCGCGCGTTGATGCACAAATTCAGCAGCGCGTTCTCCAACTGGTTCGGATCGACCATTGTCGTCCACAAACCCGCCGCACCCACCACTTCGATCAGCACCGACGGCCCGACGGTGCGCCGGATCAGTTCTTCCATGCCTGCAACTAGACGATTCATGTCGGTCGGTTTCGGGTCGAGCGTCTGCCGCCGCGAGAACGCCAGCAGCCGGTGCGTCAATGCGGCCGCGCGCCGGGCCGCACCCTGCGCCGCACCGATGTAGCGTTCCAGATCACCCAGCCGCCCCTGGATCAGCCGCGTCTGCATCAGTTCCAGGCTGCCGGTAACCCCGGTCAGCAGATTATTGAAATCATGCGCCAGCCCACCGGTAAGCTGGCCCACCGCCTCCATCTTCTGTGACTGCCGCAATTGCTCCTCGGCACGGGCCAGGGCGTCCGCCTGCTCCTTCTCCGCCGACACGTCGCGGCCATATCCGTACACCACATCACCCTCGACGGAGGTGTTCCACGAGATCCAGCGAAAGCTGCCATCCTTGTGCCGATAACGGGTTTCGAAGTTGGTGAGGTTGCTGCGCTGCACGGCATCCTTCAGAGCGGCGCGGGCAGGCTCCACGTCCGCCGCATCCATGAACTCCTGAAAATGATGCCCGACTACTTCGCTCGGCCGATGACCGAGCGTCGCGGTCCAGGCCGGGCTGACGGCGCGAAAAACCCCGTCCGCACCTATCATCACCAGTAGGTCGCGCGAGTTCTGCCACACCCGGTCACGCTCGGCCGTGCGCTGCTCAACCTGCTTTTCCAGATCGACATTGAGCGCCCGCAGTCCGGCTTCCGCGCGCGCGGTCTGCAGCGCCGCCCAGGTACGGTCGGCCACACTGCGCAGGAATGCCAGATCCTCATCGCTCCAGGCCTGGACTCGATGATCGGTCACCACGATCATGCCGCTCAGCCGCCCCAGATCGAGCAACGGCAGACTGACGAAAGCTTGTATGCCTGCCCGGGCCAACGCCTCGCGCTGGGGCGCGGTCAGCGCACCCGTTGCAGTGTCATCAACCACGACCGCACGGCAATCGGCCAGCCGCCTGCCGTAATTTCCCCAATCCGACAGCCGCTGGTTGCCCGCGAGCGAGGTGACGCCCGCATCGCGCAGCCAAGGCCGCAAAACCGTTGCACGGTCGCCGTCCGCGTGCATCACCACATAGGCAGCCTGTGCCACATCGAGTGTTTCCCCGATGATTTTCCCGGCAGCTTCAGCGATCGCCTCGGCATCTTTCAAATCGCGCAACCGCTCGCCGAGTGCGATCAACGCGGTCTTCCGGTCGTCGGCCCGCCGCCGCTCCGTGGTGTCCCGGTAGAACAGCGCCAGGCCCTCGCCCGACGGATACACACGCACCTCGATCCACGCGTAGCGGCCGTCCGGCCACACGTACCGGTGCTCGAGCGTAGCCGGCACCCGTTCCTGCATCACCCGCCGATACAGCCGGCCCAATTCGCTGTCTTCCGTGCCGGGCCAGGCCTCCCATTGCGTCAGCCCGACAATCTGCTCGCGCGAACGCTTCTCGAAACGCAACCCTCCTGCATTGATCGTAACAACACGGAAATCCCGGTCCAGCAGCAGGAAACCCTCGGCCATGCTGTTCAGCACGCTGCTCACCTGCGTTTCGGCCGCCTGCCGGCCCCGCTCCGCCAGGATGCGGGCTGTCGTTTCGATAACGATCGCAATCACCCCCGCGGGCCGGCCGTTCTCGTCGATGATCGGCGAGTAATCCAGGTTCATCCACACCTGCTCGGGAACACCCTTGCGGTGCAGCGTAAGCTCCTGGTCGCGATACGACAGCGTTCTACCGGCCAGGCCGGTCCTCATGACGTTGTCGTTGAAAGCCGCAACTTCCGGCCAGCCCTCGCGCACCTTCATGCCGAGCAGCCGGGGGTGCCGGTCGGCCGCGAACACCGAATACGCATCGTTGTAGATCATGATGCCCTCGGTCCCCCACAGCATCACGATCGGCACGCCCGAATGCACCACAATGCCGACTGCGGTCTTCAGGCTTTGCGGCCAGGCGCCGATCGGCCCCAGCGAGGTCGATGCCCAGTCGAACCCGGCAATCAGCGCGCCCATCTCGCCCCCGGCGACGAAGCGCGGAATGTTCGCCTGCTGGTCCACTCAGGCCATCTTCCAAAATGGAGCAACCGGCATCGCCGAGCTGGCGCCGTCCCTCGTAACGCTGCCGCACCGGTCAGGAACAGCGCCTTCAGGGCGCCAAGCCAGCCTGCGCAGATGTCTGTCCCGGTGAACCATCATCGCCTCAGATTAGCGGCGTATTCAGGACGCCACCAGCGCGCGTTCGCCCGCTCGTCATCGTGCCGGCGACGGCACCTGCCCAGCCCGCCCACTCCCGGTCAGGCGCCGCACCTTGCGGAAGTCCGGCCAATCGGCAGGATGCACCGATGGGAGAGACGCTGCTGGACGTAAAAGGACTGAACTGCCCGCTGCCCGTGCTGCGCGCCAACCGTGCCCTGCGTGCCCTCAGCCCCGGCGAGAAGCTGCGTGTGCTGGCAACCGACCGCGCATCGGTCGGCGATTTCCGCGCCTTCTGCCGCGAAACCGGCAACGACCTGCTCGCCTTCAGCGAGGAGGCCGGCGTGTTCAGCTTCACCATCCGCCGCCGCCCTCTCCGCGCCGAGGATCTGGCCGCCGAAGAAGACACCGTTCCCCAGGCCGGCCACCCCGTTGCAAACCCATCGGACGCCAAGCCATGAACCGCGTGGCGCTGATCACCCACCACGCCTGCCTGGACCATGACCCCGGCGCCGGCCACGCCGAATGCCCCGCCCGGCTGCGCGCCGTGCTGACCGCCCTGGAACACCCCGACTTCACCAGCCTGCTGCGCGAACAGGCGCCGCTCGCCACGCACGAACAGCTTTGCCTCGCCCACCCAGCATCCTACGTCGACACCATCCTGGCCCTCACCCCGGAGCCGGACGACATCCTGGCACTCGACCCCGACACCTTCGTAGGTCCCGGCAGCGTCACCGCGGCCCGCCACGCCGCCGGCGGGGCCATCGCCGCGGTCGATGCGGTGATGGAAGGCTGGGCCGATGCAGCCTTCGCCGCGGTCCGCCCGCCCGGCCACCACGCGGAAGCGCGGCAGGCGATGGGCTTCTGCCTGTTCAACAGCGCCGCAATCGCCGCGCGCCACGCCCGCACACGCTGGAACCTGCGCCGCGTCGCCGTCATCGATTTCGACGTGCACCACGGCAACGGCACCCAGCACATGTTCGCCGCCGACCCCGACCTGCTCTACGTCAGCAGCCACCAGATGCCCTGCTACCCGGGCACCGGCGCCGCCTCCGAAACCGGCTCGGCCCATAACATCGTCAACTTGCCGCTTCGCCCCGGCGAGGGGAGTGCAGCCTTCCGCGCCGCCTGGACCAACACCGGGCTGCCCGCCATCCGGGCATTCGCGCCGGACCTGCTGATCGTTTCCGCCGGGTTCGACGCCCATCGCGCCGACCCGCTGGCCCAGATCAACCTCGACACCGCCGATTTCGGCTGGATCACCGACGAGCTGCTCGCCGCCGCCCAAGGCCGCCTCGTCTCTGTGCTGGAAGGCGGCTACGACCTGACCGCCCTGGCCGCCTCGGCCGCGCTCCACGTCCGCCGCCTGATCGCCGGCGCCGCCTAGGGCCAGGCCTGCGCCCATCTTGCAAACAATCCCGCCACATCCGACATCGGCGTGACCGGGGTGCCGTCAGGGCTCCGGTGTCTTTGCGCCAATCGGCTGCCGTCTCGCTCATCCGGAGGAGGCTTTTTTGTCCACCCGCCTGTTTGCGTCCCCGCTGTTCCTGGGCTTCGACCACCTCGAGCAGATGCTCGAACGCGCTTCGAAAACCTCGTCGGACGGCTATCCGCCCTATAACATCGAACAGACCGCACCCACAGCGCTGCGGATCACGCTCGCGGTCGCCGGCTTCACCATGGACGACCTGCAGATCACCCAGGAAGACAACCAGCTGGTGATCCGCGGCCGCCAAGCCGACGACACCCAGGGCCGCGTGTTCTTGCATCGCGGCATCGCCGCCCGGCAGTTTCAGCGCGCGTTCGTGCTGGCCGAGGGTATCGAGGTCGGCAGCGCCTGGCTCGACAACGGCCTGCTGCATATCGAGCTCGCCCGGCCGCAGCCCGAACCCAAGGTCCGTCACATCGAGATTTCACGCCCCTCGCCGGCCCGGCCACCTGCCCGCACGCAGACCAAGATCGTCGAGGCGCTGGACCGGGGCGACTGAAACCGCGCCGGCCACGCACGGCCGCATGTGACCGGCGCGCCGATCGGGGCAGCTAAGTGTCGCCCTTTTAACACTCTGAACAAACTTCCGGCGCAATCCTTGCTTAGCTTACCCGATGACCGCCAAGCGCGCTGTGCGCCCAGGGCGGCCGCGGGCCCAGCCGCCTACGCGGCGGGGCAGGCGCCGGCCACGGAGACTACGTATCATGAACATCGCGCACGACGACGACGCACCCAGCCCCGCCCTCATCGGCAGCTTCGACATTCGTCACCTGACGGTCGATCAGCTGGCGGCACTCGGCGTCTCTCAGCTTGCTTACGTCAAGCCGGTCCTGGTGAACGGTACCCGCGCCTTCGCCATTCACGGCGCGGACGGCACCCCGATGGCGGTTGCCGGCGCCGAGGATCTGGCCTTTGCCGCCATCCGCCAGCACGAGATGGTTCCCGCCCTGGTTCACTGAACGGCTCGCTCAGCCCGGCCGCCTTCCTTTCGGAGGAAGCGGCCGGGCTGACCGCGCCGTCTTGGGTTCCGCGCCGGCAGCCGCGGTCTTCCGAGGTTTTCTTCGAGTCCGGGCCGAAGCAGCGACGGCTGGAACGTCATCCAACGTGGCTTCGCTCCGCCGCCGCGCCCTCGAAGCAAAGCGGTGGTCGGGCCGCCGCAACCCACTCAATAGCCCAATCTGCGTGCATACCCAGGCATCCAGCGTAGTGGGCGTGGCGCGATGCTCGGTGTCCCGCGGCCACCACAACGCAGCGTGCATCAACTGCCCCATCAGCATGGTGGCGGGCGGCCCCAACTGCTCGAACGGCCGGCCCGGGGTCACCGCCTGAAGCGCCACCTGCAGGTTGTTGGCCAGATACACCAGTTGCTGCATCAACGTCTGGCGCAACACGTGCGCGCAACGCTCATGCTCGGCCAGGAAAATCCGGTGCCGCGCCAGATTGTCGCTGCAGTAGCCGATCAACGCCAGCGACATCGACCGCAGCACATCCATCGGCGGCCCGGTCCAGTCGCCAGGCACGCAAACCGCCTCGAACGCCTCCGCGATGTGGCTCGACAGGATGAACCCGACCAGGTTCGCCTTCGATGGGAAAAGATAAGACAGCCGGCGCTGCGAATACCCATAATGCCGGGTCATCTGATCGACCCAGGGCCCGTCTATCCCCGCCGCCAGGATGAAATCGGGTGCGCCCTGCAGAATGTCACGACAGACCTGCTCGTCCCTTTCCTGCTTCGCGGTCTTGGACATGTCGCCATCATACGCCAACTATTGCGCGGGAACATATAACGAACAATTGATGACTGGGCGAGACGATTCACCCGGCCACCGCCCCATGCCGCCACCGGCGCAAGTCCGCACGCCCCCACGCACGCCGCTCGCGCTCGTCTTCCCTTGCCCGGGCACGCGTCGTAAGCGCCCACCACCAGAGATTTGCGAGACACCGATGATCGTTCCCGTCCGCCGCGCCCTGATCTCCGTGTCGGACAAATCCGGCCTGGCCGCATTCGGTCAGGCCCTCGCCGCCCTCGGCGTGCAGATCCTGTCCACCGGCGGCTCGGCCGCTGCCCTGCGCGAGGCCGGCGTGCCGGTCACCGACGTCAGCGCCCATACCGGCTTCCCCGAAATCCTCGACGGCCGGGTAAAAACGCTGGTGCCGCAAATCCACGGCGGCATCCTCGGCCGGCGAGACCTGCCCGCCCATGTGGCACAGATGCAGGAGCACGGCATCGAACCGATCGACCTCGTCGCGGTGAACCTCTACCCATTCGAAACCACCGTCGCGTCCGGCGCCTCGCCCGGCGACTGCATCG
>CAZZWO010000012.1:0-31387 GCA_964657885.1 uncultured Acetobacteraceae bacterium | reverse complement strand
GGTGACGACGTGGTACTGACCCGCCACGGCCATCCTGCAGTCCGGCTGGTGCCCGTGCGCCCGGCTGTCGACCTCGCACACCGCCGCCGCGTGCTGGACGAAGTGATGGCATCGGCGGCGCAGAACGTCACACCGGGACCGGGCGCCGACAGAAGCCAGGATTCCCTTTACGATGAGAACGGTTTGCCGGCTTGATCGCGGTCGATACGTCCGCCTCATGGCGCTCACGACGGTGCAAGCCGAAGCGCCACGATGCGCGCCGGCGCTGAGTACGGGGGAGCGGGTGCTGATGTCGGCGGGATCCGTGGCGGAAGCGAGGATCGTCGCGGCGGGTCGAGGCGTGGGCCGCGAGATGGCGCTGCTTCTGGACCGGCTCAACCTTGAAGTCGTGCCGGTCACGCAAGCCTCCGCCCAGCGTATTGCGGCCGCTTACGCAAAATGGGGGAGGGGCAGCCATCCCGGGGGGCTGAACTTCGGCGACTGCTTCTCCTACGAGGTGGCGAAGCACCACGATTGCCCGCTTCTTGACGTGGTCCGGGATTTCGCCCGCACCGAACTGGCCAGCGTTCTTGAATAAGGTCGCTCGACTGTTGCGAAGCTGGCTGGGGCCCAGCCCGCTGCTGAGCGCGTGCATGGTCGTCATGACCATCCTCGCCATACTGACCGCACTGAAAATCACGCCTTCGATCCCGCCTTCGGTGGGATATCTCATTCTCCTCCTGATCGTAGCGTCGGCCAACCTTTACTGGGGGTTCAGCGTCGTTCGGCTTTGGCCGCGCGTGGTGGGCAGCGCCGGCGGCAACTGGCAGATGCGGCCGCGCTCGAAACTGCGCATCGTGAACGGCGCTGCCGTCGGCATTCCCGCCCTCGACGAGCTGAACCGGATGACCGGGCTGGACACGGTCAAGGCCGAGATGGCCACGCTGATCCAGCGCTTGCAGATCGAGTTGGCGCGGCAGGCGAAAGGCGCGCCGGCGACACCGATCTCGCTGCACATGGTCTTCACCGGACCGCCCGGCACCGGCAAGACGGCCGTTGCGAGGCTGTATGGGGCGGTGCTGCGCGATCTCGGTGTGTTGGAAAAGGGCCATCTGATCGAGACGGATCGCGCGGGCCTGGTTGCCGGATATATCGGGCAGACAGCCTTGAAGACGAAGCAGGTGATTGCCGATGCGCTCGACGGCGTTCTGTTCATCGACGAGGCTTATGCGCTCGTCGACAAGGGCGGCACCGGGCAGGATTTCGGCCGGGAAGCCATCGACACGCTCGTGAAAGAGATTGAGGATAAGCGCGACCGGCTGGTCGTTATCGTCGCCGGGTATCCAGACCCCATGCGCCAGTTTCTGGCAAGCAATCCCGGCCTGCCCTCCCGCTTCACCAAGACGCTGCCGTTCGAGAGCTATCGAGCCGCCGAACTGGTGGCAATCACCCGGTCGATGGCTCAACGTGACGGCTTTCGCCTTTCGAAAGAGTGCGATCCCATCCTCCTCAACCATTTCGAGCGGGCACGGACCTCGGCGAGTTTCGCCAATGCCCGCACGGCCCGAACAGTCGTGGAGCGCGCCCGCGAGGCGCAGGCCGTGCGGATGGCGCCATCGATCGCGAACCACGGCATCGATCTCGATGAACTGACCCTCGCCGACATCGAAGCCGCCATCGCCACAAAGACCGTCACAATCGGCAACGGCGCCGGCCCGCTCGAGGAACTGCGCGGGATGACAGGCCTCGGCGCGGTAAAAGCCGAGATCGAGATGCTGGTCTCCCGCCTGAAAGTCGAAGCGGCGCGGCGGGAACGCGGCCTGCCGGTGACGCCCCTCTCCCTGCACATGGTTTTCGCCGGGCCACCAGGCACCGGCAAGACCGTGGTGGCACGGCTGTACGGCGGTATTCTTCGGGACCTCGGCGTGTTGGAGAAAGGCCACCTGATCGAGACGGACCGGGCGGGGCTTGTTGCCGGCTTCGTCGGCCAGACTGCCCTCAAGACAAGGGAGAAAATCGCCGATGCGCTGGACGGGATATTGTTCATCGACGAGGCCTACACGCTCGCAGGGCAGGGTGGCACAGAGCAGGGTGGCACCGGCAATGATTTCGGCCGGGAAGCCATCGATACGCTGCTGAAGGAGATGGAGAATAAGAGAGACCGGCTCGTCGTCATTGTCGCGGGTTATCCGGATCCGATGCGCAAATTTCTGGCCAGCAATCCCGGTCTGCCCTCGCGCTTCACCAAGACCGTTCCGTTCAACAACTATGAGGTGGACGACCTTGTCGCGATCACCCACTCGATTGCGCAGCGTGATGGTCTGCGCGTGTCTCCGGACGCCGAGCCGGCTTTGAAGAACTACTTCGAACGGGCCCGCATGGCGCCGGATTTCGCTAATGCCCGTACCGCGCGGACGCTTCTCGAACGTGCGCGCGAGGCGCAGGCGGCACGGATTGCCCCGCTGATTGGAAATGCCGACCTGGATCTCGATGAACTGACGCTCGCCGATATCGAAGCAGCAACCAGCACAACCAGGGATATGCCGGCCGGCGGGAAGCCGAGTTCGACCGGCACCGGCTTCTTTGTTGACGCCAACGGCTACATCGTAACGAATGCACATGTTGTCGTTGGATACGATCATCCCAGGATTGTCTACGGATCGGAGGAGCCGGCGGAAGCACAAATCGTGGCACGGGATGCCAAGAACGACCTTGCGTTGCTGAAAGTCGGTTCTATCACCGATAACTTTGCGAGGCTCCGCAACGGCGTGAAGGTCGGCGAAGAACTCGCAGCATTCGGCTATCCGCTTTTCGGCAGGCTGTCCGCCGGCGGCAACTTCACCCTGGGAAACGTTTCGGCTCTGTCTGGAATGCGGAACGACAGCAGGCACATCCAGATCACTGCGCCAATACAACCAGGCAATAGCGGCGGTCCGGTCGTCGACCGCGCCGGCAACCTCATCGGGGTCGCAGTTTCCGGCATGGGCGCACATGAAAGAGGCGCGGCGCAGAACGTTGCTTTCGCGATCAACATGAACACTCTCATGGCATTCCTGAACGCGCTGGACCTGCCCTACTCGACGGATACGAGCGAAGACTCGCTGCGAAACGTCGATCTTGCGGACAAGGTGCGGGCCATGACGGTGCTCGTCGTGTGTGAGAAATGAGCCGTTGCGTCCGCGTCCTGCGCGCTGCCCGCGAAACCGTATGGAGCGCGGCCGTAATCTGCCATAGTCTTGCATGATCGTGCGTCTGCTTGGGATTTGTCGAAAATGTCGGGGAACGAGCGGGCTCAGTCATTTCAACCGCAAACGGCGCGCGCTCCGGCTGGCGTGCCAGGCGCCTGGGCGGCCGCGGTCATTGCGATAATCTCGGCGCTGGCGACGGTTACCCTGGTGCGGCCCAAGGTGGAGGCGGCAGCGGACAGCGCCGCTCCGTCGCAGGGCAGCCGGCTGGAGGAAGTGGCGCCGGACGAGATCGGGGCCGCGCTGGACACCCTGGCCGTGACACCCGAGGTGGCGGCGCGTTTTCGTTCCCGGGAGGAATGCAGGCGCAAACTCGCCTGGATCACAATTGCTCGCCTGCCCGACAGCCCACCCGGCCGGATCAGGCTCCAATCGGGCAAGTATGTCTCGCCGGCATTCGAGTTGACGGAGCTGCCGGTTCGCGTGGCCTTGCCGTACCCGGCACCCTATCCCAGCGGTCATGGCACGATCGCCGTGCTGGGAACGTCGACTGACGCCGATGTGGCGCTCACCCCGGTCTGGAAGGTAGCGGCCCAGCAAGGTTTCCAGTCGCGCGAAGTGAGTTGGACGCCGGCTGGCGTCTGCCCGGCCGCGAACCGGTCGGCGGATTGATGCGGCGGCTCGCGGCCAAGCTTGCCTTCGTGCACCGGACGTTGTGGCAGCGTGACTACACCTATCGCTGGGCCGTTTTGCTGGGACCCCCGCCACTCATCGGAGTCGCTGCGGCCGCCCTTGCGCTGGCAGCCCTGCCGGCGAGGTGGCCTGGCTCATTGCCGCATACCGGAGCGGCGGGGAGAACAAGCGGCGCGCCTTGGGCACACTGGACGCGGCCGGTTTCTCAGGAAGGAGAGGTTTTCGCCGAACCCACCCTTCCATTTCCACCACGCGACGGGGGCGGCCACTTCCAAGGTTTGCAGACCGGCTGGCGGAGCGAGGTGCATCCGTTGACGGTCGATGTGACGCGGGATGCCAACGTAAGCGGGGTGATACTGTCGAGCTTCAGCCTCGATCAGCCGGATATCCCGTTGCAGCGCGTGGTCGACGCCGGACCGCCGACGGGACTTTTCGTCGCCAGCGCGCAAAGCTTCTTCGTCGTGCTCACGCCGGGCCAGTATGAGTTTTCCGTCAGGCTCGCCCGGTCGGGAACGCAGTCGGCCGATTGCGTCGCGCGGCTCAATTCCGCCCGTCACCGCATGCTGCGCAACATCACCCTGAACACGGACGGCAGCGCGGTGCTGACCTACCCCGCCACGCAATTCCGGCTCGAACCCGGATTGTTCCGTCTCGGCGTAGGCGTCGGCTGCTGGCGCGGCGACCGCGAATTGGGCGACGGTGACCTTACGCTGATGGTCCGCAACCCCGGCGAACCCAAGCTGCGCCCTGCCACCGCGAACGAGCTGCTGAGGCCGGTGCAGTGAGTAGTGGTCCGCGCGCTGCTCCCGACCACCACTCATCCCCGTTCCGCCAGCTTCGCCGCATGCCAGGCAGCCTCCATGTCGGCGAGGGGCGTTTCGGCGGGGGTGCGGCCTTCGGCGGCTAGGCTGGCCTCGACTGCCGAAAAGCGGCGGGCGAATTTTTCGTTGGCGCCTCGCAGGCAGGTTTCGGGGTCGAGGTTCAGCTTGCGGGCCAGGTTGGCGAGCACGAACAGCATGTCGCCCAGTTCGTCGGCCAGGCGGACGGGGTCGGCTGCGGGAAGTTCGGCGCGCAGCTCGGCAACTTCCTCGTCCAGCTTGTCGAGGACGGCCGCCGCATCGGGCCAGTCGAACCCGACGCGGGCGGCGCGCTTCGTCAGCTTCTCCGCCCGGGTCAACGCCGGCAGCCCGACGGGCACACCCGCCAGCGCACCATGCTCGGACCGCGCGCGCCGCTCGGCCGCCTTCTGCGCCTCCCATGCTTCGGTCTGAACCGCCGCGTCGCGGGCGGCCGCATCGCCGAACACGTGCGGGTGGCGGCGCACCATCTTGTCCGCGATCGCCCGTACCACGTCGGTGAAGTCGAAATGCCCGGCCTCCTCGCCGAGCCGGGCGTGGTAGACGACCTGGAACAGCAGATCGCCCAGTTCGTCCGGCAGTGCCGCCATGTCGCGCCGGGCGATCGCATCGGCCACCTCGTAGGCTTCCTCGATCGTGTAGGGCGCGATGGTCGCGAAATCCTGCGCCTGGTCCCACGGGCAGCCCGCCACCGGGTCCCGCAGCCGCGCCATGATGTCCAGCAGCCGCCTGGTCTCCTGTTCGGCCGTGGTCACCGGCTGGTTACGGCCGGTGTTCGAGGCATCGGGTGTGTCGTTCGTTGTCTGGGCCATCCGGCTTGCATGCCGCGGCACCGGCGCGCGGGCAAGCGAGCGGATGCGCGCAGGCTCGACCGGGCAGCACGCCCAAGCTAGCCTGCCTGCATGGGGAGCGGCGGGATTTTGCGGGTGACTGTTTGACCGGGCTGCGCGGGCGGCTCGGCGCGCTGTTCGGACGCAAGGCCAAACACCAGCAATCCGGGTCGGAGGCGCCGCCATCCGAGGTTCCGGCCGCAATCGAAACGCCTGCGCCGGCCGGGCAGGCTGCCGCGCCGGAGCCGGCGGTCAGCGCGCAGGTAGCCTGTTACCGGCTGACCACGGCCAGCGGACTTTTCCTGACGGTGATCGAGTCGGGTGCAGGCGCCGCGGTTCTGGAGACCCGGCCGGCGCTCGATGCGGCGCATGCGGTGGTGGCGCTGGTGCCCGACGCGCTGCCGTCCGCTTGCCTGCTGGTGGCGCCGGACGGTCGGGCTTTCGCGGTGCCCGGGGACAGTCTTCGCTGCGTCGCCGTTTCGGGGCGTCTGCTGCGGACCGATGCGCCCGGGATCGTGCGGCTGAAATATCCGCTCGGCAGCGAGGGATATCTGTGCGCCGGCGACCCGCCATCCGACACGCTGCGGTTCGATGCCGCCGGTGACACCATGCAGGCGGCCTTCGCGCTGCTGAAGGTGGCGCCGGACGCGCTGACCGCGGGCGTGCAGTCGCTGGTCAAGGAGTTCGGCGCCGCAGCGTCCGACGGTTTGCGGGCAGCCCCGTTGCTCGCCCGCCTGCGCAACGGCACGCTGCGCGCCGAACTGGCCGAACCGCTGGTCCGGCTGATGCCGCAGGACGAGTTGGACGAATTGGGACGGCGGCTGCTGCACGATGCCGCGGACCGTGCCCTGTTGACCCGCGCCTTCGCACCCGATGCGCAGATCCCGGCGTCGTTCTGGTTGCGGCAGGCGTTGCCGGCCCTGGCGCTCTGGCACACTGGCGGCCGGCCCGCCGTGCCGGGCAACGCTCTGCTGAGCCCGCCGGACGACGAGGCGCCGCTGCTGCCGGTGACGTTACGTGGCGTGATGCCGGCCGGACTGGCGCTGCACGCGCTCGCCCGGCGGCACGTGCTGCCCAGCCGCACCGCTTGCCTGCTGGCGACCGCGCGCAACGAGGGGCCTTATCTGCTCGACTGGATTTCGTACCACCTGTCGATCGGCTTCGAACACATCTTCCTCTACACAAACGACAACGATGACGGTTCCGACGCGCTGCTCGCGGCACTCGCGCGGCATGGCGTGATCACGCTGGTGCAGAACCCGCGCGGACCGCAGACCGGGCCGCAGACCAAGGCCTATGCGCACGCGTTGACGATGCTGCCGCAACTGCTCGATTACCGATGGACCGCAATCCTCGACCTCGACGAATACCTCGCGTTCGACACACGCATGTTCGGCAGCATCACCGAATTCATCGGCTTCCACGAAACGCAGCCGGTCGATGCGCTGGCGCTGTGCTGGGCGTTATTCGCGTCGGTGCCTGGCGAAACCTGGACCGACACATCGTCGATGTCACGGTTCACCCGGCGCGCCAGCGATATCAACGTGCACGTGAAATCGATTTTCCGCACGCGGCTGTTCTGGTACTCGCAACCGCATTTCCCGAGCGCCACGCTCGATGCGCCGTTCCACTACCGCACGCAGGACGGACGCATCCATCATCATGCAGGTGTCGAAGGCAGGATCGCCGCCTTTGCCGAACGGCCTTCCGCCAACCAGGCGTGGGTGAACCATTACATGTTGCGTACGGCGGACGAGGCGCTGTGGAAGTGGGCGCGCGGCCGGGCCGACTGGCTGGCGGACGACATCACCGGTCAGCGCGGGTGGTTCCTCGATTTCGTTTCGCGTACGTTCCTCGATCTGGCGCAGCCCGAGCGGCTGGTGGAGGACCGGCGCATCCTGGCCTGCGCCGGCGGGCAGGGCAGGGTGTTGGAAAACCTGCTGGCCCTGCCTGGTGTCGCTGAGGCCGAGGCGTCTGTGAAAGCCGATTTCGCCAGCCAGTTGCAGCGGAACACCGCGGCCTTTCTCGCATCGCCGCTCGCACCCGATGCACCGGAAACCTTGCGCCATTTCCGCGAACTGATCGCCGCGACAGCCTGATGGGTGCGCGTCGCCGCCTGCTCCACTCCATGACCAGAGGATTCGAATGCACTGTGCCCGCCTGTCCTTGTGCGCCTTCGTCCTGGGCATCGGCCTCGTCGCCGGGCAATCCGCGGTGAGCGCGCCCGCTGCCGCGCCCGCCCCGACAATCGCCGGCTTGCAGGACGATCTGGCGGCGGGGCGCACCACGTCCGAGGACCTTGTCGCGCAGTACCTCGCGCGCATCGCGGCCATCGACCGCAGCGGCCCGATGCTGCAGGCGGTGCTGACGCTGAACAAGCAGGCTGGGGAGGCGGCCCGGCAACGCGATGCGGACCGCCGCGCCGGACACGGCATGGGTCCGCTGCATGGCATCCCCATCCTGCTGAAGGACAACATCGAAACAGCCGACGCCATGCCGACAACCGCCGGCTCGCTGGCGCTGGAGGCGAACATGGCCGGCCGCGACGCGCCGCTTGTCGCGCGGCTGCGGGCGGCGGGGGCGGTGATCCTTGGCAAGACCAACCTGAGCGAGTGGGCGAACATGCGGGGGTCGCGCTCGGTCAGCGGCTGGAGCGGCATGGGCGGCCTGACGCGCAATCCCTGGTCGCCGGACCGTTCGGCCTGCGGGTCCAGCTCGGGGAGTGGCGTTGCGGTGGCAGCTGGCCTGGCGGCCGCGGCGATCGGCACGGAGACCGACGGCTCGATCACGTGCCCGGCTTCGGTGAACGGGATCGTCGGTTTCAAACCGACGCTCGGCCTGGTGTCGCGCCACAACATCGTGCCGCTGGCGCATAGCCAGGATACCGCGGGGCCGATGGCGCGCACCGTGCACGACGCCGCCGTGCTGCTGACCGTGATGGCAGGCAGCGACCCGGCCGACCCGGCGACCAGGGACGCCGACGCGCACCGCACCGACTACACGGCCGCCCTGAGCGCCGATGCACTGCGCGGCCGCCGCATCGGCGTGATGCGGTTCGAGGCCGGCTTCCACCCCGAAACGGACGCGGTGTTCGCCCATGCGCTGGATGTGCTGCGACAGGCCGGCGCCACTCTCGTGGAAATCCCCAAACTGCCGGATGTGCCGGGCGGGGGCGCCGACGCGATCGGCGATGCGGAACTGGCGGTATTGCTCACCGAGTTGAAGGCGGACCTGAACACCTATCTGGCCACCACGCCGCCGGAGGTGCACGCCCGCACGCTGGCCGCGCTGATCGCCTTTAACCGCGAACATGCCAGCCGTGAGCTTGGCCTTTTCGGACAGGAGCTGTTCGAGAAGGCCGACGCGACATCGGGCCTCGCCGACCCTGGCTACATCGCCGCGCGGGCGAAATCGCTTCGTCTGGCGGGTGCCGAGGGGATCGACCGGATGTTGTCGGAACAGAAGCTGGACGTATTGGTCGCGCCAACCGCCGGCCCGGCCTGGGTGGTCGATACGGTGAACGGCGACCACTCGAGCGGGCAGACGAGTACGCTGCCGGCGGTGGCCGGCTACCCGCATCTGTCGGTGCCGATGGGGCTGGTCTCCGGCCTGCCGGTCGGGCTTTCGTTCGTTGGGGCTGCCTGGTCGGATGCCAGGGTTCTCGCCTTCGGCTACGCGTTCGAGCAGGCGCTGGGGTTCAAGGAAGTGCCTGGCCTCACACCGGTCGCGAACCCCGGCACGCTGGTGCTGGGGGTTCGATAGCATAGCGCACACCGCTTCCTGACTGACGGCGCGAGCGTGCAGACGATCCTCGCCGTCGATCATCAGGATGACAGCAGCAGCTCCGGCAAGGTTGAAAGGTCTTGCAGGGAGGCGTGGGGCGGCCAGCTCGGGTCGAGAGGTTCGCCTATGCGATCGATCCAAATGCACCGGACGCCGAGTTCGTGGCAGGTCTTCAAGTCGGTGAATTGCCCCATCCCGACATGAACGGTTTCGTCCTTCGTGACACCCATGACGGCGTATGCATGGAGGAAAAGCCGATGATCCGGCTTGTAAGCCTGCGCTTGTTGAGCGGTGACGACGCAATCGATCGGAGTTCCGATCGCGGCAATGGTTCCGGCAATAAGATCGTCGTCGGTGTTACTGATGACGGCGAGCCGATAGCGTGCGCGGAGACGCTCCAATGCGGCGGGCACCTCGGGATGCGGTTCGATCCTTGCCAGCACAGACAACAAGGTGTCCTGGTCAGCCGGAGTGGCCGTAAGCCCGAAGCGGGGAAGCGCCTCCTCCAGGCTCGAGCGCAGGACGGTCTTGTAGTCGCAATAGGGCGGACGCTGCTGTCGCGCCATCGCCGCCGCCCGTAACCGGTCGGCCAGGGCCGTTGCCCGATCCTCCGCTTCGCCGCTGCCCAGACGTGTCGAGAGGATAGCGCGCGCCGCCTCCCTGACGGCTGTGTGCCATTGGACCAGCGTGCCATAGCAATCGAAGGTGATGAACTTCGGCACGGGATCCAGCTTCAACACGACGATCTCGGCCGGACGAGGTCAGGTGTCGTGATCGGGATGCTGGTGGCTGGTCAGCCCGGCATATTTGGTGTCGGTATCCTGGGCGGGCAGGGCGGCCAGGGTATCGAACCAGGGCAGGCGGCTCTCGGCACCGTATTGTCGTTCGGGCGGCGCGGCGGCAGGGTCGTCCAGGCTACCGATGGTGACATCGATCCGGCTGCGATCCAGCCCCTGGTAGGTGAGCGGGGTGCCGCACGCCGAACAGAACCCGCGTGTCGCCGCGGAGGAGCTGTCGAACAAAGCAGGGTTTCCGCGCGTCCACGCAATGTCCGCCAGATCGACCATCGCCAGCGCGGCGAACGGGCCGCCAACCGCTTTCTGGCACATGCGGCAGTGGCAGATCTCCGCCTTCGGCTTGGCAAACAGGGCATAGCGGACTGCGCCGCACTGACAGCCGCCCGTCATCAGAGGCGTGCGTTCTAGCTGGGCCAAGCGTCGACCTCCGGATTCGAGCGGTTTCCGCAGAAAGGCAGTCCGCGGGGTAAGCGCACTAGCCGGCGGCCGGGTTCACTCGCCGGTGCCGTGTTGAAATAAAGAAGGGCTGCCGGCGGTTGAACGCCGGCAGCCCTGGTACGCCATTATCTGGCAAATTGCAGACATCGGTCTGGCCAGCCGCCCGAGACCCGCCCAGGGCGATCGCCCTCATGCGTTCCCGACCGGTGTCTTACATTTCGGAAACGCTGCCGGCTTCAGGACCCTTGGCGCCCTGACGCACCGAAACGCGAACCACTTGGCCCTCGTTCAGCGTGCGCAGATTGCCGAGGACCGACATGTGGACGAAGATGTCCTTGCCGCCATCCTGAGGGGCGATGAAGCCGAAACCCTTGGTCGGGTTGAACCACTTCACTGTGCCGGTCGTCTCGACCGACGGGCCGGACGGCGCCGCACGGTCGCGCGGACCGGCGGAAGGGGAACGCGGTGCGCGCGACGGAGCGGCCGTGCTGGTATCGACGCTGACCACTTCGGTGACCTGCAAACCCTTTTGTCCCGGACCGACCCGGACTTCGAGCGAGGCGCCCTCGCTGACGGCATCGTGGCCGGCGCGCTGCAGCACGGCGCAATGCAGGAACGCATCGCCCGAGCCATCGCCCATGGCAACGAACCCAAAGCCCTTTTCAGGGTTGAACCACTTCACTGTGGCAGACAGCGTCGGGCCGAACGCGGCCGGCGAGCTGGAACGGCCCCCGCCGTTCAATGCGCCCCAATTGATGTCGGGTGCGGAAGGCTGGTCATCATCGAAGCCACGGCGGCGCGGCTGGTAGGGTCGGCGTGCAGGTTGGGACATTCTCTCATTTCACAAAAACAACGCGGGGAAACACATACGCCCTCGCGCTCGCGGATCAACCTACTTTATTGCAGTGACTTAGGAAAGTCACAGTTTCACTTGGCGGGTGTAAACAGCAGAAAAACACCCTCCGATGTCACGAACAGCGCGGTAACTTCAACTCAGGATAGCATAGGGTGGTTAAGGTGAAGTGAACACGCAGCGTGGCGGCCGTCGCCAACGACCATTTCCCAGCCACCCCCACCGAGCGGTCACCCGCCTAAACATCGCAGAAGGAATATTATGCCAACAAACGCCTGCGGCGGATGGCATAATATTATAGGCCGTTTTTACCCTGCTGGATTCCGGCTCAGGGATACCACTTGGCCGTCTTTGGCGGGTTCTATGCCTGGGGGCAGATGCTGGGCTAGCCAGGCCCAGTCCATGTCGTAGCCCATGTGGGTCAGGATCGTGCGGCGGACGCCGAGGCGTTGGCGCCATTCGTCCACGAGTTCGATGTGGGCGTGGGTCAGGTGGGGTTTGCGCTGGAAGCAACCGACCAGCCAGGTATCGACGCCGGAGAGCGTTGCCAGCGCTGCGTCGTCCAGGCGGACGACATCGGTCGAATAGCCGAAACTGCCGATGCGCAGGCCCAGGGTGCGCATGACGTGGTGGTCCTGGTCGAAACTGTGCACTTCGGCGCCGCAGATGCTCAGCCTGTCGCCTGGCTCGATGATGTTCATGTCGAGGACCGGGCGATAGAAATAGGGCGGCTTCCATGGGCGGAACACGTAGTCGAACTTGCGGGCGAGTTCGTCGCGCGTTGTTTTTGTGGCATAAGCCGGTATCGGCGCGCCGGTGATCCGGTTCAGCAAGCGCACATCGTCCAGCCCCGTCACATGGTCAGCATGGGCGTGGGTGAAGACGATGGCGTCGATCCTCGGCACCGCACAGGCGAGGAGCTGGGTGCGCAGGTCGGGGCCGGTGTCGACCAGGATACGGCCCTCCGGCGCTTCGATCACGATGCTCGACCGCGTGCGGCGGTTGCGTGGCTCGGCGGGATCGCAGGCGCCCCAGTCCCCTCGCCCGTCGGCGCCGCCCGGGCTCGGCACACCGGCCGACCCGCCACAACCCAACACCGTTACACGCAAGGCGCGGACACGGCTTTCCGGAACAAACGATGAAAGTTGGCGGTCGTCAGTTCCGCCAATGCGCCGGTGTCGATGCCCCGGGTTTCGGCGAGCACCCGCGCGGTGTGCGCCACATAGGCCGGCTCGTTGCGCTTTCCACGGAACGGCACCGGCGCCAGGTAGGGTGCATCGGTTTCCACAAGGATCCGGTCCGCCGGCAGGTCTGCTGCAATCGACCGCAATTCGCCGGATTTCGGGAATGTCAGGATCCCGGAGAAACTGACATAGCCGCCGATCGCCACCGCACGCTCCGCCAGCGCCCGGCCGGAGCTGAAGCAATGCAGCAGGAAGTCGAACCGGCCGCCCTGGTCCTGCTCCTCCTGGAGAATGTTGAACGTGTCGTCGTCCGCATCCCGCGTGTGGATGCAGATCGGCAGGCCGGCCCGGCGCGCAGCCCTGATCTGGGCGCGGAACACGCGCGCCTGAACATCCTTGGGCGACCGCTCATAGAAATAGTCCAACCCGGCTTCGCCGATTCCGATCACCTTCGGATGGGCAGCAAGCTCGACAATCGCCTGTTCCTGCAGCATCTCTTCTTCGGCAGCGTGGTGCGGATGGGTGCCGACCGTGCACCACAGGCCCGTTACCTCGCGCGCAAGGTTTATCTGCTCGGCAGCCCGGGACAGTCTGGTCCCGATTGTCACCATGCCGCCGACACCGGCCGCCAGCGCGCGCGCCAGCACCTCCGGCCGTTCCGCCTCACTGTAGTAGTCAAAATGGCAATGGGAATCGATCAGCATCAGGGCTTTACACCGGCATCCTGAACAAACCTGGGAAACACGCCCTGGGGCGCCGGCAACGCACGTGACGGCATTGGGACCTTCAGCGCAACCAAATCCCGCTCGGTTTCCGGCACGGCGAGCTGGTCCAGCATCCGGCCCATGCTGTCCGGCATGAAAGGCTGCAACACGGTGGCTATCGCCCGTATGGTGTCGGCCAGCACCCTGAGCACATAGCCCATCCGAACGAGGTCGGTCTTCCGCAAGGCCCAAGGCGCTTGGTGGTCGATATAGGCGTTGGCCGCGCGGACGACGCGCCACACTTCTTCCAACGCCTCGTGCAACGCCTGGCGGTTGACCTGCTCACGAAGCCGGTCAGGCAGGGCAGCCGCCGCATCCAGCAACACCTGATCTTCTTGCGTCAGCGCTCCAGCTTCGGGCAGCAACCCGTTGCAGTTCTTCGCAATCAACGACAACGACCGCTGTGCGAGGTTGCCAAGGTCGTTCGCCAGTTCAACGTTCAACCGGCCGATCAGCGCCCGCTCGGAAAAATCGCCATCGCCGCCGAACGGCACCTCCCGCAGCAGGAAATACCGCACGGCATCCAGGCCATAGGTCGAGGCGAGTGCCAGCGGGTCCACCACGTTGCCGACCGACTTGCTCATCTTGGCGCCGTCGATGGTCCACCAGCCATGGGCGAAGATCCGCTTCGGCACCGGCAAGCCCGCCGCCATCAGGAAAGCCGGCCAGTAGATCGCGTGGAAACGCTGGATGTCCTTGCCGACCAGATGCAGGTCGGCGGGCCAGAACCGCCAGAGCGGCGCCGTGTCGTCCGGATAACCCAGCGCCGTGATGTAGTTGGCCAGGGCGTCGAGCCACACATACATCACCTGGTCGGGGTCGCCCGGCACCGGTATGCCCCACCGGAAGCTGGACCGGCTGACCGACAGATCGTTCAGGCCGCCGCGGATGAAGCTCAGCATTTCGTTGCGCTTCGATGACGGTCCGACGAAATCCGGGTTCGCCTCGTAATGGGCGAGCAGGCGGTCCTGGAACGCTGAAAGCCGGAACAGGTAATTGGGCTCCCTCACCCACTCCACCGGCGCACCTGTCGGCGCCGTCCGTGTGCCATCCGGATGCGTGGTCAGGTCCGCCTCGGTGTAGAAATCCTCGTCGCGTACCGCGTACCAGCCTTCGTAATGGCCGAGATAGATGTCGCCGCCGTCCGCCAGCTTCTGCCACAGCGCGGTGGCGCCCCGCTTGTGCCGCGGCTCCGTCGTGCGGATGAAATCGTCGTTCGAGATGCCCAGCCGCTCCAGCATGTGGCGGAACTCGCCGGAGATGCGGTCGGTGAACGCCTGCGGGTCCAGGCCGGCGTCGCGGGCCGCCTTTTCCACTTTTTGCCCGTGCTCGTCCGTGCCGGTGAGGAAATGCACGTCCTCGCCATCCAGCCGCTTGAACCGCGCGATCACATCGGCAGCGATTGCGGTGTAGGCGTGCCCGATATGCGGCGAGCCGTTCACGTAGAAGATGGGCGTGGTGATGAGATAGGTCATGATGCTCGATCAGGGCGACAGCCGTTGCGGCAAGCGATCCCCAACAACGTCTTCGGCCTTATCACGCGCCCCGCAGCAGTGCCAAACCGGTGACCGTCGCCTGCCGCCGGTCCATGTTCGACCGCTCGGTTTCCGCGGCCAGGCGACCGATCGCCTCGGCAGTCTCGGCCCATTTCAATGGCGACCGCGCCTGGACCAGCCGAAGCTGGCCGGCATCGGCGGTGCCGCGGATGCTGGCGGTCACTGCCGAGGCGATGCCGCTCTGCAGCAGGCCCATGAAGGTCTCGAACGCCGGCTGCTCGCGCAACGAATCTGCCATCTCGTAGGCCCGCAGCAGTGAAATCTCGGGCCCGGCGGCCAGCACCTCGCCGACCAGTGCTGCGAGTTTGAGCCCGCCTTCCTCGGCCAGCGCCAGCGCCCGGCCGGGCGATCCTTCCGCCAATGCAGCCAGGGCGGCGCGTTCGGCAGGCGGCATCTCCGGCAGGGCGGCCTGCAGCACGAGGTCCATGCTGGCCGGGTCGAGCGGCGCCAGGGCCAGGGTGCGGCAGCGGCTGCGTATGGTGGGCAGCAGCCGGCCGGCGGCGGAGCAGACCAGCATCAGCACTGCCCGGGCCGGCGGCTCTTCCAGCACCTTCAGCAACGCGTTGGCCGACTGCGCATTCATGTCCTCGGCGCCATCGACGATCACCACGCGCCAGCCGCCCTCGGCCGGGGTCAGGTGCAGGAAGGGCGGTATGCCGCGCACGGTGTCGGCGGCGATCTGCTTCTTCATCCGCTTTTTCTTCTCGTCCCACTCACGCTCCACGGTCAGCAGATCGGCGTGGGTCCCGGCCGCCACGCGGCGGAATGCCGGGGAGTCCGGCGGCATGTCCAGCGTGCCGGCGCCGCCTGCGAACAGCCGCCTGGCGAAGCGGAAGGCGAGCGTCGCCTTGCCCACCCCCTCCGGCCCGGTGATCAGCCAGGCGTGGTGCAGCCGTCCGCCGCGCAATGCATCGAGTATGGTCGCCTCGGCCGCCTGGTGGCCGAAGAAGCGCGGGTTTTCACGGGGTGCGGGTGCTGTCATGCCGTGCGACAAAGTGCGACGGCGCATGATCCGTCAAGCCGGCCCCAACCCGCCGCCCGCTTTGCAATGCGCTTCCCGCCTGTGCAATTTGCCGTGGTGCCAGGAGGAAGACAGCGGTGCCGCCAACCCTGAAAATGCTCGTTGCCGCATCGGTCGGCGCTTTCATCCTTGCCGGGCGGTGCAGCGCCGAACCAGCGGCCTCGGCAGCGCCGGATCCCTATTTGTGGCTGGAGGAGGTCAACAGCCCGCGTGCGCTGGCCTGGGTTCGTGCCGAGAACGACCGCACGCTGCAGCCCCTCAAGGCCGACCCGCACTACCGGCCCTTTGCGGCGCAGGCCCTCGCTTTGGCCCAGGCGACCGACCGCATCCCGCTGCCCGAAATACTGGACGGCCAAGCCTACAACCTGTGGCAGGACGAGGCGCACACGCAGGGCATCTGGCGCCGCACCGGGTTGGACGGTTACCGGGCCGCGTCGCCGCCCTGGCAGACCGTGCTCGACCTCGATGCGCTGTCACGCGCAGAACACCATACCTGGGTCTGGAAAGGCGACACCTGCGCGCATCCTGCGGACCGGCGTTGCCTGGTTTCGCTGTCGGAAGGCGGCGAGGACGCGGTGACAACGCGCGAGTTCGACCTGACCACCGCCAGCTTCGTCCCGGGCGGCTTCACCATCCCGCATGCCAAGCAGGTCGCCGATTGGGAGGATGCCGACACCATCCTGGTCGGTACCGATTGGGGCCCTGGCAGCATGACCGATTCGGGTTACCCGTTCGTCATAAAGCGGCTGCATCGTGGCCAGGACCTGTCGAAGGCGGCCGAAATCTTCCGTGGCGCGCCGCAGGACGTCGCGGTGCAGGTGAACACCTACAGCGATGGGCAGGGCCGCCACGCTGTCATCCTCAATCGCGGGCTCGATTTCTTTCGCACGGAGTTCCGCCTGGTGTCGGCGGCCGGGACCGTCCGGCTGAACCTGCCCGAAAAGGCCGAGATCGAAGGCCTGGTGCAGAACCGGTTGATCGCCCGGCTGAACGAGGATTTCACCCCGATGCACGCCGAAAAGCTGCCGGCCGGCAGCCTGGTCGCACTAGACCTGGCGCATCTCGAAACACCGCCGCAGGTGATCTTCACGCCGAATGCACGCCAGGCGATCGACGAGGTGGCGACGACCGCCAACCACGTCGTGGCCGCAATGCTCGACAACGTCGCCGGGCGGGCGCTGGTGTTTGCGCCCGGCGCCGGCGGGTGGACCAGCCGCACCCTCGCGCTGCCGGACAACGCGGCAGTCAGCATCGTCAGCGCCAGTGACCGTGACGACCAGGTGTTCCTGCAGGTTACCAGCTTCCTGCTGCCGAACGCGCTCTATCTGGCCGACGCGAGTGTCGAGGCCCCGCCGGTTCAGGTGAAAGCGTTGCCGCAGAAGTTCGACGCGGCGCGGGACACCGTCGAGCAGTTCCAGGCGACATCGAGCGACGGCACGAAGATCCCGTATTTCCTGGTGCATCCGAAAGGGATGAAAGCGGACGGCAGCAACCCGACGCTGCTCTATGCCTATGGCGGCTTCCAGGTCAGCGAGACGCCGACGTACAATGCCGGCCTCGGCAAGCTGTGGCTGGAGCACGGCGGCAGCTATGCGCTGGCGAATATCAGGGGCGGCGGCGAGTTCGGTCCCGCCTGGCACGAAGCCGGGCTGAAGACGAAACGCCAGCACATCTACGACGATTTCGCGGCCGTGGCGCGCGACCTGATCGCTCGCCGTGTTACTTCACCGCCGCATCTGGGCATCCGCGGCGGGTCGAATGGCGGGCTGCTGATGGGCGTCGAGTTCGAACAGCATCCGGACCTCTGGAACGCCGTGGTGATCGACGTGCCGCTGCTCGACATGCTGCGCTTCGAGCAGATCGCCGCGGGCGCGAGCTGGGTCGGTGAATACGGCACGGTGAGCAAGCCGGACGAACGCGCTTTCCTGGCCGGCATCTCGCCCTACGCCAACCTGCGGGCCGGCGTGCATTACCCGACACCGTTCATCTTCACCACGACGCGGGACGATCGTGTCGGCCCGGTGCATGCGCGCAAATTCGCCGCGCGCATGGAGGAGATGCATTTGCCGTTCTTCTACCACGAATCGATCGAAGGCGGCCACGCGGCCGGTGCGAACCTGAAGGAGGCCGCGGAAGAGCAGGCGCTGGAGTTCACCTATCTGACCGAGCGCTTGATGCCGTGAAACGCCCGGCGCTCAGCGGGATGCCTCGTGCCCGCGTCCGGCGGCGGCGCTGACCTCGCCGGTCCCGATTGCGGCGACCATGCAGGCTGCGCCGAGGCCGAACAGCAGGTCGTAGCGCTGATACAGGCCGAACAGATGCGAGACCGCGTAGGCCGCTACGGTCTGGCCGGCGGCGAAGGCGAGTGTCGCGTGCCCCCAGGCGTGCCGGCGGATCGCCAGCGATGGCCCGGCGAGGACCTGCGATCGGCCGAACACCAGCGTCACGAGGCCCGGTATGCCGGCGCCGATCACCGCCCCGGCGAGCCCTATGGCGAGCAAGCCGCCCTGCCCCGACGCAGCGGCCGCGGTGAGTGCGGCTCCAGCCGCGATCTGCGCCACCCACAGCCAGCGGAGGGCGGACACATGGCCCAGCCGGTCGGCGAGCGCGCCGCACGCCAGCGGTCCCGCCAGCGCGCCCACGCCGAACGCTGTCCAGGCGGCGGCACCGGCGGCCACGCCGAGACCTAGGCCACGCGCGACGTAGTCGGCCAGGAACAGCATCGCGGGCACCTGCCCCATCGCGCTGATGGCATAGGCGACGTTCAACATCCTGAGCGCCGGCGAGAGCGATGGCCGAACCTGCCCGGCCGTCATGGCCTGCGGGTCGGGCGGCAATGCCCACCAAGCGATGCAGCTCAGCAGCAGCGACGCTGTCCCGAGCATTGCCCAGGCAGCCGGCAGCCCGCCACGCAGGACGATCGGCAACAGCGTGCCGGCACCGACGATGCCAAGCCCGATGCCGGAGAAAATCAGGCCGCTCGCCCGCCCCGCATGCTTTGCCGGCACCAGCGGCAGGATCCCGGGCGCTGCCAGCACGATCAGCCCGGCGCCGCCAAGACCCGACATGAAGCGCCACCCGAGAAACCAGGCCACCCCCGCCTGCGCCATGCAGGCGAACAGGCTGGCGGTCGTCAGCACCATGCACGCACGCAGCGTATGCCGCGTGCCCAGCCGCGCCGCCGACGGCCTGGCCGCCAACGCGCCCGCCAGGTAACCCGCGATGTTGGCCGCCCCGCCATAAGCCGCCTGCGCCGGCGTGAACCAGTGCGCCGCGATCAGCGCCGGGATGATCGGCGCATAGGCGAACCGTGCGAGCCCGAGCCCGATCAGCGTCGTGCATAACGCGCCCCAGACGCCGAGCCAGGGCCGGACCCGGGATCCCGCGGCCGGTGCTTGAAAACTCGTCTTTTCCAAGCCGTGTTGTTCCAAGACCGCTGGCTCTACTTGGCAGCGGCGGCTTGTTCGTGCGGGCGCCGGTGATGCTCTGCGCCCGCGCCCTTCCACAAGGTCATTGCCGCCGCGATCAAAGCCACATGCGAGAACGCCTGCGGGAAGTTGCCGACCAGCCGGCCTGCGACGGGATCGTATTCTTCCGACAGCAACCCGACATCGTTGCACAACCCGAGCATACGCTCGAACAGCGCCACGGCTTCGGCATGGCGGCCCTGCATGACGTAGGCGTCGACCAGCCAGAAGGTGCAGGCGAGAAAGGCGCCCTCGCCCGGCGGCAGGCCGTCCACTTCGCTGTCGGTGCGGTAGCGCAGGACGAAACCGTCGCGCAGCAGGTCTTCCTCGACCGCTTTCACGGTGCCGATCACCCGCTCGTCATGGGCCGGCAGAAAGCCGACATTGGGGATCAGCAGCAGGCTGGCGTCGAGCTCCTTGGAGCCGAAACTCTGCACGAAGCAGTTGCGGACCGGGTCGTAGCCCTCGCGCATCACCCGCTCGCGGATGGTGTCGCGCAGCAGGCGCCACTCGTCGAGCGGACCCGACATGTGGAAGCGCACGGCGTCCCGGATCATCCGGTCGACCGCCACCCAGGCCATGATCTTGCTGAACGTGAAATGCTGCCGCGGTCCGCGGATCTCCCACATGCCCTCGTCGGGCTCGTGCCAGATGGTGGACAGGTGCTGCATGATGTTCCGTTGCAGCGACCAGCCATGCGGCGCCGCCTTCAACCCGTGGCTGCGCGCCTGGTGCAGGCATTCCAGCACCTCGCCATAGACGTCGAGCTGCACCTGTCCGGCAGCACCGTTGCCGATACGCACCGGCGCGCTGTTCTCGTATCCTGCCAGCCACGGCAACTCGCGCTCGTCCAGCGCCCGCTCGCCGTGCAGGCCGTACATGATCTGGATCTGCGCGGCACTGCCGGCGATGCTCCGCTGCAGCCAGTCCCGCCACTGTGCCGCTTCCTCGGTGAAGCCCACGCCCATCAGCGCGAACAGCACCAGGCTCGCATCCCGCAACCAGCAGTAACGGTAATCCCAGTTGCGCGGGCCGCCGATCTGCTCGGGCAGCGATGTCGTCACAGCCGCCACGATGCCGCCGGTCGGCGCATACGACATCGCCTTAAGCGTCAGCAGCGAGCGGTGCACCGCCGCCTTGTACGGACCCTTGTAGCGTGACCGGCCGATGAAATTCTCCCAATAGGCCTGGGTGTCCGCGAGCGCGGCGATCGGGTCGAGCGCCGGCGGGGGCGGCAGGTGCGAAGGACCGTGGCTGAGCACGAACGCCACCGACGCGCCCGCATCGACGCGGAACTGGGCGACGGTTCGCATGTCCCGGCCTTGCAGCCGGACATCGGTGCGAAGGACGACCATCTCGGGTCCGGCGATGGCGCAAATTCCCGAATGGTCGTCGAGCCGGGTCACCCAGGGTACCGACACGCCATAATCCATGCGCAGGGCCAGATCTTTCTGCATGGCGACATGGCCGGTGCGGCCCTGGACCAGGCGGACCAGGGTGGGGTGGGCGGCGCCGGCCACCATGAAGTCGATCAACACGACACTGCCTGTTGCGGTCTCGAACACCGTCTCCAGGATCAGCGTGTCGTCGCGATACTGCCGCATCACCCGGCCCGGTGCCGAAGCCGGGGCGATCAGCCAACGGCCGTTGTCGCTGTCGCCCAGCAACGCGGCAAAACACGCGCCGCTATCGAATCGCGGCAGGCACAGCCAGTCGATTGAGCCGTTGCGGCCAACCAGCGCCGCCGTCATGCGATCGCCGATGATCGCGTAATCCTCGATCGGCAGCGCTTTGCTGGATCCCATGCAACCCCTCAAACTTTGTCGGCAGCACGAGCGCGGAGCGCGCACACCATAAGCCGTCACACCCACAAAGCTTGACTTTGCAGCTCCGGTTGCAGATATCCCGCAGGGCGACGCGCACCCACGCGGTTCGCGATAGGCGACATGCTGGCTACGAGCTTGGCGTCCGACACGCAACTGCGCCCGCCCCCCGCGTGACCCTCCCTCCTTTGCCATGACCGGGACGATTTGTTGAACCAATCCACTGCCTTCGAGGCGGACGAGCCTGTGCACCCCGAAGCGCACGACCCGGCTGATCCCGAGCCGACCCGAACCGACCTTACGCCGGACGCGCCTGCCGCGGTCCAGCCCGGGCAGGCCGAGACCCGGTTGGCGCCCGAAGCCGAAACATCGGCGGATGCCGGCGCCCCCGACGAGGAGGCCGCAACGGAGTCGGACAGCGACGAGACCGCGGACCAGCCGGGCGCGGACCAGGACGTTGCCGCGGAGCTCGCATCGATTGCGTTCGTCGCACCCTCTGCCGATCCGGACACCGTGCCGGCGGCGCAAGCCGGTGCCGAGCCGGCCGAACCGGACGTGCCGCAAGTGCTGTTCGCGGATCTCGGCCTGTCCGACCCGATCCTGCGCGCCATCGAGGAGAAGGGCTACCGTCACCCGACGCCGATCCAGGCGCAGGCGATCCCCGCCGTGCTGGCCGGCCGCGATGTTATGGGCGTGGCGCAGACCGGCACCGGCAAGACCGCCGGTTTCACCCTGCCGATGCTCGACATCCTCAGCGGATCGCGCGCCCGTGCCCGCATGCCGCGCAGCCTGATCCTGGAGCCTACGCGCGAGCTGGCGCTGCAGGTGGCCGAGAACTTCGTCGAATACGGCAAATACCTGAAGCTCAACCATGCGCTGCTGATCGGCGGCGAGAGCCTGAACGACCAGAAGGACGCCCTGATGAAGGGTGTCGACGTGCTGATCGCAACGCCAGGCCGCTTGATCGACCTGTTCGAGCGAGGCGGGCTGATGCTGACCGACACCAGGCTGCTGGTGATCGACGAAGCCGACCGCATGCTGGACATGGGCTTCATCCCCGATGTCGAGCGGATCGTCGCGATGCTGCCGAAGACCCGGCAGACGCTGTTCTTCTCGGCAACCATGGCGCCCGAGATCCGCCGCCTGTCCGACGCCTTCCTCGACAACCCGCGGATGATCACCGTCAGCAAATCCGCGTCGGTCGCCACGACCATTGTTGCGGGCCTGGCGCTGGTGGCCGAGCACGACAAGCGCGAGGCTTTGCGGCGGTTGATCCGGTCGGAGGAGGTGGCCAACGCGCTGATCTTCTGCAATCGCAAGCGCGACGTGGACATCCTCTACAAGTCGCTCAGCCGGCACGGCTTTTCGGTTGGCGCCCTGCATGGCGACATGTCGCAGCCGGCCCGCTTCGCGACGCTGGACAAGTTCAAGAAGAACGAGCTGCGCCTGCTGGTGTGCAGCGACGTGGCGGCGCGCGGCATCGACATCGGCGGCTTGAGCCACGTGTTCAACTTCGACGTGCCGCACCATGCCGAAGACTACGTCCACCGGATCGGCCGCACCGGCCGCGCGGGCCTGACCGGCCACGCCTTCACGCTCTGCTCGCCGGAGGATCGGCTTGCGGTCGAGGCGATCGAGAAGCTGACCGGTTTCGCCATCCCGCGCATCGTGGTGCCGGAGCTCGACGTGGTGGACTGGGCCGAGGGCGACAGCCGCAAGCGTCGTGGCCGCGGCGGCAAGCCCGGCTCGGGCGACCGGAGCGGTGCGAGACCCGAAGCGAAACGGAGCCCGGCGGCACGGCCTGAAAAAGCGCCCGAGGCGGAAGGCGGCGCAGAGCCCGTCAAGGCTCGCCGGCCCCGGGGGCGGAGCGGCAGCGCGCGTTCCGGTGAGCGGCCCGCGGAGCAGCCGGCGACGCGGCCGGAAGCCGCACGCCCGTCGGTGGTGGACCAGGCCGAGTTGCCGCAGGTCGAGCAACCGTCACGCGCGCCGCGCCAGGAGCGGGCGCCCTCGCGGCAGGAACCGCGGTTCGAGCGTCCCCAGGGCCGCGATTTCCGCCGGCGCGACGATGATCTGGGTCCCGCCGTCGTCGGTTTTGGCGACGATGTGCCGGCTTTCATGACCTTGCCGAGGCGCAGCCTGCGTCGCGAGGCCGACGCGAACTTCGACTCGGGCGCGGCCTGAAGCAGGATGCGCGGCCGCAAGCCCGCGGCCGCGTCGCACCCTCCGGCCAGTTTCGACGTCGACATCGAACGGATCGGCAGCGCCGGGGATGGCGTTTCGGCCGACCGCGCCGGCGCCAGGGTGCATGTTCCGCGAACGCTGCCCGGCGAACTCGTCCGTGTCGAGGCGGGCGCGGGCGGCAGGCGCGCATCCCTGCTCGACGTTCTGCGCCCCAGTCCGGACCGGGTAGCGCCGCCTTGTCCGCATTTCGATCAGGGGTGCGGTGGTTGCGCGCTGCAGCACTGGACCGACGAGGCGTATGCGGCTTGGAAACGCGGGCTCGTAACCGAGGCGCTTGTCAGGGCCGGGCTGCCCGACCCGCAAGTGGCGCCGCTGGTCCGGACGCCACCGCACGCGCGCCGCCGGATGGACTTTGCCGTGGAGCGTTCGGAGCGGGGCGTGGTGTTGGGCCTGCACCGCGCGCACGACCAGGCGATCGTCGATGTTTCCGCCCCGGCCAGCCCGGACGGTGCACGGGCGGTGGTTTGCGAAATATTGCACCCTGCCCTGCTCGCCTTGCTCGATCCGCTGCGGCAGGCTTTGTCGGGCTTGGCCGCCTTGCGCCGCCGCGGGTCGGTGCTGGCCAACCTGGCGGTGAATGGTCCCGACCTGCTGATCCGCACCGATGGGCCGCTGGCGCCGACCGACCGCGTCAAGCTGGCGGCCATGGCGCGGCAGCACGGTGTCGCCCGCATCGCCTGGTCGCTGGACGATGGCCCGAGCGAGGCCGCCGCGTTGCTGAACACCCCGTTCGCCGAGTTCGGCGGGCATCGGGTGGAACTGCCGCCTGGCGCGTTCCTGCAGGCGTCGGCCGAGGGCGAGGCGGCGATTGTCGGTGCGGTCCTGGCGGGTTTGCCGGACAAGCTCACGGGCCGCTCGCGCGCTGTCGAACTGTATGCCGGGTGCGGCACCATCAGTTTCCCGCTGGCGTCCCGGCTGCGGGTGCAGGCGTTCGAGGGCGATGCCGGCGCTGCCCAGGCTGTGCGGCGTGCCCAGACCGGCAGCCATGTCGAGATGACCCAGAGGGACCTCGCCAGGCAGCCGCTTTCGGCCAAGGAGATGGCGGGAGCGGCGGTTGTCGTTCTCGACCCGCCCTATGCCGGCTCGGCCATGCAGGTCCCGCTGATTGCAGCCAGCCGCGTGCCAAGGGTGATCTACGTAAGCTGCAATCCCGGCGTGCTGGCCCGCGATGCCGCCACCCTGGCCCAAGCCGGCTACCGCCTCCTGAACGTCACCCCCATCGACCAATTCCTGTGGTCCGCCCAGGTGGAATCCGTAGCCGTCTTCACCCTCAATTAACGGATCGCAAAGGCTCCGCCTTTGCCGGGGCCAGGGGCAGAGCCCCTGCCTTCCTTTCCTAAATTCCGACGTAAAGATTTTCCAAAGCAGAAGCCGCCAGTTCCACCGTCAACTCAGGCGGCAGACGGAAGCATCGTATCGCCTGTGCCGCCTGGTCGCAGATGAAACGGGGCTGGAACGAGGCGAGTGCGTATTTCCCGCTGCCGGTGAGCCGCTGGACGATGTAGTCGAATGCGTCGTCGGTGAGCGTGATTGCAAAGAATGTTGCCACGGCATCGAAGATCCGGCGATATTCCTCGCGCGTCGGCCCGAGCATCTCGATCTTGTAGGGGATGCGGCGGAGGAACGCCGGGTCCATCAGGTCGGCCGGCTCGAGGTTGGTCGAGAAGATCAGCAGCTCGTCGAACGGCAGCTTGAAGGTAAGCCCGGTGTTGAGTTTCAGGTAGTCGATGCGGCTTTCCATCGGCACGATCCACCGGTTCAGCAGATCGGTGGGGTCGAGTTTCTGCCTCCCGAAATCGTCGATCAGGAACACCCCGTTCAGCGCCTTCATGTGCAGCGGTGCGTCGTATTGCTTGGTTTGCGGGTCCCAGCGCAGGTCGAGCATGTCGAGCGTCATCTCACCGCCCGCCATGGCCACCGGGCGCTTGCACGCCGTCCAGCGTGCGTCGAACGCTTCGATCTGCACGCTGCCGTTTGCGGTCTGCGCGCCGTCGCCGCCTTCCGCCATGAACGGCAGGTGCAGTGTCGGGTCGAACACCTTGATGATCTGGCCGCCGACCTCGATCGCGAACGGCACGAAGACCGGGTCGTTGAACAACCCGGCGATCCGCGTGCCGATCGACGTCTTGCCGTTCCCCGGCGGCCCGTACAGCAGCACGGTCCGTCCGGCGCTGACGGCCGGGACCAGCCGGTTGATGGTCGCGTCCGACAGGATCATGCCGGTGAACGCCTTCCTGAGGGCCGGCGCGTCGAGCACCTGGTGGGTGATGGACTGCTTGGTGACCTGCGCCTGATAGGTGGCAAGGTTCACCGGCGCCGGGCCCATATACTGCGTCTGGTCCATCGCCTCGGCCGCGGCGACACGGCCCTGGTCGCTCAGCGCATAACGCATGTAGCGCACCAGCCCGATGGCCGACGAGCCGAGCACGTGGACCAGCTTCTGGTTCACCGCATCGTCGATGATTTCCTGCACGACCGAATGCGGCAGGCGCAGCGCGCGCGACAGTTCCGGCAGCGTTTCGCAGGATGCGACGCGCATGAACTTCAGTGTCAGCCCCATCAGCATGCCGCGCGAGACGCCGGTTTCCGCGATGGTGCGTGGCAGCGGTGGCGTCTGGTCGATGACGGCGTAGAGCTGCTCGGTCGTCATCAGCCCGAGTGCGATCAGGTTTTCACCTAGCCGGCCGCCCAACTGGCGCTGGCGTTCGACGGCGCTCTCGATGCCCGAGCTGCCCACGAGACCGCGCATGAGAAGGATGTCACCAAGACGCATAATGCTACCCACGCTGGAAAATTCGATGGCAAGCACACGTTACGCGATAAGAACACTCACGGAAAAGAGATAATCTCGGTGTCGATCGATGACGGGAAGCGCTGTGGCACGGGCGCCGCGCAGGGCGGCTACTCCTCGGACCAGCGCCGGTCCCGCATGACCGGGATAGGGCCATCCCGGTCATGGTGCGCGAGCCAGCGCTGGAATTGCCCGATGATGGCGCGGGTGGCGGCAGCGAGTTCACCCGCCAAAGCCTGTTCGATGCTGTACCAGCGCGGGTCCTCCAACTCGTCGGAGCCGGTGGGCGTGCCGGACACATGCTCGGCATCGACCACGAAGAAGAAGGCGTCGAAACGGATGCCGCGATCGGGCGGGGTGATCGCGCGGCAGAGAAACTCCAGACCGTCGAGCGCCGGCGGCGTGCCGAGCGACAGGCCGACCTCCTCCTGCAGCTCGCGGGCTGCGGCGATCGCAAGCGCCTGTGCCATGCCGTGGCCGGCGGAACGCTGAAGGCGCGCGAGGACCCTGGGTGCCAACGGCCTGGCCACCAGCGCATGGTGATCCGCCGGATCGACGGCGCCGCCTGGAAACACCAGGACGTTCGGCATGAACCGGTGGCTGGCGCAGCGGCGGGCCATGAGCACCTGCTGGCCTCCCACGGGCCCGCCTCCCGCGCCGGGCCCCCGGACGACGAGCAGGCTGGCGGCCGGACGCGGCTCGCGGACCGTGCCCTGGTGGTTTTCGGGTGTTGTCGGGTGCGGCATCGCTGCATTGGGCCGCAATTGCTGGAAGCTGCAAGCCGCTGCCCTTGACTGCGGACCCCGGCGGCCGCATTTCGGATCAATCCGGACCGCGGCGGTCCGCTTGTTCTCAGGTGCACGATGTTCAGGCTGTCGAAGCTGACCGACTATGCGGTGGTGGTGCTGGTTCGCCTGTCGCACGCCAGCGCGGTCCAGACATCGCCCGGCATTGCCGCGTCGACCGGCATACCGGAACCGACGGTCGCCAAGGTGTTGAAGGCGATGGCGGTGCGCGGCCTGGTCACCTCGCAGCGGGGCGCACGCGGCGGTTACCGGTTGAGCCGCAGCCTGTCGGTCATTCCTGTGGCCGAAGTGATCGAAGCCATCGACGGGCCGATTGCGTTGACCGCCTGTGTTGATGGCGGCGGCTGCGAGAGCGGCTGCCTCTGCCCGATGCGCGGCCGGTGGGACCCGGTGAACAGCGCCATCCGGACCGCGTTGCAGGGCATCACACTCGCCGACCTGGCGGATGCGGCGCCGCCCGCCACTTTCCGGACACCGGCGTCCGAGTTGCAGCCGCACGTCGCGGAAGCGGCGGCCGATTTTCCCATGCTCGTTGCCTAAGGATTACAGTATGCCAGCCATTGCCGAGACCCTGCACACCGTCCAGTCCGTGGCGGATGGCGGCTACAAATGGGGTTTCGAGACGGACATCGAGATGGACATGGCCCCGAAGGGCCTGAACGCCGACATCGTCCGTCTGATCTCGGCCCGCAAGAATGAGCCCGAGTGGCTGCTTGAGTGGCGGCTGCGCGCGTATTCCGCGTGGCTGCAGATGCAGGAGCCGAGCTGGGCTCTGCTGAACTACCCCAAAATCGATTACCAGGACGCGCACTACTACGCTGCTCCGAAAAAGAAGGCCGGCCCGCAATCGCTGGACGAGGTCGATCCCGAGCTGCTGCGCATGTACGAGAAACTCGGCATCCCGGTAAGCGAGCGTGCGATCCTGGCGGGTGTCGAAGGTGCCGGCGACCGGCTGCCGATGGCGGTGGACGCGGTGTTCGACAGCGTGTCGGTGGCAACGACGTTCCGCAGCACACTGGCGAAGTCGGGCGTGATCTTCTGCCCGATCAGCGAGGCGGTGCACGATCATCCCGACCTGGTGCGCAAGTACCTGGGCAGCGTGGTGCCGCAATCCGACAACTACTTCGCGGCGCTGAACTCGGCGGTGTTCACCGATGGCAGCTTCGTGTTCATCCCCAAGGGCGTTGCTTGCCCGATGGAGCTTTCGACCTACTTCCGCATCAATGCGAAGAACACCGGCCAGTTCGAGCGTACGCTGATCGTGGCTGAAGAAGGCGCGAGCGTCAGCTACCTCGAAGGCTGTACCGCGCCGATGCGTGACGAGAACCAACTGCACGCGGCAGTGGTCGAATTGGTGGCGCTCGACGACGCCAAGATAAAGTATTCCACGGTGCAGAACTGGTACCCCGGCGATGCGAATGGCCGTGGCGGGATCTACAACTTCGTCACCAAGCGCGGCGCGTGCCGCGGTGCGCGCAGCAAGATCAGCTGGACGCAGGTGGAAACCGGTTCGGCAATCACCTGGAAGTATCCGTCATGCGTGCTGCAGGGCGAGGGCAGCGTCGGCGAGTTCTATTCGGTGGCGCTGACCAACAACCATCAGCAGGCCGATACCGGCACAAAAATGATCCACATCGGCAAGAACACCACGAGCACGATCGTGTCGAAAGGGATTTCCGCCGGGCACAGCAACAACACCTATCGCGGGCTGGTGCGCATCCTGCCGCGCGCTACGGGCGCCCGTAACCACACCCAGTGCGACAGCCTGCTGATCGGCGATCTGTGTGGCGCGCACACGGTTCCGTACATTGAATGCCGCAATGCCGGCGCCAAGGTGGAGCATGAGGCCACAACCTCGAAGATCGCCGAGGACCAGCTTTTCTATTGCCGGCAGCGTGGTCTCTCCGAGGAGGAAGCGGTCGGCATGATCGTCAACGGGTTCTGCCGCGAAGTGCTGAAGGAGTTGCCGATGGAGTTCGCGGTGGAAGCGCAGAAGCTGCTTGCCGTCAGCCTCGAAGGATCGGTGGGCTAAGTACCATGCTGGAAATCAGAAACCTCTCCGCTTCCATCGGAGACAAGCCGATCCTGCGCGGCATCGACCTGGTCGTGCCGGACGGCCAGGTGCACGCCATCATGGGCCCGAATGGTTCGGGCAAATCGACCTTGTCGTATGTGCTGTCGGGCCGGGAGGATTTCAGCGTCACCGGCGGGTCCGTCACTTTCGACGGGCACGATCTGCTGGGAATGGAACCCGAAACACGTGCGCAGGCCGGCTTGTTCCTGGCATTCCAGGCGCCCGTCGAACTGCCCGGCGTCGGCAACGCGAACTTCCTGCGGACGGCGTTGAACGCCGTCCGTCGTGCGCGCGGCGAGGAGGAACTCGACGCCGCGCAATTCCTGAAGGCTGCGCGTGCCGAGGCGAAGCGCCTGCAGATGCCCGACGACATGCTGCGGCGGAACGTCAATGTCGGCTTTTCCGGCGGCGAGAAAAAGCGCAATGAAGTGCTGCAGATGACGATGCTGCGGCCGCGCCTTGCCATCCTGGACGAGACCGATAGCGGACTCGACATCGATGCGCTGAAGATTGTCGGCGACGGCGTAAATGCGTTGCGCGCACCCGGTTTTTCGGCCCTGGTGATCACGCATCACCAGCGCCTGCTCGACCACATCGTGCCGGACGCGGTGCATGTGCTGGCGAACGGCCGCATCGTGCGCAGCGGTGGTGCAGATCTGGCCCGCGCACTGGAAGCGCAAGGCTACGCCCAGGTGATTGCGGAGGCCGCGTGAGCAGCGCATTGGCGCCGGCGTCCGCTGCATCGCCGGCCGACATCTTCCTGTCGCGCTACGAGGGGCTGACGCAGCGGCTGCCAGGCAATGCCGAGCCACGGCGCGCGGCCGCCGAGATCCTGCGCACGAAGGGCCTGCCAACGGTACGCGACGAGGCGTGGCGCTACACCAGCCTGGTGCCGCTCGCCGAGGCGCGCTTCCATGAGGCTCTGACCGAAGCGAGCGGTTTCGCCGCCGATACCGGCCTGCCCGACCTTGCGGGCCTGGAAGACGTGCCGCGGCTGGTGTTCCTGCAAGGCCGTTTCAGCGCCGCCGAATCGGTGTTGCCCGACGCCGCCATCGTACGCTCGTTCGCGGCGACCGCCGACCTCGGCACGCTCGCGCATCCCGAGCGGGAGCGGCTGGTCGCGCTGAACACGATGTTGGCCGAGGACGGCGCAATCATCGAGGTGCCGGCAGGGAGCGATGCGGGCACGCTGCTGCTGATCAGCGCCGGCCGCGACATCCATGGAACACCGATCGCCTTCCATCCGCGCCACGCCATCCGGCTTGGTGAGAATGCGAAGTTGACGGTGATCGAGATCGCTGTGGGCCACGGGCAATATTTGCACAACCCGGTCACCGAGATCGTGCTCGGCGCTGGCGCCGCACTGACCCATGTGCGCCTGCAGAACGATGCGCCGGAAGCTTTCCACCTTGCCACCATCTACGCCGACATCGCAGCCGGTGCGGCCTACGAGAGCTTCACCTTGTCGACTGGTGCACGCGTGGCTCGGACCGAGGTCCATGCACGCCTGGCCGGGCGCGGCGGCCACGCCGCGATCAATGCGGCGCAATTGCTGCGCGGCGTCCAGCACAGCGATTTCACGACAGTCGTCAGCCATGATGCGCCGGATTGCGCGTCTAGGCAGACGGTGAAGCACGTGCTCGCAGGCCACGCCCGGGGTGTTTTCCAGGGCAAGATCGAAGTGGCGCGCGTGGCGCAGAAGACCGACGGCTACCAGATGAACCAGGCGCTGCTGCTGTCGCCCGATGCGGAAATCGACTGCAAACCGCAGCTCGAGATCTTCGCGGACGACGTGAAATGCAGCCATGGCGCGACCGTCGGTGAGCTCGATCCGGATCAGATGTTCTATCTGGTCAGCCGTGGTATCCCGCGTGAGGAAGCGCGCGCGATCCTGGTGCGGGCCTTCCTGGGCGAGGCGCTGGACATGGTTGCCGACGAACGGGCGCGTGCCATGCTGGACCGCGTCATCGAATCCTGGTGGACGGTGCAGGCATGAACGCAGATCCGAAGCGCGCGGACCTCGCACCCGCATTCGATGTGGAACGTATCCGCGCCGAGTTCCCTATCCTGTCGCAGCGCGTGCACGGCAAGCCGCTGGTGTTCCTGGACAGTGCCGCATCGGCACAGAAGCCGCGCGCGGTCATCGACGCCATGCGCGGGACAATGGAAACGCAATACGCCAACGTGCATCGCGGCCTGCACTGGATGAGCGAACGCACGTCCGATGCTTATGAAGGCGTTCGCG
>CAZZWO010000011.1:4233-31561 GCA_964657885.1 uncultured Acetobacteraceae bacterium | reverse complement strand
CTCGGCCTGCAGAAGCTGGCCGGCGAAGACCCGAGCCTGCGCCTGAAGACCGACCAGGAGACCGGCCAGACCATCCTGTCCGGCATGGGCGAGCTGCATCTGGAGATCATCATCGACCGCCTGCGCCGCGAGTATGGCGTGGACGCGAATGTCGGCGCGCCGCAGGTGGCGTACCGTGAGACGATCTCCAAGAGCCACACCGAGACCTACACCCACAAGAAGCAGTCGGGCGGTTCGGGCCAGTATGCCGAGGTGAAGATCACCTTCGAGCCGCTGGAGCGGAATGCCGGCATCGAGTTCGAGAACAAGGTGGTCGGCGGCACGGTGCCGAAGGAATACATCCCGGCCGTCGAAAAGGGCATCAAGGTGCAGGCGGATACCGGCGTGCTCGCCGGCTTCCAGACGGTCGACTTCCGCTACACGCTGATCGACGGCAAATACCACGACGTCGACTCGTCCGCGCTGGCCTTCGAAATCGCTGCCAAGGCCTGCTTCCGCGAAGGCATGAAGAAGGCCGGCCCGGTCATCCTCGAGCCGATCATGGATGTGGAGTGCACCACGCCGAACGACCACGTCGGTGACGTCGTGGGCGACCTGAACCGTCGCCGCGGCATGATCCAGAACCAGGAGAGCTCAGGGTCGACGGTCATCGTGCGGGCGCACGTGCCGTTGAAGGAGATGTTCGGCTACATCTCGCATCTGCGCAGCATGACGAAGGGGCGCGCCTCGTTCACCATGCAGTTCCATCACTACGATCCGGTGCCGCGCAACGTCGCCGACGAGATCATGGCCAAGAGCGCCTGATTTTCTAGAACTTCGCGTGTGTGAAAACGCCGGGAAGCAGCAGCTTCCCGGCGTTTTTATGTGTGGTGCGTCCATCGGGTCCACCGGCGCCGATTGCCCGCCTAGATTGCAAAAGCGTTGCTATTTCCTTGTCATCCGCCGGAGGACCTGCGCATCTGTTACGTTATCGTGATCGACTGGAATGCGTTCGGTGCGTTGGAATAGGGGGACGGGCAAGCTCACACGATCTGCCGATGAATGGCGGCCGGCAGAATTGCTGCCGGCAACATCTGCCCCTGGCTTCGCGGACGCGGTGAGCCGGACAGCCGGTCAATTGGCCGGGCGTGAACATCCGCGAGCCTATCAACCTGCTTACCGGGATGACGACTGCGACCGGCGTGAGTCGGCCGCCCCACATCAGCAGGCGGTTCAAGTGTTCCCCGGCGAAGGTCCGCAAGGGCATCGCGAACGCATGCGCGACCGGCTTCTGGACCGTGGCGCCGGTGGGCTCGCCGACTACGAAGTGCTCGAAATGCTGCTGTTCCTGGTGCAGCCGTTGGGCGACACCAAGCCGCTGGCGAAACGCCTGATCAACCGTTTCGGCAGCTACGGCCTGACGATCTCAGCACCGCAGGACGAGCTTCTCGCCGTGTCCGGTGTCGGGCGGCATACGGTGGCGGCAATCAAGCTGATCCACGATGCGGCCATCCGGCTGGCGAGAGAGGAGCTGCGAGACCAGCCGATCCTGGGCAATTTCGAGCAGCTCATGGCGTATCTGTTCGCGGTGATGGCACGCGAAAAGGTCGAGCAGTTCCGCATCTTGTTCCTCGATACCAGGAATCGGCTGATCGCCGACGAGCTGCAAGGACGCGGCACCATCAACCACACGCCCGTCTATATCAGGGAGGTCGCGAAACGTGCGCTGGAGCTTCACGCGGCCAGCATCATCCTGACGCACAACCATCCGAGCGGCGACCCGACACCGTCGATGGCCGACCTCGACATGACGCAGGAGATCGAGCGCGTCCTGAAATCGCTATCCGTCGCCCTGCACGACCACGTCATCGTCGGCAATGGAAAGTGGATCAGCCTGCGCAAGGAAGGCTTCCTGTAGGGACGATCCGCGCCGGCCGGTCGTTCCTACAGGGCTCATGTCACTGGTCGGCAGCGGCTGCGGTGTCCTGGCCCTTGGTCGACAGATCGGTGTAGACGCGGATGGCGAAACCATCCAGCGCCTGCGATTTCTGCACCGGCGTTTCCAGCGTCTTGTCCGACATCACGGTCAGGCAATAGGCGATCGTCATGCTGTTGATGATGTCGGCCTGCGTCGCCTTCGGTGCACCGGCCTTGACCTTCTTGATCAGCGCCTCGGCGTTGGCGAGCACGTTCAACTGCGTCGTCGCAGCGAGGATCTGCTGCGCATCCGGCTGCGACAACACACGCGCGGTGTCGCTCTCGGCAAGTTTGGGGCAACCCTCGGGAAGGTTCATCGCCAGCAGCGTCTGTGTCTGCTTGCGCAACGTCGCCACCTGCCCGGGACCGGCGATTGCCGGCGCCGCATTCCCCCAGGACGAGCGGATGTAATTGGTGGCGTCGGCGACTTCCTGGTCGGTCATGCTGACGCCGATCGCCGGCATCGCCGAATAGGTGCCCTGGGCGTTGATCCCGCCGAGGATGACGCGGATGACGGTTTCCGGACCCTGCGCATAGACCGTGCCGTTGCCTGCAAGTTTCGGAACGGCGCCGGCGATCCCCTGGCCGTTCTGCATGTGGCAGGAAGCGCAGTAGTTCAGGTAGGTCTGTCCGTTCAGCGCCACCTGCTGGCTGCCGGGCGCAGGTTCGCGCTGCTTGAAACCCTGCTTGGGCGGCGTGGACTTCAGGTACGCAACGATGGCGTGCAGGTCGTCATCCGTCAGCTTGCCGAGGCTCTCGTGCATCGTCTGCGCCATCGGCCCGACGACCACGCCCATGTCCTTTTCTGACCCCGTCTTCAGATAGGTGAAGATCTGGTCGTTGCTGAACCGGCCGATGCCCTGCGACTTGTCCGAGGTGATGTTCGGCGCATACCACTTGTCGATCGGACCGCCGCGCAGCGACGCGGCCATGTCGGTGTCGCCCAGCATGTTGTTGCCGTTATGGCACTCGCCGCAATGCCCGAGCCCTTGCACGAGGTAGGCGCCGCGGTTGACCTGCGCCGACTGGTTCGGGTCGGGCTTGAACTCGCCGGCTTTGAGGAACACGGCATCCCAGCCGATCAGGCCGGCGCGGATGTTGAACGGGAACTCCAGTTTCAGCGGCTTGCGCGGCGCGTGTTCGGGTGGCAGCGAGAACAGGTAAGCCTTGATGGCCAGTGCATCGTCGCGCCGGACTTTGGTGTACCAGGGAAAAGGCATCACGGGGTAAAGCCGCTCGCCGGCCTGTCCGATACCCTGGTGGAACACCCGCACGAACTGGTCGTCGGTGATCTTGCCGATGCCGGTGTCGTTGTCCGGCGTGATGTTCGGCGTCGAGATCGGGCCGAACGGCGTGTTCATGTACAGCCCGCCGGCGAACGGCTTGCCGCCCGGCGCCGTGTGACACGCCTGACAATCGCCAGCATTGGTCAGGTATTTTCCATGCTCGATCAGCGCCGCATCTGCGGCTCGTGGTGCGATCGGCGCCGCATCTGCGGCTCGGGCAGCAGGGATAGACGCGGCCAGCGCACCGGCCGAGACGAAAGCAAGCGTAGCGGTGGCGAACGGCCGTACTGTCGGCATGGCGTCAACTCCCAATATCCGTGTCAGGCCGTCATCGGGGGCACGCTTCCGAAACGACCGGCACGGCGGGCCTGTTGTCCACCTGGGTCCGCCGCATGCCCCCCTGGGCGCGGCCAGGATTGCTGTTGCAACCGTCGGCCCATGGCCCGGGTTGCCACCTAGCCCGCGCAATTTGCAGAAAAAGCCTGTGTCCGGCGGCGGATCGAGGGTGAGGGCTGGTGCCGGCCGGAATCATCATGCTGTAGTCGAGCGGTCATGAGGCAGCGATGAGCGAACCGGCAAGGCAGGCGGACCAGTCGCCCGACAAGTGGATCGAGCGCAGCGCCTTCGCGTTCGAGCGGGTCGAGCACGCGGCCTACATGGCGCTGGGATTGCTGCTGTCGCTCGCGGCACTGATGGCGCTGGCCGGCGCCGGATGGGTGCTGTTGAGCGGCCTGAAAGACTGGACGAGCACGCAGACGATCTTCCTCGTGATCGACCGCCTGCTGTTCGTGCTGATGCTGATCGAGATCCTGCATACCGTGCGCGCCTCGATGCGCAGCGGCGCGCTGACCGGCGAACCGTTCCTGGTGGTCGGGCTGATCGCGTCCATCCGGCGCGTGCTGGTGATCACCCTGAAATCGTCCGAGACCACCAAGCAGGACAGCATGACCGATGCGGCCGAGCGCATGTTCCACGCCTCGATGCTGGAACTCGGCGTGCTGGCCGTCCTGATCCTGGTCATGGTCGTGTCGATCCGCCTGCTGCGGTCGATGCCGGCAGACGGCTGACCGCCTGCCCAACGCCTCCGATCCTGCTATGCTGGGGATCGCGGCATCCGGAGAGGCGCTGGCGTGATCCTCATTCTGAACCTGATCTGGGTGGTGTTCGGCGGCTTCGTCATGGCGACGGCCTGGTTCGTCGCGGGGCTTGTGGCGGCGGTCAGCATCATCGGGCTACCCTGGGCGCGGGCGTGCTTCAACATCGCCCTGTTCTCGCTGTGGCCGTTCGGGCGCGAAGCGGTGCCGCGGCAATATCTGACCGGCCGTGAGGATATCGGCACCGGGCCGCTCGGGCTGGTCGGCAACGTCATCTGGCTGCTGGTGTTCGGCATCTGGCTCGCCATCGGCCACCTGCTGGCGGCGGTCGCGTGCGGCATCACCATCATCGGCATCCCGTTCGCCTTCCAGCACGTGAAGCTGGCCGGCATCAGCCTGGCGCCGATCGGCATGGCCGTCGTGGACAGCGACCGGCTTTACCGGCGCTGGAACTAGCCGCCGAGCGGCAGCCGTTCGGCGACCAGGAAGGGCTGCTGGTCGCGCTGGGTGAACACCGCCAGGTCTTGCACGACCGGCGGCGCGGCGAGGCTTTCGGCGAAGTGCCGTTCCGCTTCCGGGCGCATGCGAGCCATCTCGGCCGCATCCAGCCGACGCGTCAGGGTCATGTGGAAACGCCAGCGTTGCAGCACGTGCGGGTAGCCCCAGCGCATCAGCAGCGCGTCCTCCTCCGCGGTCAGCCCGTGCCGGCGCCGCTTGGCCAGCTCGTCCGCACCGGCCGCAAGCCGGTGCCGGTCGGTGCCGGTGACGCAGGCATCGGCGAGGGCGTGCAGCCCAGGGCAGGGCGCAGTCTCCCGCAGCGCCAGGAAGCCGTTCAGATCGGCCACCTGCAGCTTCGGCAGCACGAACGGCCGGAGGCCCGCCGCCAGTTCGCCCGCTGCGGCGATGAACTCCTCCCATCCGGTGGCCAGCCGCATCGGCGGCCGCAAGGTCGCGTGAAACCCGTAGACCCGCGGTGCCGCCGTCATCTCGCCCAGCCCGGGCAGTGCGGGCTGGGTGACCTCGGCCCCGAGCTCCGCATCCCAGCCGAGCCAGCTGTTGCCCGCGGCGGCCAGCTTGTCGCCGGGTCGCGGCGCCCAGTAGAGCGCGACGCGGATCGCCATCAGATGACCCGGACCCCTTGCACCCAGACCTCCCGCACGACCGGAAGACCCTCGTGCACCCGCACCCGCACCAGGTCGGCACGCAGCCCGGGTGCGATGCGGCCACGATCCGCCAGCCCGACCATCCTTGCCGGCGCTTCGCTGACCAGGGCGATGGCGCGCGCAACACCGATGCCGGCCTCTTCCGACGCGATGAAGGCCGCGTGCAACATGCTCGCCGGCACGTAATCCGAGGCGAGCGCATCGACCTGCCCGGACCGCAGCAGGTCCAGGGCCGCAACGTTGCCGCTATGCGAGCCGCCACGCACGATGTTGGGCGCCCCGGCGATCACGCCCATGCCGCCGGCCCGGGAGGCCGAGGCGGCGGCATGGGTCACCGGGAACTCTGCCAGAGCTATGCCGTCCCGCAGGTTCTCGGCCACTTCGGCCTCGGAATGATCGTCGTGGCTCGCCAGCACGGCCGGCCGGCCGTGCAACAGGGCCAGCAGCGCACGCCGGTTCGGGTCGCGCCAGCGCACACGCTGCGCCTGCAGCTCGACGATCCGCCGCTCGGTCCGTGCAGGGTCCTCGCCGTCGCTGCGGCGCATCGTCCGGTAGCGCGGCAGGTCGTTGTACTGGCCGGTGCCCGGCGTGTGGTCCATCAGGCTGGCCAGGCGGAACAACGGGTGCGCCGCCCAGCGCTCCAGCAGGCCCGGCATGCCGATCGCCGGCAGTTCGCAGCGCAGATGCAGGAAATGCGCGGCTTTCAGCAGGCCGGCCGGCGCCAGCGCGTCGAGGTCGGCGATGCCGTCGGCACAAGTGCGCGGGCGATCCTCGTCGAACCCGAGATCGCCCACGCACAGCGCATCGAAAACGGTGGTGATGCCGGCGCCCGCGCATTGCGCGTCATGCGCCAGCAGCGCCGCCCGGCTGGGCCAGCGCGCGTTCTGCCGCGGCTGCACCTGCCGCTCCAGGTTGTCGGTGTGCAGGTCGACCATGCCGGGGATCAGGTAGTCGCCGTCGAGATCCTGCGCACCCGGCAATGCCGCCGCCCCCGGCTGCACATCGGCGATCCGGCCGTCATCCGCGATCACCACGGTTCCGGGCACCACCGCGTCCGGCAGCACCAGTGTCGCGTGGGTCAGAACCGTTTGCATGGGCCGGGTGCTCGTTCGGGCATGGAGCGGCCGCTCGCTGGACGAACAGGCTGGCGGCCGGGCGCGGGGGAAGGGGTGGCTCCCGAAGTAGGACTCGAACCTACGACCGAGCGATTAACAGTCGCTTGCTCTACCAGCTGAGCTATTCGGGATCAGGGTGCAGCCCTATAGCCTTGCTCGGGCCGCGGGTAAACCCTTCAAACCGGGCGAGTATGCGGGTGGTCGGAGTCGAACCGACACTCCTTGCGGAACCGAATTTTGAGTCCGGCGCGTCTACCAATTCCACCACACCCGCGCACCTTCTCCGTATAGCCGGGCCGGACGTCGCGCATCAAGCAGGCGGTGTCTCAGGCCAGCACGTCCTCCACCCGGATCGGCAGCTTGCGCACGCGCTTGCCGGTCGCGTGGAAAACCGCGTTGGCGATCGCCGGGGCCACGCCGACCATCGGCAGTTCGCCAGCGCCCTTGGCACCGAGCGCGCCTGTCGCCTGGTCGGGCGCATCGACCACGATCACCTCGATGTCGGGCACGTCGGCGTTCACCGGCACGTGGTAGTCGGCGATGTTGGCGTTCACGATGCGGCCGGACGCACGGTCGACCAGCGTTTCCTCCTGCAGGGCCATGCCGATGCCGAACACGATGCCGCCGAGAAGCTGGCTCCGGCCGGTGCGGGCGTTCAGCAGCCGGCCGACCTCGAACGCGCTGACCACCCGGCTGACCCGTATGGTGCCGAAATCCGGGTCGATCCGCACTTCCACGAACTGCGCACCGAACGCGTGGCACGAGTGTTCCTTGTAGGCGTCACCCGGCGCCGCATCCCCGACCGCTTCGATGTGGCTTGCTCCGGCGCGCTGCATCAATTGCTGCAGCGGCACCCGCAGGCCGGGCGCGGTCACGTCGAAGCCTTCGAGCCTGACGTCGGACGGCGACACCTTGGCAAAACGCGGGTCGATCGCGGCCATCGCGCCCAGCCTTGTGCGAAGGGCCTGCACGGCCGCTTCGATGGCTGGGATGACGCTGGCCGCGGTGGCCGACCCGCCCGAAACCGGGCCGGGCGGAAACCGGCTGTCGCCGAGTTGCGCGCTGACCCGCGAGATGTCGATGCCGAGTTGGTCGGCGGCGCATTGCGCCATGATGGTGTAGGTGCCGGTGCCAAGGTCCTGCACCCCGCTCTGCACCAGGACGGTGCCGTTTGCGTTCAGTTGGATTCGCGCGTGGCAGGGCCGGCGGTTGGTCGGATAGGTGGATGTCGCCATGCCCCAGCCGACCAGGATGCGCCCGTCCCGCATCGAACCCGGCGTGTGATTGCGGCGCGACCAGCCGAAATTGCCGGCGGCCCGGCTGTAGCAATCGCGCAGGCCCTTGCTGGCGAACGGCTTGTCCTTCTGCTCGTCCCGTTCGGCATAGTTGGCGAGGCGGAACGCGAGCGGGTCCATGGTGAGCGCATACGCCATCTCGTCCATGGCGGATTCCAGGGCGAACATCCCGGATGATTCGCCCGGCGCGCGCATGTAGGTCGGCAGGCCCTGGTTGACCGGCACCACGCGATGGGAAACCGCAAGGTTCTTGCATGAATAAGCCATCTGCGTGGCGACCGCGACCGGCTCGGAAAATTCGCCGAGACCGGGATCGGACATCTGCGAGAAACCGTCATGCCGGATCGACACGAGCTTGCCCGACTTGTCGGCGCCCAGCTTGATCTTCTGGATCGTCTTGGGGCGGTAGCCGTTCGACGTGAACATCTGCTCGCGGGTCACCACCAGCTTCACCGGCCGGCTGACGTGACGGGCGGCGAGTGCCGCAATGACCGCCGGTGGCCAGGTGTTGCCCTTGCAGCCGAAGCCGCCGCCGACATACGGGCAGACCACCGTGACACTCTCCTTCGGCAGGCCGAACGCCGAGGCGAGTGTTTCCTGCGCGCCGGAAATCCCCTGCGTCGCCGTCCAGACCGCCAGCGTGTCGCCGCGCCAATAGGCGATGGTGGCGTGCGGCTCCATCGGATTGTGGTGCTCGACGGGCGTTTCGTAGGTCGCCTCGATCTTCACCGGCGCCGACGAGAACGCGCCGTCGGCATCGCCGCGGCCGACATCGGGTGACTTCTCGCCGTTCTGAAAATGCTTGGGCTTGTAGGCCCGGCCCAGCACGTTCTCGTCCATGACGGTCACGGCCGGCGCCGGTGTCGTGCGCACCCGTACCGCAGCGGCAGCCGCGGTTGCCCGTTCGAAGGTGTCCGCGACTGCGACTGCGACGTGCTGGCCGTTATAGACGATGCGGCCGTCCTGCAGGAACGGATGCGTCACCGTTTGCTGCGCGGCTTTCTTCTGGTTCAGCGCGCCCGCGTTCTGGTGCGTGATGATCGCGATGACGCCGGGCATGCGTTCGGCTGCTGCCGTGTCGTAGCCGGCGATGCTGCCGGCCGGGATCGTGCTCTGGATGAGGACGGCATGAACGCAGCCCGGGACTTCGAACTCGGCCGCGTAGCGCGCTTGCCCCGTCACCTTCAGCTTGCCGTCCTGGCGGATGATGCCCTGTCCGATATACATGAAACGGCCCCTTCAGGCGGTCACGGCCAGCAACGCACGGCGAACCGTATGCTGCAGCAAGGTCACTTTGAAAGCGTTGCGCGATTGCGGCTGCGCGCCGTCGGCGGCATGGGCCGACGCCCGCTCGATGAGTGCGGGACTGAGCGTCTTGCCGCGCAATGCATCCTCGACTGTGTCGAGCCGCCAGGGTTTGGCACCGACGCCGCCTGCCGCCAGCCGCACGTCGCGGATGGTGCCGCCCTGCAGCTCGATGCCGGCGGCGACCGATGCGAGTGCGTAGGCGTAGCTCTGCCGGTCGCGAACCTTCACGTAGGTTGACCGCATGTTTGCCGGAGCGGTCCGCACCAGGATTGCGGTCACGACGTCGCCGGGACGCAGCACCGTGTCGATATGCGGCGTATCGCCGGGCAGGCGGTAGAACTCGGCGATGTCGATGGTGCGCGTGGTATCGGCGCCGCGTATCTCGACCTGCGCGCGCGCTGCAACCAGTGCGACAGGGAAGTCCGACGGGTGCGTCGCGATGCAGTGCGGCGACGTGCCGAAAATGGCGAGCTCGCGGTTTTCGCCCTCGATCGCCGGACAACCGCTGCCGGGTGCGCGCTTGTTGCAGGCGAACCCGGTGTCGCGGAAGTATCCGCAGCGGGTGCGTTGCAGAAGATTGCCGCCCGCCGTGCCCATGTTGCGGATCTGCGGCGAGGCGGCAGCGAGCAACGCGTCGGACGCGGCCGGCAACTGGCGTTTCACCTCGGGGTGGGCCGCCACCTCGGCCATTGTCGCGAGCGCACCGATGCGCAGCCCATCGGCTGTCGCGTGGATGCCGCGCAACTCGCCAAGTCCGTCGAGGTCGACGACGAGGCTGGCCGGTTCGACGTTGTTCTTCCAAAGCTGCATCAGGTCGGTGCCGCCGGCAATGAAACCGGCATGCGGCATGGCGCCGAGGCGCGTTGCCTGAGCGAGATCGGCAGGTGTCTGCCTGGCAAAATCCTGCATCGATCAGGCCCTTTTGGCGCGCGCGGCGTCCTGGATGGCGGCGCGGATGTTGTTGTAGGCGCCGCAACGGCACAGATTGCCGCTCATCCACTCGGCAATTTCGGTTTCGGATTGCGCATGCCCTTCCTCGACCAGGGCCACCGCCGACATGATCTGCCCCGGCGTGCAATATCCGCATTGATAACCGTCATGTTCCAGGAAAGCCGCCTGCATCGGGTGCAGCGTGCCGCCTTCCGCCAGACCCTCGATGGTCGTGATCTTGCGGCCCTCGACACGGTGCGCGAGCGTCAGGCACGCCAGAACGCGTTTGCCGTCGACATGCACCGTGCAGGCGCCGCAGGCCCCGTGGTCGCAGCCTTTCTTGGTACCGGTCAGCCCGGCATATTCCCGCAGGGCGTCGAGCAGCGATGTGCGCTGATCCAGCGAAAGCGTGTGCGGGGCGCCGTTGATGTCGAGCGTGACGGGACCGTGCGTCGCGAGCGGTGCAGCGTCCGTGGCAGGCTGTTCGCCGGCATGACCGGCCAGCGGCAGCGCGGCCAGACCGGCGGCCGAGCCGAGCACGCCGCGCCTTGTGATCGGAAAAGACATCGTCGAACCTTTGAACCTGAAGCGGCGGAGTGGGCGCACGCCGGATGAGAGCGCGCGTGCGTCCGGTCAGGTTGCGGGGAGTACGCGAATATTCAGCGTGGATGTTGGGCTGCCGGCGTCGCGGGCTTGTCGGGGAAGATGGCAACCGTGATGAGGCCCTCGCCCGGCGTCGGCATCCAGCCGCGCCACCGCGCAACCGCGGTGATGACCACGATGTGGAAGACCACGATGCCAACGACGATGGCGAGGATCCGGACCGGGCTGCGGTTCCGCGCCAGGTAGTCGTCGCGGTTCTGCTCGAGAATGTTCACGCTGCATCCTCCAGCACGCTGACGACCGTGTCCGTCAGGTGCGACAGCTCGCCCGGCGTGATGGTGAAGGCCGGGGTCAGATACACGATGTTTCGGAATGGCCGCACCCAGACACCGCGGGCGACGAACGCATCCTTCATCGCCTGCAGGTCGGTGATCGCGTCGAGTTCCACGACACCGATGGCGCCAAGAACCCGCACGTCGCGCACGCAAGGCAAGGCGCGGCACGGTTCCAGCTCACGCCGCAGCTGGTCCGAGATACTTGCCACCTGCTGCAGGCGCGGCTCGCTCTCGAACAGATCGAGCGAGGCATTGGCGGCGCTGCAGGCCAGCGGGTTCGCCATGAAGGTCGGGCCGTGCATCAGCGCGTGCGCGGGATCGCCGGACCGGAATGCCTCGAAAATATGCGTGCGTGCGATCGCCGCCGACAGCGCCATGGTGCCGCCGGTCAGCGCCTTCGACACGGTGATGATGTCGGGGACAACACCGGCCGCCTCGCAGGCGAACATGGTGCCGGTCCTGCCGAATCCCGTGAATATCTCATCGAAGATCAACGGCAGGCCGTGGGCATCCGCCGCCTCACGCAAATGCCGCAGAACGGCCGGCGCATGCAGCACCATGCCGCCCGCACCCTGGACCAGCGGCTCCACCAAGATGCCGGCGAGGTTGTGCGCGTGCGCGTGCAGGAATGCGTCGAAGCTGGCGGCCGAGACTGCATCGCGCGGCAATGGCACGATCGCCTGGTCTGCCAGCAGTCCGCGATACAGCGCGTGCATGCCTTCGTCCGGGTCGCAGACTGCCATGGTTGCAAATGTGTCGCCGTGATAACCGCCGGTGAACGCCAGGAAACGCCGCCGCGTGCGGACGCCCTGGTTCAGCCAGTATTGCGCGGCCATCTTCATGGCGACCTCGACCGCGACCGAGCCGCTATCGGCGAAGAACACGTGGTTGAGGTCGCCGGGCAGCAGCGCCGCGAGCCGGCTCGAGAGCCGCTCCGCCGGCTCGTGCGTCAGGCCGCCGAACATCACGTGCGGCATGGTTCCGAGCTGCCGTGTCACCGCCTCGCGAATATGCGGATGGTTGTAGCCGTGGCACGCCGTCCACCACGATGCGATGCCGTCGGTCAGGACGCGGCCGTCATCCAGCGTGATGCTGCAACCATCCGTCCGCACGGCCCGAAGCGGTGCCGCCGCTGTCTGCATCTGGGTGTAGGGCCGCCAAAGATGCTCGCGGCGCTCTGCCGCTTTCCTGGCATCGTCCTGCGTGTCGCGTGCGTCCCGGCCATGCGCGCGTCTGGCGGCGAACGACGCGCTCAGTGGGTGATGCCCAGGCGATCGAGCAGCGCGCGGTCGCGTTCGGCGGCGGGGTTGGACGTGGTCAGCAGGCGCGGGCCGTAGAAGATCGAGTTGGCGCCGGCAAGAAAACAAAGCGCCTGCGCCTCGTCGGTCATCTGTTCGCGCCCTGCCGACAGCCGCACATAGGATTTCGGCATGGTGATGCGCGCCGCCGCGATGACGCGCACGAAGTCGATGGCGTCGATCGGCGCGGATTGCGCGAGCGGCGTACCCTCGACCCGCACCAGCGCGTTGATCGGCACGCTTTCAGGCGCCTTCGGCAGGTTTGCCAACGCGGCGATCAGGCCTGCGCGGTCGTCGGTGTCTTCGCCCATGCCGACGATGCCGCCGCAACAGACGTTGATCCCGGCGTCGCGCACATGGCCGAGCGTATCGAGCCGGTCCTGGTATGTGCGGGTGGTGATGATGTCGCCGTAATGCTCGGGCGAGGTGTCCAGGTTGTGATTGTAGTAGTCCAGGCCTGCATCGCGGAGCCTTGCCGCTTGCGGGGCGGTCAGCATCCCCAGCGTGGCGCAGCTTTCCAGGCCCAGCGCGTGCACGCCTTCCACCATGGCGCACACCGCATCGAGGTCGCGGTCCTTGGGTGACCGCCAGGCAGCACCCATGCAGAAACGGCTGGCGCCGGCCGCCCGGGCCGCGCGCGCTTCGGACAGCACGGCCTCCACATCCATCAGCTTGGACGCCGGCACCCCGGCCTCGTAGGACGCGCTCTGCGGGCAATAGGCGCAGTCTTCCGGGCAGCCGCCGGTCTTGATCGACAGCAGCGTGCTGACCTGGATGCGCGCCGGATCGAAGTGCGCCCGATGCACGCCGGCGGCGCGGAACACCAGTTCCGAAAACGGCAGGTCGAGCAGCGCGCGCACGGCGGCCGGGGTCCAGACGGGCGGGGAGATGGCGTTCATGCGCGATACTCTAGCCGCAGCCCGCCGGCCGGCAAAGCTGGTGAATAGAGTTCGCCGGGCTCAGATAGGGACGCCGGCTTGGCACCGGCTCGTGCGGATGGTCTGCAGGGTCTGGATGCGGGCGACGTTGGCGGCTTCGGTCAGCTTGCGGGTGAGCTCGTTTTCCTGGGCGGTGCCGCGCGCCACCAGGCGAAGCAGGAAGTCGCCGCCGCCGCGTATCATGTGGCACTCGCGCACTTCGGGCCAGGCACCGACCATGGCCTCGAAGGCGGCAAGGGCTGCCTCCTTCTGGCTCTCCAGGCCGACGATGACGAAGAAGGTCACTTCCCAGCCGAGAAGCTGCGGGTCGGTGTCGGCGTGGTAGCCGCGGATAATGCCGGCTTCCTCCAGCCGGCGGACCCGGCGCAAACAGGGCGGGGCGCTGATACCGGCGCGCCGGGCGAGTTCCACGTTCGTCATCCGGCCGTCTTCCTGCAGCTCGGTCAGGATACGCCGGTCTATCGCGTCGATCTCCGGAAGCTCGGTGCTGTCAGGTCTCATCGTCTCGGGTCCGGGTGGTTCGGCCTATCATACAGCAGAAGCCGGACCCGGCGAGGAAGTAACGGCTCGGTTGGGGGAGGGCGCATCAGGGCGGCACATCATGTGCTTGCCTTGGGCAGTCCGCCCCACGATATCGGGTGACCGCCAGCCTGAACCCAGACCGAGAACGAAGCCTCCCATGTCCCAGACCCATCGCACCCGCGTGCTCGTCATCGGCGCCGGGCCCGCCGGCTACACCGCCGCCATCTATGCCGCCCGCGCCAGCCTGGAGCCGATGCTGGTGGCTGGCCTGCAGCCCGGCGGCCAGTTGATGATCACCACGGATGTCGAGAACTTTCCCGGTTTTGCCGCGCCGATTCAGGGCCCCTGGCTGATGGAGCAGATGCAGGCGCAGGCGGAACATGTCGGCACGCGGGTGGTCCACGACCTGATCATGGATGTTGATTTCAGCCGCCGGCCATTCCGCTGCGTGGGCGATTCCGGCGACGTCTATCTGGCCGACACCGTCGTCATCGCCACCGGCGCACAGGCGCGCTGGCTCGGCCTGCCGTCCGAAAAGGCCTATCAGGGCGCCGGCGTGTCGGCCTGCGCCACCTGTGACGGATTCTTCTACCGCGGCAAGCGCGTGGCAGTGGTCGGCGGCGGCAACAGCGCGGTCGAGGAAGCGTTGCACCTGACGCTGCATGCCGACCATGTCACGCTGATCCATCGCCGGGGCAGCCTGCGCGCGGAGAAGATCCTGCAGCGCCGGTTGTTCGAGCATCCGAAAGTCAGCGTCGTGTGGGACAGCATCGTCGAGGAGATCGTCGGTGGCGGCACGCCTCCGGTGGTCACCGGCATTCGCATCAGCCATCGCGAAACCGGTGTGGAGCGCACGCTAGGCGTAGATGGCGTTTTTGTTGCCATCGGCCACACCCCGAATACGTCGGTGTTCCGCGGCCATGTCGCACTCGACGCGGAAGGCTACGTGGTAACCGCGCCGGGCAGCACGCGTACCGACGTCGATGGCGTGTTCGCCGCCGGCGATGTGCAGGACAAGATCTTCCGTCAGGCGGTCACCGCCGCCGGAACAGGTTGCATGGCAGCGCTGGAAGCTGAAAAGTGGCTGACGGAGGTCGCCCCGAGTCGCGCGTTGGAGAACGCCTGACCCGGCCGCGTGGCCCGAACGGGGAACAGGCATGGATTGGGACAAACTGCGCGTCTTCCACGCCGTCGCGGAAGCCGGCAGTTTCACCCACGCGGGCGATACCCTCAACCTGAGCCAGTCAGCGGTCAGCCGGCAGATCTCGGCGTTGGAGGAAGCGCTGCAGGTGCCGCTGTTCCACCGGCATGCGCGTGGATTGATCCTGACGGAGCAGGGCGAAAGCCTGAACCAGACGGTGCGCGAAGTGTTCGCCAAGCTCGCGATGACCGAGGCGCTGCTCACCGAAAGCCGCGACAAGCCAGCCGGCCGGCTGAAGATCACGACCACTGTCGGGTTCGGCAGCAACTGGCTGGCGCCGCGCCTGCTGCAGTTCCTCGACCTGCATCCCGATGTCACGGTCAACTTGCTGCTGGACGACGGCGACCTCGATTTGGCGATGCGCGAGGCGGATGTCGCGATCCGCATGCACCCGCCGCGACAGCCCGACCTGATCCAGCGGCATCTGTTCGAGATCGAGTGGCACATCTGCGCCTCGCCCGAGTATCTGGCCCGCGCCGGCACTCCCGCCACGCCCGAGGACCTGGACCAGCACAAGCTGATCCTGTTCGGCGACTATCATCCGCCCGTCGCCGACATCAACTGGCTCGCATCGCTTGGCCGCCGCCCCGGCGCGCCTCGCCGCGCCGTGCTGGAAGTCAATAACCTCGGCAGCGTGGCCCAGGTGATCCGGGCCGGGCTCGGCATCGGTGCGCTGCCCGGCTGGATGACCCCGGAACTGGACGGGCTGACCCGGCTGCTGCCCGACGCGCCGCGGCCGAAAGTGGATTGTTTCTTCGTCTATCCCGAGGAGCTGCGCCATTCGAAGCGGGTGGCGGTGTTCAGGGACTTCCTGCTGGCCCGCCTGCAGCAGCAGCGGGCGGGGTGAGGCCAGCCGCCTCCCGATACAGCGCCGCGTAGCATGCCGCCGGTTCCGACCAGCCGACCGGGCTGCGCATCGCGCGGCCCTGCATGGCGGCCCATTCGCGCGGCCTGCGCCACATCTCGGCCACGCGTCCGATCGCGAAGCCGAGCGCCTGGACGCTGACCGGCGCGAACTGGAAGCCGGTGGCGACGCAGGCGGTGCGTGCGGCCTCGTTCGCGTCGATGATGGTGTCGGCAAGACCACCGACCCGGCTGACCACCGGCAGCGCACCGTAGCGCAGCGCGCAAAGCTGCGTCAGTCCGCAGGGTTCGAAGCGCGACGGCACCAGGATCGCGTCGCTGCCGGCCTGGATCAGGTGCGCGACGGCTTCGTCGTAGCCGATCCGCACGCCGACCGCGTCCGGCGCGGCCCGTGCCGCTGCGAGGAAGGCCGATTGCAGGCCCGCATCGCCGGCGCCGAGCAGCACCAGTTGCGCATCGCGGGCGCGCAACAGCGGCAACGCTTCGAGCAGCACGTCGAGGCCTTTCTGGTGGGACAGGCGGCTGACCACGCCGAACAGCAGCGCGCCCGGGCGCAAGGCCAGCCCGAACGTCCGCTGCAGCGCTTCCTTGCAGGCCCGGCGGCCGGTGCGGCGGGCTGCGCTGTAGGTTGCGGGCAGCCTCTCATCGGTCTCGGGGTTCCAGATGCCGGTGTCGATGCCGTTCAGGATGCCGCTCAGGTCGCTGCCGCGGGCACGCAGCAGGCCGTCGAGCCCCATGCCGCCCTCGGGCGTGCAGATCTCCTGCGCGTAGGTCGGCGAAACCGTGGTGATCCGGCCGGCATAGCGCAGCCCGGCCTTCAGCATGCCGATCGACCCGTAATACTCGACGCCCTCCGGCGTGTAGGACGAGGCGGGCAGGCGGAGCGATGCCAGCAGCGAGGCCGGCACCTGGCCCTGGAACGCCAGGTTGTGCACCGTCATGATCGTCGCCGGCGCTGTCTTGCGGGACCGGGTTTGGCCGCCCAGCGCAAGGTAGGCGGGTGTGAGTCCCGCCTGCCAGTCGTGGGCGTGCACCAGCTCGGGGACGAAGCCCGCAACCGCTCCCTGGCCGATCAGGGCGCCGGCATAGGCGAGGGCGGCAAAGCGCTGCGGGTTGTCAGGCCATTCCTGGCCATCCGGGCCGGTATAGGGGTTGCCGCGGCGGCCGTACAGATGCGGCGCGTCGATCGTGAACAGCGGTATCCCGGCCGCGTCGCCGGCCAGGATGCGCGCCGGGCCGCCGAAATAGTCGTTGTCCGCCCACACGGTTTCCGGCCGCTCCATCCGGTCGAGCACGTCGGGATAGCCCGGCACCAGCGTCCGAAGTTCGACGTTCTGCGGTGCGAGCGCGGCGGGAAGGGCGCCTACCACATCGGCCAGGCCGCCGGTCTTGATGAGGGGAAAAACCTCGGAGGCGACCGACAGGGCACGCAGCATGGTCATCGCTTCAATGCGTCGATCATCGGCTGGGTGATCAGGCAGATGCCGCGCGGCGAACGGCGGAAACGCGCGGCGTCGCGTTCCGGATCCTCGCCGACGACGAGGCCGTCGGGGATGACGACCCCGCGGTCGATCACCACGCGTTGCAGGCGGGCGTGGCGGCCGATCTGCACGTAGGGCAGGATCACCGCCTGGTCCACGCGGGCGTAGGAATGCGCGTGCACGCCGGTGAACAGCAGCGACTGGTGAACTTCGGTGCCCGAGACGATGCAGCCGCCCGACACCAGCGAGCTGATCGCCTGGCCGCGCCGCCCGTTCTCGTCGTGCACGAACTTTGCAGGCGGCACGATTTCGCCATAGGTCCAGATCGGCCAGTTCTGGTCGTAGAGATCGAGTCCCGGGATGAAGTCCGTCAGATCGATGTTGGCTTCCCAATAGGCGTCGACGGTGCCCACGTCGCGCCAGTAGATCTGGCTTTCCGGCGTGGTGCGCACACAGGATTTCTCGAAACGGTGGGCGACCGCGCGGCCGTTCGCGACGAGGTAGGGGATGATGTCGCGGCCGAAATCATGCGTGGACTCGGTCAACGCCGCATCGCGCCGGAGGATGTCGATGAGGAAGCGGGTTTCGAACACGTAGATGCCCATGCTGGCGAGCGACCGGCCGGGCTTGCCGGGCATCGACGGCGGGTTGGCCGGTTTTTCGAGGAACGAGACGATGCGGTCCTCGGTGTCGATCCCCATGACGCCGAAACCGGTCGCCTCCTCGCAGCTCACTTCGATGCAGCCGACCGTGACGTCCGCGTGCTGCTCGCAATGCTGCTGCAGCATTGGTTCGTAATCCATCTTGTAGACATGGTCGCCGGCGAGCAGCACGATGTAGCGGGGCGCGTAGCTTTCGATGATGTCGATGTTCTGGAACACCGCATCCGCGGTTCCGGCGTACCAGCCGGTCTCGGTGACGCGTTGCGATGCGGGCAGGATGTCGAAGCTCTCGTTGCGTTCGGGACGGAAGAAGTTCCAGCCGCGCTGCAGGTGGCGGATCAGGCTGTGCGCCTTGTATTGCGTCGCGACGCCGATCCTGCGGATGCCCGAGTTCAAGGCGTTGGACAGGGCAAAATCGATGATGCGCGATTTTCCGCCGAAATACACCGCGGGTTTCGCACGGATGTCCGTCAGCTCCATCAGGCGGCTGCCGCGCCCCCCGGCCAGCACATAGGCCATGGCGTGTCGTGCGAGTGGCGCGTGATCCATGCGGCTTCCCTGACCCGGTGTCTTTTCTGCGTTTGTTTTTTCTCGATGGCGTCATGCGGCGACCGGAAAACCTGCCGGCATCGAACGAGGCGCGACGATCTCAGGTCGGTACGTTCCAGATTTCCGAAGCGTATTCCTTGATGGTGCGGTCGGACGAGAACCAGGCCATGCCGGCGATGTTGAGGATGCTGGTGCGCCACCAGCGTTCAGGCGTGCGCCACAGCGCGGCAACCTCGTCCTGCTTGGCGTTGTAGCTGTCGAAGTCGGCCGTCACCATGAACCTGTCCTGGTGCAGCAGGCCATCCATCAGGTCGCGATAGCGTCCGGGTTCGTCGGGCGAAAACACACCCGAGGCGATCGCCTGGACCGACTGCTCCAGCGCCGACGAGGCAGCGACCGCCGCATGGCCGGACATGTCGCCGAGCGTGCGCGCGGCCACCTGATCCGCAGTCATGCCGAAGATGAAAATGTTGTCCGGGCCTACATGCTGGCGGATCTCGACGTTGGCGCCGTCGAGCGTGCCGATGGTGAGCGCGCCGTTCAGCGCAAGCTTCATGTTGCCGGTGCCCGAGGCTTCCATGCCCGCGGTCGAGATCTGCTCGGACAGATCGGCGGCGGGGATGATCTGCTCGGCGAGGCTGACATTGTAGTTCGGCAGGAACACCAGTTTCAGGTTCTCGCCGATCGCCGGATCGTTGTTGATCACCTGCGCCACGTCGTGCGCCAGGCGGATGATCTGCTTCGCCCTCTGGTAGCCCGGCGCCGCCTTGCCGGCGAAGATCTTCACGCGCGGCACCTGGTCGTTCATCGGCTGCGCGCGGATGGTGTTGTACAGCGCCACGGTTTGCAGGATGTTGAGCAGCTGGCGCTTGTATTCGTGGATGCGCTTGATGTGCACGTCGAACATCGCCGATGGGTCGATCGCGATGCCGAGACGGTCGCGCACCAGCCGGGCCAGCGCCTGCTTGGCGACGCGGCGCTGGTCGGCCACCGCGTATTGCAGCCCCGCATCGCCGGCGCGCGCGGCCAGTCCCGCGAGGCGATCCGGATCGGTCAGCATGTCCGGTCCCAGCGCCTCGATCAGTACGCGGGTCAGGCCGGGATTGGCGCGGTGCAGCCAGCGGCGGAAGGTGATGCCGTTCGTCTTGTTGCTGATCCGGCCGCCATAGATGCCGTGCAGGTCGGCGAACACCGTCTGCCGCATCAGGTCGGTGTGCAGGGCGGAGACGCCGTTGATCGCGTGGCTGCCGACGAAGGCCAGGTGCCCCATGCGCAGGCGCCTGCCATGCCGTTCGTCGATCAGCGATAGGGCGGCGAGCTGGCCGTCGGTCGCGTGATGCTCGCGATGCGCCCGTTCCAGGTGCTGCGCATTTAACATGTAGATGATCTGCATGTGACGCGGCAGCAGCCGCTCCAGCAGCGGCACCGGCCAGGTTTCCAGCGCCTCGGGCAGCAGGGTGTGGTTGGTGTAGCTGAACGTCGCCACCGTGATACGCCACGCATCGGCCCAGTCCAGCCCGTGCTCGTCGACCAGCAGCCGCATCAGCTCGGCGATGGCGATGGCCGGGTGGGTGTCGTTCAATTGGATGGCGGCATGGTCGGACAGGCTGACGAGCGTGCCGAACTCGCGAAGGTGACGGGCCACGAGGTCCTGCAGCGAGGCGGAGGCAAAGAAGAACTCCTGCCGCAGGCGCAATTCCTGGCCGGCTTCGCTGTCGTCCCCAGGATACAGCACGCGCGAGACGGCTTCGGTGCGTACCCGGTCGCGCAGCGCGCCCACGTGGTCGCCGCGGTTGAATTTCTCCAGGTGCAGCGGCTCGGTCGCCCGCGCCGACCACAGGCGTAGCGTGTTGGCATGTTCGCCGCCGGCACCGACCACCGGGGTGTCGTAGGCGACGGCGGACAGGATCTCGGCGGGCGTCCAGGCATAGGCGGGGCGGCCGTGCGCATCGAACGCCGGGCGGCCCTGGGCATCGGTGCGCGCAGACACCGAGCCGCCGAAGCCGATCAGGTAGACGACCTGCGGGCGCACGAACTCCCACGGGTTGCCGACGGACAGCCAGTCTTCCGGCAGCTCGCGCTGCACGCCGCCGACGATCTCCTGGCGGAACAGGCCGTGCTCGTAGCGGATGCCGTAGCCGTACGCGGGGATGCTGAGGGTCGCCATGCTTTCCATGAAGCAGGCGGCCAGGCGGCCGAGGCCGCCATTGCCGAGGGCGGCATCGGGCTCCTGTTCACGCAGTGCCTCGATGTCGGCGCCGAGCGCGGCCAGCGCCTCGCGCATCGGCTCCAGCAGGCCGAGGTTGCCGGCGGCATCGAACATCAGCCGGCCGATCAGGAATTCGAGAGACAGGTAATAGACGCGCTTGCCGATCGTGGTGCCCGGGCGCGGCGAGTTCAGCCAGCATTCCACTACGAAGTCGCGGATGGTGTGGGCGGCAGCGACGAACCAGTCGCGCTGCGTCGCCTCGGCCGGCCGGCGGCCGACCTCGTAGGTGAGTTTTTCGACGATGCGGCCGCGCAACGCGGCCTGGTCGCGGGCGCCATGCGGCAGGCGGGACAGGCTGAACGGTGCCTCGGCGGAGGCTGTCTCGGGCGCAGATGATTTTGGGGCAGGCGTTGCCGCGATGTCGTCCAAGTCCGGTCGGCTCCTGTCGCGGAAAGCGCCTGAAGTATCAGATTGCGTAGGCTTGTGCAGCGTCCGTTGGTCGAGGTTTGCACAACCTCAAAGCAATCAAGGCGATGCTGACCGGCAGGAGCGCCCAGGGGTCGCCGCGGAGCATCTGCCAGGTGGCGAGCGACCAGGCGGCGCTGAAGAAGAAGCCAGCGACATTCACCAGGCCGCCCCAACCCTTGCGGTGGCGCCGCAAGTCGGTGCGGCGGATCGGCGCGGGCCGCCACAGGCCGAGCGCCAGGTTGCATCCGACATTGCCGGCGATGCCCAGCAGCATGGCCGGGATCGCCGCCGGCAGGCTGGCCGCCAGGCCGCCGACCGGAATGGCCAGGATGATCGCCACCCCGAAGAACGCGGCCACCAGCTTGGCCCGCTGTACCGTTGCCAGGGTTACCGGCGCGGTCTGCACCAGCTCGGCCGCCTCGTCGCCCATGATGGTGACGCTGACGAACAGCCGCGCCAGTTCGCCGGCGCTCAACACCGGCGCCGCGCCGAGCAGCCGCGCATCGCCGCGGCCGGCACCATGCCAGATCGCCGCGACAGCGGGTACCAGGTAGATCAGGTAGTACAAAGCAAGCCCGGTGAGTCCGGGGAAACGCCGCAGCAGCAAGACCTCTTTCGACAGCAGCGCCGGCCAGGTGCCGGGACGGAACGCCTGGCGGTCAGCGCGGCGCATCCTGGTGGGGGAGGCCGCTCCGGCCACCACGGCCTGTGCGCCCGTCGCGAACCAACGCTGCAGCGCCCAACTGGTCAGAAAGGCGGAACCGATGGCGAGCCCGACCAGGCCGAGCATCGGTTCCGGAGCGCCGAGCAGCGCGCGGGCCGGCAGCCAGGCGAGCCCGTGCGCGGCGGCGTCCGGCGTTGGCATGAAGCCGCGCCAGAATGCGTCGCTCGTTGCCGGCGACAGCAGCGAGCGCGACTGTCCGGCCAGGAACACGGCGGCGCCGATCAGGGTCGCGAAAGCGTTGGCGGCGGCGCGGGTGCGTTTCACGCTGACGAAGCGGAGCAGGGCGAAGGTGATGGCCAGCCCCGCCGAGGTGACCAGCAGCGCCAACACCGCCAGCAACGGTATCACGCCCAGCAAGCCGGGCCGGCCGAGCAGCGCCATGCCGTCGGCGAGCGGCACCAGCAGGACGAGCCAGTAGAGCGAGACCGCGCCGGCCAGAGCGAGCAGCCGCACCGCGAGGATGTGGCGGGCCGGCACCGGCGTCGAGAGCAGCCAGCCGAGATCGGTGCGGTCGTCCAGCAACTCGCTGGCCCGCTGCACCGCCTGGCTGAGCATCAGGCCGCCGACGAACAGCAAGGCGAGGGTGGCGCCCAGCGCCTGCTCGGGCAGCGACAGACGGACACCGGTCAGGCCGGAGGCGATGGCCAGGCCGAACCCGTGCAGGACGAGCGCCAGCACCGCCAGCAGCAGCTTGCCATGCCGGCCGCCGAACAGGCTGCCGCGCCAGATCAGCCGCAACTCGTGCCGCAGCAGCAGGCCGAGCGGCCAGGGACGCCGCGGGCGCATCAGGACGCGGGCGCCTTCAAGCGGGTTGCGCGTGCGTGGCGGTGCCGACGATGCGGAGGAAGACATCCTCCAGCGTGTCGCGCCTGCTCCCGCCGGCCGCATTCCCATCGGACCCTTGCAGGGTCTGCGTGTCCGGGCCGGACCGATTGGCGTCGCGCAGTTCCGCCAGCGAGCCGATGGCGCGCAGGCGTCCGGCCGCGATGATGCCGATGCGGTCGGCGAGGCGTTCGGCGACTTCCAGGATGTGCGTCGTCAGCACGATGCTGGCGCCTTCCGCCACGCGGGCGGTCAGCAGGTCTTTCACATCGCGTGCGGCGGCGGCGTCCAGCCCGGTCAGCGGCTCGTCGAGGATCAGCAGCTTCGGGTCGTGGATCAGCGCGCCGGCGAGCACGGTCTTCTGCCGCATCCCGCGCGAGAAGCCGCCGCACCGGTCGTTGCGATGCTGCCACAGGCCCAGGCGTTCCAGCAGGTCCTGTGCGCGGCAGCGCGCGGCCACCGGTTCGACGCCCCACAGGCCCGACACGAAGTCGAGGTACTCCATCGGCGTCAGCAGCTCGTAGAGCAGCGGCTCCTCGGGCAGCCAGGCGACCAGCCGCCGCGCCCCGATGTGGTCCTGCAAGGCGTCGATGCCGAAAATCGAGATACTGCCTGCATCGGGACGCAGCAGCCCGGCTGCCATCCGCAGGGTGGTGGTCTTGCCGGCGCCGTTCGGGCCGAGCAGTGCGAAGAACTCGCCAGGTGCGACGGTGAGGTCCAGCCCGTCCACGGCCGGCCGTGCGAAGGTCTTGCGAAGGCCGGTGATCCGCAGCGCGTCCATTGCCGGAACATGGCACAGCCGGCCGCATCCAGCCATTCCGCAATCGCACCAGTCAGGCTGGTCTCATGACGTTGTCGAGATGATTGGCCGGAATGTCACGCCAGGGCGGTCGAAGGTGGGACCGTCAGCCTCAGCGATGCACCACCGGCAGGTCGATGAAGCTGGCGTTCGGACCGCCGTCGAAGACCTTGATCGAGGCGCGGCGGTAATCGGCCGGCTTGGCGAAGAAAATGTTCTTCACGAAAGTCTGCGGGTTCCGGTCGTAAAGCGGAAACCAGCTCGACTGCACCTGCACCATCAGTCGATGCCCGGGCAGGAACACGTGGTTGGCGGTCGGCAACGCGAAACGCAGCGTCTGCTTCTGGTCCGACGGCATGGCGGCGGGCTTGGACGGGTCGTCGCGATAGCGCGCACGCAGGATGTCGGCCGACACCATCAGCTCGTAGCCGCCCATCTTGGGGTCCCGCCCGGCCTCGTCGGGGTACACGTCGATCAGCTTGACCACGAAATCGCCGTCGCTGCCGGTGGTGGAGGCGAACAGGTTGGCGACCGGCTCGCCGCTGATCTTGAGCGGCTCGGTCAGCGGCGGCGAGCTGTAGGTGAGCACGTCGGTGCGGCTCGACGCATCGCGCTGGTCGCTGACCAGCCAGGTCTGCCAGCTGGATTCGCCGTCGCCCTCGATGTGAACCGGCCGCGGCAGGTAGGGCACCGGTTTCGCGGGATCGGCGATGTAGCTCTCGAAGCCGGGCACCGAAGCCGCGGGCGCCGCCGGACCCAGTTTGCCGCCGGGCTGCAGGTACATCGGCACATGGTCGATCCGGCAACCGTCATCGCAACCGGATGGCCAGGCCTTGAGCGCGCGCCAGGTGTTGGTGCCGGTCTCGAATGCCGACACCGGCGGGATGTCCAGCTTCGGCGCGTCGTCCTTGAGGTAATGGTCGAAGAACGGCTTCAGCAGGTCGTGGCGGAAATACGCGGCGGTGTCGCTGCCGAACGCGATCGGCCCGACGGCGCTGCCGTCGAGCCGCTCCTGGTGGTGGAACCACGGGCCGAGCACCAGGAACACCTTGTTGTCGGCGTCGTGCGGCTTGATCGCCTTGTAGACCGCGATGTTGCCGTAGATGTCCTCCTGGTCCCACAGGCTGTGCACCAGCATGACCGGGACGCCGACGGGTTCGCGGGCCAGCAGCTTGTCGACCGCCTGGTCCTGCCAGAACGCGTCGTAGGCCGGGTGGCTCATCAGCTTGCCGGCGAACCCTACCTGGTTCAGTCCGTGCAGCTTCGCCATGTCGCCCGCCGAACCGGCGGACAGCCAGGTGTCGTAGTCGTCGTAGTGGTCGGACCACCATTTCAGGTCGCTGCCGCGCGTCGCTTCCTGGTCGTGCACATAGACCAGGCTGTCCTGGCGGAACGCGCCGTTGTGGAACCAGTCGTCGCCGCGCCAGCCATCGACCATCGCGTTGATCGGCACCGCAGCGCGCAGCGCCGGATGCGGGTGGAACAGGCCCATCAGCGTGGTGAAGCCGTCGTACGAGATGCCGAGCATGCCGACGCGGCCGTTGCTTTCGGGCGTGTTGTGCACCAGCCACTCGATCGTGTCGTAGGTGTCGGTGGAATGGTCCACCTGCGTCGGGTTCAGCGGGCCGCGCAGCGGGCGCGTCATCGCGTAGTCGCCTTCCGAGCCGTGCTTGCCGCGCACGTCCTGCAGCACCCTGATGTAGCCGTCCTGCGACACCAGCTCGTCGGCCACGTCGTGATCGCCCATCACGCTCGCGACATGCGCGGAGTCGGTGCCGCCGAACCGGCCATCGGCGCCATACGGCGTGCGGGTCAGCAGCATCGGCGCCCGGTTGGCGCCGCGCGGGATGATGATGACGGTGTGCAGGTGCACGCCGTCGCGCATCGGGATCATCACCTCGCGCCGCGTGTAGTCGAAGCTGTCCTGGCGGGGTGCGAAGGCCTGGGCGAGCTCATTGTTCAGCTGCACCGGCAACGGTGCCTGCTTGCCGGAGGCGGGCTTCGTGGGAAGCGGCTTCAGCGGCGGGGGCGCCGGCATCTGCGCGGCGCCCGCCATCAGGGCGGCGGCGCACAGCAATGCGGCGCGGGGCAATGTCAGTTTCATGGATGAACTCCGTCGCGCCGGTATCAAGAGGGCGCCCTCAATCGATTTCGAACATGCCCTCGATCTCGACGGGCGCATCCAGCGGCAGGCTCGGCACGCCGACGGTTGCGCGCGCATGGCGCCCCGCTTCGCCGAAAATCTCGACTGCCAGGTCCGATGCGCCGTTCATCACCGAGGGGTGCGCGGTGAAGTCCGGCGTGCAGGCGATGAAGCCGCCGAGGCGCACGATGCGGGCCACGCGGTCGAGGTCACCGTCGCAAGCGGTGCTGAGGTGGGCGAGCACGTTCAGCAGGCATTGCCGGGCGGCCGCGATGCCATCCTCCGGGCTGACCGATGCGCCGAGCTTGCCGCGCCAGCCGAGCTGCCCGGACACCATCGGCAACTGCCCCGACACGACCACCAGGTTGCCGGTGATCACATAGGGCACGTAGGTCGCAACCGGTGGCTGAGCTGCGGGCAGCGAGAGGCCGAGCGCCTGCAGCCGGGTTGCGATACGTCCGTCCATGTGAAGCTCCGCCTTGACCGGGAGGTTGCTTGCACCGGGCCCACCCCGGCTGGCAAGCGTCCGGACCGGGCCGGCGGCACACGGTTCGGGGACCATGCCGCACATGCGTCAGAGCCGGTAGTTGTCCAGCATCTGGAACACGTTGCGAAAACGGTCTGCATCGGGGTCGAGCCGGGCCTGCGGGTCCTCGGGGTCGGAGGGGCAACCCAGGAAACCGTACAGATGGCCGAGCTTGCCGCACAGGCGCCAGATATCCGGCTCGAATTCGCCGCCGTCCATCAGTTCCAGCACCCGCAAGCCCGGCCGGGCGAACATGACATTGCTGAGCGCGTCGCCATGCGCCGCCACCACGAACGAAGCCTGCCGGAAGAGCGCGATCTGCTGCTCCAGCGGCAGGTGCTCCAGCACCACCGGCTCGAAACCCTGCTGGTTCAGGAAACGCTCGATCTCATGGCCGTGCAGCACGCTGCCGTGGTCGGTCCGCTTGATGTAGATGCGGCGCGTCGGCTCTCCCGGCCCGTCATGGGGCGCCAGCGCACGCTCGCGGAACTCGTGCAGCTGCTCGGCCGGGATCGCCTCGGGCGCCGTTGCTTCGGCGAAGATCACGTCATCGACCCAGACGATGTCGGCGCCGCTCTCGATGGCCGGCAGGCGGCCGAAGCCGAGCAGCATCATCAACTCGCGATGGTCGAACGATCCGGGGCCGCGCGGGATCCGCTTGAGGCCGGCGGGCAGCAACAGGCGGCTGCTGCGGGGCACATGGCGGCTGATGGCGTCCAGCGCCGGCATCGCGCCGGTCAGCCAGCGCGTGTAGCTGTCGAGGCCGCCGTCGTAGAACACCAGCAGCGGGCCATCCAGCCGCGGCACCGCGCCCAGCACGTCGCCGGACGCCCAAATGCGGCCGTCCCGCTCGATGAAGCCGGCCGGCAGCTGAGGCAGCGCCGCAAGGTGAGAGATGTCCGATGACGTGCCGTTCTGGTCGAACACCAGCCCCTCGCAGCCACGGCTGAGCACCACGTAGCGTTTCTGCTCGCGCCGGATGCGATAGGTTTCGCTGACGAAACCGAGCGTGCAGGCGGGCTGGCTTTGCGGCGTGG
>CAZZWO010000011.1:0-4223 GCA_964657885.1 uncultured Acetobacteraceae bacterium | reverse complement strand
GGTCGCGGTGGGCAGCAACGAGGCGGCGGCGCGGCTTTGCGGCGTGCCGGTCGACCGGCCCTCAAGCCATGTCGCGAACAGCGCGCTGTCGCGCATCCGGGTGACCAGCGGCGGCGCCACGTAGCGTGGCCCGGACTTCAGCGTCAGCCGGCTATTGCCGTTCCGTTTGAAGGCGAGGCTGCTCGCAGCCTCGGACAGCAGCGGCGGCCCGTGTTGCACCAGCTCGAATTGCTGCGCCGCGTCGCTGCCCTGCGGCAGGCCGTCGGCCATCTCGATGCCGTCGCCGCCCGGGACGTTCAGCACGAAGGAGTGCGGGGGGGAGTAGTCCGCCTCGTGCGCGGCCGGACGCCGGGAATAGGAAGCCAGCGGCAATGCCGTCGTCAGGTCTACCTGCAGCGGCCCCAACGCCAGCCCGAATCCGGGGACCAGCTTGATGTCGGCCTTCTCGAGCAGCTGGGCGCCGGGCCGCACCCGCCAGCGATGCGCCAGGATGTGGCGAAGGTCGGCCAGGTTCTCCGCACTCACCAGCAGGAAATTGGCCGAGGGCTGGCCTTCGTCGGCCTCGAACCCGACGTCGCGCTTGCCCGGTGCGGCACTCAGATAACCGGCCGGGTTGCTGAAGCGAACGGTCTTCGGCCGCTCGCCGGGTTCCACCACGAAGCTGCCGACGGCCACGTGCTGCGGCGCCGGGTCGGTCGCGTCGAAGGTGAAATCCGCGCCGTCCGGCCCGGTCATCCATACGGGGTCCTGCACCAGGCGCTGCCGCGCCCAATCGACGCGGAGCACTGCACCGTGCCAGGTGAGTACGTTCATGGCAGCGCTGAATCCCCGCTCGGAGAAGCGTTATATGCGACAGAACGTTTATAAAACGATACGAATTTCCGCACGCTTTTCGCTCTTAAATGATTATTTCTCGACGAAGGCTTTCTCGATCACGTATTCGCCCTGCCGGGTGTTGGTGCCTTCGAGCCAGCCGCCCTGATCGAACCAGGCACCGAAATCGGACAGCAGCCCGGGGCTGCCGCACAGCATCACCCGGTCATGCGCGCGGTCGACCGCCGGAAGGCCGAGGTCGGCGGGCAGCTTGCCGCTGAACAGCAGATCGGTGACGCGGCCCTGGTGTTCGAACGCCTCGCGGGTGACCGTCGGGTAATAGACCAGCTTGTCCCGCACCAACTCGCCCAGCAGCTCGTGCTCCGGCAGTTCGCGGGTGATCAGGTCCTGGTAGGCGAGCTCGGCCACCGTCCTGCAGCCATGCACCAGCACGACCCGCTCGAACGGCTCGTAGGTTTCGGGGTCCTTGATCAGGCTCATGAACGGCGCCAGCCCGGTACCGGTGCCGAGCATGTACAAGGTCCGCCCGGGCAGCAGGCTCTCGGCGAGCAGGGTGCCGACCGGCTTGCGGCCAATCAATACGGTGTCGCCGGGCACGATGTGCTGCAGCCGGGAGGTCAGCGGGCCGTCGCTCACCTTGATGCTGAGGAACTCGAGCGTTTCCTCCCAGTGGCCGCTGACCATGCTGTAGGCGCGCAGCAAGGGCCGGCCATCGACGAGCAGGCCGATCATCGAGAACTGGCCGCTCTTGAAGCGGAATGCCGGATCGCGGGTGCAGGTGAAGCTGAACAGGCTGTCCGTCCAATGGTGGACGGTCAGGACCTTTTCTTCAAAGAAGGCGCTCATCGGTTTGCGGTCTTTACAATGGGTTGTGTCAGGCAAGCGCCGCTATCAACGCGCCCGGTGCTGCTGGTTGTGTTTCGCGGCCCGAGATATTCCGGGCGTATGTGTTGGACTAAAGCGGGGCCTTTTGAAGCGAGTGCCACCGGAGTGCAAGGAACCGCGTTGAAATAGCCGGGCGATCACCCGCCCGCCCGTGGCCCGGAACGGCGCGCCCGGATCCGCGGGGCGCCGGGGGCCGGCCCGGCACCGTCCAGCAGCGGCAGCAGGCGATCGAGGATGCGGGCGAGTGCCGCGTCCCAGCTGAAGCCGGCGGCGTGGGCGCGGCAGGCAGCCTGCAGCGCCGGTCCGTTCGCCCGCCTGCGGTCCAGCATCGCGAGCAGCGCGCGGTGCATGTCGGCCGCCGAGAGCGGATCGAAGTAGCTGCACACCCCATCGCCGGTGTCCGGACCGCCTACTTCGGGGATGCTGGAGCTCCACGAGGCGACGCAGGGCGTGCCGGCCGACAGGCTTTCGAGCACCGGCAGCCCGAAGCCTTCGAACAGCGACGGGTAGAGCGTCGCCTCGGCGCCGGCGAGCAACAGGTATTTCTCGTAGTCGCCGACGAACCCGGTGAACACGATCCGGCCGGCGGCGCGCGCCGGTTCCAGGCCGCGCGGCAGGGTGTGCTGTTCCTCGAGCCAGCCCATCTTGCCGGCGAACACGAAGCGGTGGCTCTCCAGCAGTTCGGGCGCCCGGTCCAGCATTTCGAACACCAGCGTCACGTTCTTGCGCGGCTCGCGGGTGCCGAGGATCACCAGGTAGGGCTCGGCCCCGGCCGGCGCCAGCGCGTTGGCGGCCTGCACCGCAAAACCGTCGGGCCAGGCAACGCCGTTATGGGCCACCACCGTCCGCCGCGGATCGACCCCCAGATAGGCGGCGAGGTCGCGGCGCGACGCGTCGGACACCGCCACCACCAAGTCGTCCGAGGCGATGTCGGCCATCATCGCCTCCATGTGGTGGTCCACGTTCCCCTTGATGTGGAAATACGGCAGCACGAGCGTGGAGAGGTCGTGGAACACGCTGCATTCGATGTCGAAGACGCGGCGGACGGGCTTCACCGAGGGGAAGATCCCGATCGCCGGCCCGGCTGGCCGGCGCGGCCGTTGGTCATTGGCCAGGACAGGAAGCATGCCGGCCCGCGCACGGCCGGACACGATCTCGCGTTTGAGGAACAGTCCCGAGTTGCGCCGCAACGCATCGGCCAGGATGCCAGGCTCGATCACCGACAGTCCAAGGAAGAACCGCACCCGGTCCGGCATCCGGGCGAGCAGGGAGGCCGCCAACCCCGCCGCGACCACCGGTATGCCGGTCCATTGGCGCTCCAGCAGCGGCGATATGTCGAAGTAGATGGTGCCGCCGCAGCGCTGCAGCACCGCCCCGGCGCGCGCGAGTGCTGCCTCAGGATTCATCTTGGCACGGGTCCGGGAAGCGGGGAGCGTTCATGGCGAAAGGGGCGGCGCATCGGCGCCGGCGATGCCGGTCTTGCGCGCCCGGGCGGCACGCCTGGACCCTGGCGGGGGCGGAGTACCGCGGCTTGCGGTCAGGGCGAGCAGGGTGGGCAGCGCCCGGAAAGACGGCAGGCGCGCGGCGAAGGTGAGCGCCCCGCAGCGCGTTTCGGCCTCGACCCAGACCGCCTCGTCGGCATGCACCCTGGCCGTGGCTTGAGGCGCCGGCGCATCGCCGGGCGACGACGCGTCACGCCCCTGATCGCCCGGCAGCGGGTCGATCAGGATCGGGTTGATCCCGCAGGCCGCGAGGCGGGCCAGCGTCCACCAGTGTTCGGGGTCGTTCCCGTCCACCCAGGCCACGCCCGAGATGCGGCGAAGCGGCGCCACAGCCTGCAGGTTGCCGATGCGCGCCAGGAACATCGACGACAGGAACGCGTCGGGATTGTGCGCGGCCTCGCGCAGGCGGGTGATCAGGCGGCGGATGATGCCGGTCTGGCCGACATAGTTGAACGGCAGCAGGACGATGCTGGGCACCGATGCGGCGGAACCGGCTGGTTTTGATGTGTCGTGCAGGCGGGCCAGCCGCTCCAGCAGGTCGGGCACCACGCTGCCCGGATGGTCCATGTTCCAGGGCATCAGCACGGCGGGCCGGGTGCCGCCGCCCGCCAGCAGCGCCCTCGCGCCACGCGCCTTCACCGGCCCCGCAGCCCAGGCGAACGAGCGGAATTCGGCAAGGGACACCAGGTCGAGCCCGCTTTCGTCACCCGCTGCGCCGTTGCCGGAGATCGCCGGCAGGCCGGATCGCAGGTCGGCCTGCACGCAATCGGCCGGCAGGCGGGCGGCGCGGATCGGCACGCCGCCGATCGTCTGGGCACGCGCGCTGTCGGGGCCATAGACGAACAGGCGGCGGATGGCGGCCGGCAGCACCAGCCCCGACGCGAACGGATGATGGCTGGCGGTGAGCGGCGTGGCGCCGATGGTCTCGGCCACCACGCAGGCGTTGCGGATGCCCTTCAGGACCCGGGCGGCGCGTATGCTGCCGAAGCGCAGGTGCACCGG
>CAZZWO010000010.1:0-31898 GCA_964657885.1 uncultured Acetobacteraceae bacterium | reverse complement strand
GTGGGCCTGCAGAGCTTCGTGCCGGCCGATCAGGCGGCCAAGCTGGCGGCGATCCGGGATGCGGCCGGTATTTTGGCGCCGGTGCTGGGTGGTGGCGGCGCCAAGCCGGTCGATGCGGCGGCGATACGGCAGGCGATCGGGCAGGCTTTGGCGAGTTTGCAGCCGGCGTTGGGCAAACTGCCGCCGGATCATCCGCTGGCACGGATCGTGGGTGATCTCCGGCGGTTGCAGGGAGCGCCGGACGCGACTCTGATGGCGGCCAACGAGGCATTGGTGCGGTTCCTGCCGATGCAGCTCGACCGGTTGCGGGATGCGTTGAGTGCGAAGCCGGTGCAGGCGGCGGATGTGCCGGACGAGATCAGGCGCGATTACGTGCAGGCGAATGGCGCGGCGCGTTTGCAGGTGGTTCCGCGCCGGGCGGTGCTGGACAGCACAATACTGCGCCGCTTCGTGGAGCAGGTGCGGAGCGTGGCGCCGGATGCAGGTGGCGCGGCCGTCACCATCATCGGCACGGCGGATACGATATTGGAGGCCTTCCGGCAGGCGGCGATCAGTGCGGTGGTGGCGATCGGGGTGATCCTGCTGGTGTCCCTGCGGCGGCCGGTGGATGCGGGGCTGGTCCTGGCGCCGCTGTTGTTGTCGGCGGCGATGACTGTCGTTGTGGTCTGGGCTGCCGGTATTTCGCTGAACTACGCGAACATCATTGCATTGCCGTTGCTGTTGGGCGTGGGCGTGTCGTTCAACGTGTATTTCGTGATGAACTGGCGCAGTGGCGTGCCGCCGCAGCTTCGGTCTGCGACGGCGCGCGCGGTGATCTTCTCGGCGCTGACGACGGGAACAGCGTTCGGATCGTTGGCGGTGTCGGCACATCCGGGTACTGCGAGCATGGGAACGCTGCTGTTGATCAGCTTGGCCTGCACATTGGTTGGGAGCCTGGTGTTCGTGCCGGCGTTGCTGGGGCGGGCACCGCCTCGGCATGGGATGTGATGCAATGGATTGTCTGATTATCGGCGCAGGGCCAGCAGGGTTGACGGCCGCGGTTTATCTCGCGCGGTTCCGCCGCGATGTGACGGTGGTGGATAGCGGCGCGAGCCGGGCCTCGTGGATACCGGTTTCGCACAACCTGGTGGGGTTTCCGCACGGGCTTTCGGGCGAGGCGTTGCTGGCGCGGTTGCGAGAGCAGGCGACACAATACGGCGCCACGATTTCACGCGGTGAGGTGACGCGGCTGACGCAAATTGATGGTGCTTTCGAGGCGGAAATCGACGGGCATGTTGTGCACGCGTCGCGGGTGTTGCTGGCGACCGGCGGGCTGGATGTGGAGCCGGATTTACCGGGCGTGCGTGATGCGGTTCGGCGTGGCTTGGTGCGATACTGTCCGATCTGCGACGCCTACGAGGTGATCGGGCAGAAGGTGGCGCTGATTGCATTCGGCAAATGCCGGATTAAGGAGGCGATGCTGCTGCGTGCCTACACGGCCGATTTGACCGTGCTGACGCTCGGGCGGCAGATGGAGATGCCGGACGAGGATCGGCGCATGTTGCAGGAAGCCGGGATTGCGGTGGTCGATACGCCGGTGAACGAGCTGCATGTCGAGGGTGGGCGGATTGCAGCCTGGCACATGCAGGACGGGTCCAGCCACCGGTTCGACACGATCTATTCCGCGTTGGGCACGCGCATACGATCTGGGCTGGCGACGGGCCTCGGCGCGGAGGCGGATGCCGATGGGGCGCTGATCGTGGACCGGCACCTGCGAACGAACGTGCCGGGCTTGTATGCGGCGGGCGACGTGGTCCAGGGGTTGTCGCAGGTGAGCGTCGCCAGCGGGCATGCGGCGATTGCCGCCACGGACATCAACGCGAGCATCCCGTTCCCGCACCCCGAACGCTGAGGCTTGGGCTCGGCAAGTTGCGCGTGTGCCTCAGCCGTTGATCCGGCCGCCTTTTGCGGTTTGGGGGCCGGTTGAACCGGGGTTGATGCCGGGGTTTTGCCAGAGCCAGACGACGAATGGGTCGCCTTTGCTGACGGTGAAGCCGTTGGTGCCATAGCTGCCCGCGAAGCCGCTGATGACGATCTGGGTGTCGGTCCAGGAGGTGTAGTTCAGCGTCGCGGTGTCGGTCAGGTTCTGCGCGGCCCAGCCGGCGCCCCAGGGGAAGTTGAATTGGCCTGGCGCCTTGATGTTCCAGTCGAGGAAGTTGAGATAAGGGATGTCGGTGGTGCCGGGGACGCCTGACGGCGCAGGGCCGAAGCCGGTGCCGGTGATGGTGATCTGCAGGTTGGCGCCCTGGCCGGCGAAGGCGATCTTGGTGATTTTCGGGTTCTTCTTGCCGGGAATGTTGCCGCCCCAGGTTGCAACGTTGCCGAGCGCGTCGTTCTTGACCGCGAGGGATAGTGCATTTCCGGCCGCGGTCTGGATGCCGGTGAATTTTATCTCCGTCGTGGTCCAGCCGGTGACGTTGTAGGTGAGCGGCGTCGTCACTTGCGACGTTGCGACAAAGCCGATTTCCGGGATGGAGCAGGCGTTGCAGGGAATTCCGGCGGGTGCCGTGCCGAACTGTGTGCCGGTGACGGTGGCGCTGTAGGTGGTGCCTGTCCTGGCGATGGTCACCTTGTTGATCTTCGGCGGCGTCGCGGCTTGTGCGGCGGCCAGGGTTGCCATGAGGATAGTTGCTGTCAGGCCGACATTGCGGAGGGTCATTGCTGGTGTTCCACCCGGGTGATTTGGCGCAATCATTCCGGGGCGCGTTCTTTGGCTCAAGTAACGTTACTGTGGAATACTTCTGTACTTGTCTGCTCACAACCGGTCAGGGTTTGAGCGCGAGTGGCTGGTTCAGGGATTGGAGCATGCGGGCCCGGCCGCCGCGCCCGACGAGCACGATGCCTTCACCGGGCGCGATGCGGGTTTGGGGTTCGGGGCGGGCGGTATCGTGGCCGCCCTGGCGTTCGATGGCGACGATGAAGAAGGCGCCGGCGCCCCGGGTTTCGGCCTCCTCGACGGTCAGGCCGGCGAAGTTGCCGGGTTCGGCGACGACGACTTCACGGTCGAGGCCGAGGACGCGTAGGTTGGTCTCGGTCGTCTGGGTCTGGCTGCCGGTCTCGCCGGAATAGAGGATGAGTTCGGCGATGCGTTCGGCTCCGATATGGGCGGGCAGGACGACCTGGTTTGCGCCGGCATGGCGGAGCTTGGTTTCGGTGGCCGGCGCCTCGCCACGGGCGATGATGGTGAGGGCGGCGTTGAGGCTGCGGGCACTGAGTGTGATGAACACGTTGGTGGCGTCGTCGGGCAACACGGTCGCCAGCACGCGGGCGCGCGCGATGCCGGCGCGCAGCAGCACTTCCTCGTCGGTGGCGTCGGCGTGCAAAGCGAGATAGCCGAGCGCGCGGGCCTCGCCGAAGCGGGTTTCGCTACGCTCGATAATGAGGAAATGGGCGCGGCCGGCCCGCAGCTCGCGCGCCAGCATCTGGCCGGTGCGGCCGAAACCGCAGATGATGACGTGGCGGTCGAGCTTGCCGATTTCGTTGCTCATGCGCCGTAACCCCAAAGCCTGCTGGATTTGCGCCGCGGTGATCAGTTGGACCAGCGCGCCGGTGACGAAGATCATGCCGGTGCAGCCTGCCACGATCAGGCCGATGGTGAGTGCGCGCAAGGCCGGCGTGTCGATCGGGTGGACTTCGCCGTAACCCACCGTGAAGACGGTGAGGATGGCCATGTAAAGCGCGTCGGCGAACGGCCAGCCGGCATGCACGTAGCCGGCGATGGCGAGTGCGGTGACGGCCAGGACGAAGGCGATGCCGGCGAGGAGGTTGCGGGCGGGGCTGTTCCAGAGGCGCATTGCCGCCAGGATAGGCCCGGTTGGGCGTTTGACCCAGCGGCGATGCGGGTGGAGCGTTCGCTGCGGTTTTGGCGTGGGCAGCCGTTTCTGTGAGCAGCAGTTCTACGTAATGGGGGCGGCGGATGATTACGCTTTACACGTTCGGGCCGTATTTCGGGTTGCCGGATGGCAGTCCGTTCGTGACGAAGGCGATGTTGCTGCTGAAATTTGCAGGATTGCCATTCAGCGAGGATCGCAACGGGTACCGTCGCGCGCCGAAGGGGAAGTTGCCGTTCATCGAGGACGATGGCGTGACGGTGGCGGATTCGACGATGATCCGGCTGCATATCGAGGAAAAATACGGGTTCGATTTCGACCGCGGATTATCGGCGCGTGATCGCGCGGTTTCCTGGGCCGTGGAGAAGATGTGCGAGGATCATCTGTACTGGGCGGTGCTGGATCTGCGCTGGGGCGTCGACGCGAACTTTGCGAAGGGACCGGCGCGGTTCTTCGATGGGCTGCCTGGCCCATTGCGTCCGCTGGTGGCGAAGCTGGTGCGTAGCAAGACGATGAAGGCGACGCGCGCGCACGGGCTTGGGCGCCACACGCGCGCAGAGATCGAGCGGTTCGCAATCCGTGATCTTGCGGCACTATCCACCATCCTGGGCGACAAGGCGTATCTGATGGGTGAGACGCCGTTTGCCGCGGATGCCGCGGTGTTCGGGATGGTGGCGGCTGTGTTGACGCCGGTGTTCGACTCGCCGATCCGGGACGCGGCAGAGGGGTTCGCCAATCTGGTGGAGTATCGGGATCGGGTAGAGGCTAAGTATTTCGATACAGACCTGAAACTATAACGGCCTTTTTTGGCGACGGTCGTTGATTGCAAGCACGGGTTCGGGTTCTGTCTCGTTTCGTTTCGGTCAGGCCTGATTCAGCTCGATCAGCGAGCGGCGGATTTTTCTGCCTCGGCCGATCTTGTCTTCGATGTACGAGGCGTCGCCCCAGCGGACGGCTCGGGCCATGGCTTGAGCGTCTTCGGTGAAGCGGGCTAGCATTTCCAGCAGGGCTTCGCGGTTGTTGAGGAAGACGTCGCGCCACATTTCGGGGTCGCTGGCGGCGATGCGGGTGAAATCGCGGAAGCCGGTGGCGGCGAATTGCAGGACCTGCTGGCGGGTTTCGTCGGCGAGGTCGTCGGCGGTGCCGCAGATGGTGAAGGCGATCAGATGCGGCAGGTGGCTGACGATGGCCAGCACGCGGTCGTGGTGCGCGGGCTCCAGGATGCTGGTCATGCTGCCCATGCGGCGCCACAGGGTTTCGACCTGGGCGATGGCGGCGGGGTCGGTGCCGGGCGGCGGCGTGAGCAGGCACCAGCGGCCTTCGAACAGGGTGGCGAAACCGGCATCGGGGCCGGAATGCTCGGTGCCGGCGAGCGGGTGCGCCGGGACGAAGTGGATGCCGGCCGGAACCAGGGGTCCGACGTCGCGGATGACCGACTGCTTGGTGCTGCCGACGTCCGAAAGGATCGCGCCCGGCGCGAGGTTGGGGGCGATGGCGGCGGCAAGGTCGGCATAGGCGCCAACGGGTGCGCAAAGGATGACGCAGTCGGCGCCGATGACGGCCTGGGCGGGGTCGGGCTCGACACGGTCGGCGAGGCCGAGTTCGGCGATGCGAGCGCAGGTGGCGGGGCTGCGGGCGTTGGCGACGATTTCGGCAGCCAGGTTGTGGGTTCGGGCGGCACGGGCGATCGAGCTGCCGATCAGGCCGCAGCCGATCAGTGCGAGGCGGCGGAACAGCGGTTCGGCGGCGGGATCAGCGACGGTGCCGGCGCCCGGGTGGGGCTCGATGGACATCACCGGGGAACGGCGGCGAAAGTGGTCAGGGCGTCGATCAGCAGATCGTTTTCCTCGGTGAGGCCGATGGTGATGCGGAGGCAGGTGGGCAGGCCGTAGCCGGCGACGCGGCGGACGATGATGCCGCGGGCGCGCAGGTGGACGTCGGCGGCGTTGGCACGCTCGGTGGTGCCGAAATCGGCGAGCACGAAGTTCGCCTCGGACGGCGTGATGCGGATGCCGGCATCGTGCAGGATCTTGGTGACGCGGGCGCGTTCGGCGGAGTTGTGGGCACGGCTGCGCTCGACCCAGCCGGGCTCGGACAGGGCCGCGATGCCGGCCTGGTGGGCGGTGATCGACACGTTGAAGGGGCCGCGGACGCGGTTGAGGTTTTCGATGATCGCCGGCGGTGCGTAGGCCCAGCCGAGGCGGAGGCCGCCCAGGCCGAACATCTTGCTGAAGGTGCGCGTCATGACGGTGTTGCCGGTGGCTTCGACCAGGGCGGTTCCGGGGTTGTAATCGGGGCGGTCGAGGTATTCGGCGTAGGCGGCATCGAGCACGAGCAGCACGTCGGGCGGCAGGGCCTCGCGGAGACGGGTGACTTCGGTCGAGGGCAGGAAGGTGCCGGTCGGGTTGTTGGGGTTGGCGAGGAAGACCATGCGGGTGGCGGGGGTGATGGCCGCAAGGATGGCCTCGATGTCGGCGGTGCGGTCCCGCTCGGGGGTCTTGATGACAGTGCAGCCGGCGAGGCGGCCGGCGATCTCGTAGATGGAGAAGCCGTGCTCGGTCATGATGAGCTCGGTGCGGCCGCCATCCGGGAGCGGGCCGCCATAGATGTGGCAGAGCAGGAACAGCAGGTCGTCGGAACCGGCGCCGCAGACGATCTTGTCGGCGTCGAGGCTGAAATGGCTGGCGATGGCGTGGCGCAGGGCCGGGGCGTCGCTGTCCGGGTAGCGGTGCAGGTTGCCGGCGAGGGCTGCGAGGGCGGGGGCGACGCTGGGGGGCGGGCCGAATGCGCCCTCGTTGGAGGACAGCTTGATGATGCGGTTCACGCCGGGAATCTTGGACACCCCTGGGGTGTACGGGTGGATGTCGAGAATTTCGGGGCGCGGGCGGGGTGTCATGCGGGGGTTAGTAGCGCCGGGGCGGACCAGGGGGAAGGTGCGCGGCCCTGGGATGGAAGGTGCGAACGGGCGGGCTTTCTTGCGGGGGATGGTTGGCCTATTTCGAGGGGCGTGATGGACAGCTTCCCTCCCTTGCCGGTGGTCGAGCACCAGGCGGCGCATTTTTCGGAAGGCCTGGCGCTCGATTGCGGGCAGGTTCTGGACGAATTTGCGCTGGCCTACCGGACTTACGGAACGCTGAATGCTGCGCGGTCGAACGCGATCCTGGTGTGCCATGCGCTGACCGGCGACCAGTACCTGGCGGAGCAGCAGCCGGTGACCGGCAAGCCCGGTTGGTGGTCGAACCTGGTGGGGCCCGGGCTGCCGCTGGATACCAACCGGTTTTTCGTGATCTGCAGCAATGTCCTGGGCGGCTGCATGGGCAGCACGGGGCCGCGCAGCGTGCGGGCGGACGGGCAGGTCTGGGGCACCGATTTTCCGCCTTTGACGATGCGGGACATGGTGCGGGCGCAGCAGATGCTGGTGGCACGGCTGGGGATTGCGCGGCTGTTTGCGGTGGTTGGCGGGTCGATGGGCGGGATGCAGGTGCTGCAATGGGCGGCGACGTTCCCCGAGCAGGTTTTCGCCGCGGTGCCGATTGCCACCGCGTCGTATCACTCCGCACAGAACATCGCCTTCAACGAGGTGAGCCGGCAGGCGATTGCGGCGGACCCGGATTTCCTCGGCGGCCGGTATTGGGCGGAGGGGCGGGTGCCGGCGCGTGGGTTGGCAGTGGCACGGATGATGGCGCACATCACGTACTTGTCCGAGGTGGCGCTAACGCGGAAGTTCGGCCGCAAGACGCAGCAGCAAAGTGCGGAGCTGGGCGGCGGAACGGCTGGCAAACGGGCCGGCGAGCAGGCGGCCGGCAGCTTTTTCGGTGATGTGTTCGAAGTGGAGAGTTACCTGCGTCACCAGGGCAGCTCGTTCGTTCGGCGGTTCGATGCGAACTCGTATCTGACGGTGACGCGGGCGATGGACTGGTTCGATCTTGCGGCCGAGCATGACGGGGATCTGTCGGCAGCGTTTGCCGGAACGAAGACGCGGTTCTGTTTGGTGTCGTTCACCTCGGACTGGTTGTTCCCGACGGCACAGTCGCGTGCGGTGGCTAGGGCGTTGAACCGGGCGGCGGCCAACGTGAGTTTTGTGGAGATCGAGACGGATCGCGGGCACGACGCGTTTCTGTTGGACGAGCCGGACTTTCATCGCACGCTGGCGGGGTTCCTGTCGGGATGCGCGGAACATGCGGGCCTGGTCTGATGCGTGTCGATCTCAAGCTGATCGCGAGTTTGATCGAGCCGGGGTCTCGGGTCCTGGATATCGGCAGTGGCGATGGAACGCTGATCGAGCATCTGTTCCGGACGCGCGGGTGCGATGCGCGCGGCATCGAAATCGACATGGCGGAGGTGACGCATGCGGTGGCGCATGGCCTGCCGGTGATGCATGGCGATGCGGACAACGATCTGGCGCAGTATCCGGATGGCGCGTTCGATTACGTGGTGTTGACGCGGACGTTGCAGGCGGTGGAGCGGCCGCGCGAGGTGTTGCGGCAGATGCTGCGTATCGGCACGCGCGCGCTGGTCAGCTTTCCGAATTTCGGGCATTGGCAGGTGCGGCTGCAGTTGTTGCGGACCGGGCGGATGCCGGTGACGGCGACATGGGCGCGGCCGTGGTACGAGACGCCTAACATCCACCCTTGTACGATCCTCGACTTTCGCGAACTATGCGCGGATGAGGGTTATGCGGTGGAGCAGTGGCTGGCGATCGACGAAGCGGGCCGCAAGTCGCCGTGGCGAAGGTCGCTGAAGCTGGCGAACATCTTCGGCGAGCAGGCGATGTTCCTGATGCGCCGCGCTTGACCGCATAAAGATAGTTGATCGGGATTTGGTGATGGATATCGGCGCGGCGCAGGGTTCGCACATCATCACCGTGTCACGCGCGGCTTTCGCGCGGCCGGACACCGACTTTCTGTGTTTTGGGGAAAGCGACGTTGCAGCGCCGCCGGTGGCACATGCGGCGCTGGCGGCATCGATGGCGGCCGGTCAGACGCGGTATTCGGACGTGCGGGGGTTGCCGGCGTTGCGTGAGGCGCTGGCGGCGCATCTGAGCGTGCAGCACGGGCGGCCGATCGATGAAGGCCGGGTGCAGGTGACCGGTTCGGGGATGGCCGCGGTGCACGTGGCGATGACGGCTGTGCTGCGCTCCGGCGATCGGCTGGTGCACATCACGCCGGCCTGGCCGAACTCTGCCAACTCGGCGCGGATGCGTGGGGCGGAGGTCGAGGAGTTCGCGCTGACGCCGACCGCTGCAGGCGGGTTCAGGCTGGATGTGGATCGCCTTGCATCGCGGCTGGTGGGCGCGCGTGCACTATGGGTGAACAGTCCGAGCAATCCGACGGGGTGGACTGCGAGCAGCGAAGAACTGAGGGCCGTGCTGGAGATTTGCCGAGCGACCGGAACGTGGCTGATCGCCGACGAGGTTTATAACCGGCTGGTCTATGAGGGCGATCGGGCTGCATCGGTGCTGGATTTCGCACATGCGACGGACCGGCTGCTGGTGATCGGAAGTTTTTCGAAGGCTTGGGCGATGACCGGTTTCCGCGTCGGCTGGCTGATCGTCCCGGAGGGCACGCGCGACAGCTTCTCCGAGCTGGTGGAGATCACCCATTCGGGTGTCGCGACCTTCGTTCAGGCGGCAGCTTTGGCGGCGCTGGCCGACGAGGCGTTCGTGGAGCGGTTCCGCGCGTATTGCGCGGAGGGGCGAAGGCTGACGACGGAGGCGCTGGCGGGGCTCAACCGGGTGCGGTTCGATCCGCCGCCGGGCGCATTCTACGCGTTCATCGGGGTGGACGAGATGCCGGACAGCCTGGGTTTCGCGTTGCGGCTGGTGCATGAGCACGGCGTGGCGGTGGCGCCGGGATGTGCGTTCGGCGCCGGCGGCGAGGGGCATTTGCGGCTGTGCTTTGCGCAGTCCCCTGCCCTGCTGACACGCGCGCTCGGCCGTCTGCGCGAGGCGATACGCTAGACTGAGATGCTCAGGCCGATGCTCCGGCAACTTCCTGGGCGTGTCGGGCGATGCCGGCCGGGGTGAGCTCGTAGCGGCCGTCGGCGCGCAGGCGGGCGAAGCCGTCGCCGGCGAGGCGTTCGAGACAGGGGCCATCCTTGAGAGCGGGCGGCCGGCCCAGATCGCCGGCCAGGGTCAGGCGATGAAGGGCGGCGCGGCAGCAGGTCTCGAGGTAGGGCTGGTTCCACATGGGGCGCAGAGTCGTGCCTGGTGGCGGAAGGCGCAAGGCTTGAAGTGTCCGTGGCGAGTAGGCAGGAGAGCCCGGTGATGAATTTTGCCTCGCCCTCGTCCTTGCTGGCGCCATTGGCGTCCCTGCTGACACCTGCATTGCGGCTTATGGATGCGGAGCGTGCGCATGCTCTGGCCTTGCGTGGGTTGGCAGCGGGGCTGGCCGGACGGCAGCAGGCGCCCGATCCCGAACGGCTGGCGGTGCGGGCGATGGGACTTTCGTTCGGCAACCCGATCGGGCTGGCGGCGGGATTCGACAAGAACGCGGTCGCGGTATTGCCGCTGATGCGGCTCGGGTTCGGCTGCGTGGAGGCGGGGACGGTCACCCTGAGGGCGCAGGCGGGCAATCCCCGGCCGCGGCTGTTCCGGCTGCCGCAGCATAGGGCGGTGATCAACCGGCTGGGGTTCAACAATGAGGGGATCGAGGCGTACGTGACGCGGTTGTCGCGAATGGGTCCGCGCGCTGGGCGGTTCGGCGCCAATCTGGGCATCAACAAGGAGGGTGCGGACCCGGAGCGGGACTATCCGGCGCTGGTGTCGGCGGTGACGCCGTTCGCGGATTACGTGGTGATCAACGTGTCGTCTCCGAACACGCCGGGGCTGCGGGACCTGCAGGGAGAGGCGAGGCTGCGGGCCATCCTGCGGGCGATTGCGGCCGGCGTTCCGGTGCGGCCACCGGTGGTTGTGAAGATCGCGCCGGATTTGTCGGAGGACGGCTTACGCGCGGTGGTGGAGACCGCATCGGGCGAGGGCGCGGCCGGGCTGATCATCAGCAACACTACAAGCTCGCGGCCGGCCGGCCTGGATGGCTTGAACTCGCTGCAGGTCGGGGGGCTTTCGGGCGCGCCGCTGTTTGCGCGTTCGACGGAGATGCTGCGGCGGGCACACCTTCTGGCAGGGGGGAAGCTGACGCTGATCGGGTGTGGCGGGGTGCGGACCGGCGCGGACGTGCTGGCGAAGATAGAGGCGGGGGCGAGTCTGGTGCAGCTCTACACCGAGTTCGCCTATGCCGGGCCGTCGCTGGTGGCACGGCTGAAGCGGGAGTTGCTCGCGGCACTCGACGCGCGCGGGTTTGCGCGGGTCGAGGATGCGATCGGAGCGAGCGCGTGAGGAGCATCGAGGGGCTGCGCGACCTGGCGGCCGGGTATGACGGTTTCATCGTCGATCTTTGGGGTGTGGTGCATGACGGGATCGCACCCTACCCGGCGGCACTGGCGTGCCTGGAGCAGTTGATCGGACGGCGGGTGCTGCTGCTGTCGAATGCTCCGCGGCGGGCGGCTTCTGCGCAGCGGATGTTGCAGCGGATGGGGGTAGAGGACCGGCTTTACACGGACATCCTGACCAGTGGGGAGGCGACCTGGCTGGCGCTGCGCGACAGGATCGATCCGTGGTTCGCCCGTCTCGGCACCCGCGCTTATCATCTTGGTCCGATGCGTGACCGTAACGTGCTGGACGGGCTCGGGCTGACTGTGGTCGCGTTGCCGAGTGAGGCGGAGTTCGTTCTGAACACCGGTCCTGACGATGATGTGGCTGATCCGCGGGCGCTGGCGACCTTCGAGCCCGAGTTGCAGGCGTGCCTGGCTGCCGGCTTGCCGATGATCTGCGCCAACCCGGATCTGGTGGTGATGCGCGGTGGAACGCGGATCCTGTGCGCCGGGGCGCTGGCGGAATACTACGATGAGCATGGCGGCGATGTCGCCTGGCTGGGCAAGCCCGACCCGGCAATCTACCGGCTGGCGTTGGACATGATGGGGCTGCCGCCTGCCCGCGTGCTGGCGATCGGCGACTCGCTCCATACCGACATTGCGGGTGCGGCAGGCGCTGGACTGGACAGTGTCTGGGTGCTGGGCGGCATCCACGCCGAGGCGCTTGGCGGCAACGCGGAGGCGGCGCTCGGGGCGGTCCGGGAGCGCGCGCTGGCCCCCATCGCGATGATCGAGCGGTTTGCGTGGTGACGGTAGGCGCTTGACGCGAGTGCCGTGGTGCGTGCGGCCGTCAGGCGTGGCCGGCGGTGCCGGACAGCAGGATCGGATCGACTTTCAGGATCGCCATGGCCCGCCGCCATTTCGTCTCGTGCTCGGAGTCGAACAGCATATCGAGGCTTGCCGGCGCTGACAGCCAGGCGTTCTCGGTGATTTCGCGATCGAGCTGGCCGGGTCCCCAGCCTGCGTAACCGAGTGCCAGGAAGCCGTGCCGCGGACCGCCGCCATCGGCAATGGCTTTCAGCACGTCGAGGCTGGCCGTCAGCGCGATCTGGGGGTCGACCATGAGGCTGCCGTCACCCGTCCAGTCGGCCGTGTGCAGGACGAAGCCGCGGGCGGAGTCGACCGGACCACCGCGAAAAAGGTCGATCTGGCGGGCTGGCGGGCTGGGGGTGACGTCGAGCTGCTCGAGAAGGTCGCCGAAGCTGGGGCTGGCGAGCGGGCGGTTGAGCACGATGCCCATCGCGCCGTCGGCGGTGTGTGCACAGACGTAGATTACGGCCTGGCTGAAATGCGGCGTGTTCATCGTCGGCATGGCGATCAGGAACTGACCGGTCAGCATCCCTTCGGCATCGTGGTCGGACGGGTCTGCGGGCGTTGTCCCGGCACTGCGTGTCTCTGCCTTGTTTGCCCTGCCCATCGCTGCTGTCTCTGCTCCATACTGCGCCGTTGGCCGATGCTTCGCCTGTCCATACTCGCCGCAGATAGGGTCCTGTCGTTTTCGAACCATACGCGGCAAGGCGACCGTGACACTCCGAGACAAAATGACTAGAGCAACGCCATTCTATCGTCGCGGAGCATTCGACCCATGATCAAGCAAGGTGACCGTATTCCTTCGCTCAAGCTGATGAGTGCAACGCCGGATGGCCCTCGGGAAGTTTCCACGGACGAGATTTTTCGTGGGAAGCGGGTGGTGATGTTCGCAGTCCCCGGAGCGTTCACGCCGACCTGCTCTGCCAAGCACCTGCCGGGCTTCAACGAGAGCCTGGCCGCGTTCAAGGAGCGCGGCGTAGATACCGTCGTCTGCATGGCGGTGAACGATGCGTTCGTCCTGGGTGCATGGGTCCGGAGCCAGGACATCAGTCCCGAGATCGTCATGCTGGCGGACGGCAGCGGGCAGTTCACCCAGGCTTTGGGGTTGGAACTCGACCTGACGCAGCGGGGGCTCGGCATCAGGAGCCAGCGGTTTGCGCTGGTCGCGGACGACATGAAGGTGACCTGGCTGGCGGTCGAGGAGCCCGGGGATTTCAATGTGAGCAGGGCAGAGGCCGTGCTAGCGGCACTTTGAGCAGCTTGGGCGTCTTCGGGTGCGAATAGTTGTAAGGGCGCCAGCGGATCGGCCTTCCAGCGAATAAAGCAATCTTAGGTTGAGGAAAAGGCGATCAATTTGAGGAGAGATCAACTCTAAATTGCAGAAACCTGCCAGGTTGTAGGTTTGTTCCCTTCGCAGCCCGATAGTTCCGATCCCATGTGCCTGGTGGCTGTGGATCATCGGACATCCACACGCGCCTGGCCGTCGAGATCGACACTTCCGGAGCGACAGGTGGGCGGAGATCAATTTGGAACAGGGCTGGGTGTATGTGTTGCTGAACTCGTCGCTTCCAGGGATGGCGAAAGTCGGCCGCACATCGAGGGCGCCTCCCGACCGCGCGGCAGAACTCTCCGCTGCAAGCGGGGTGCCCACACCGTTCGTTGTAGCATTTCAGCAAAGCTTTGAAGATTGTTGCGTGGCCGAAAGGCAGGTGCACGACGAGCTGGATCGGCGTGGGCTTCGGGTGATGAGCAACCGGGAGTTTTTCCACGGCTCGTCGTCCGACATCATCCGTGTGGTCATGGATGCTGCCGGCACGGGTGGCGATGGCGCGCCGTTGGCCGTGGACCGTTCGATCCCATCCCTGCTGATTGCGGGCGACCGCTTTCTGTACGGGATCGGTGATACCCTGCAAGACAGCGGCGAGGCGGTCCGATGCTACCGTCTGGCTGCATCGCGAGGATCACTGATCGCATTCGAGCGACTGGGCCAGATCTATACTGGCTTGTATGTCCGGCGGAACGAACGTGCTTCGCGCCGCCGGGCGCTTTCTCCTTTGAAGGAGGGTGCGCGCCGCGGTAACTATTACTGCTACGCCGAAATGGGTGTATTATTCGCCGGCGAACATCACACTGACAACTTTGTCAAAGCCTGGAACATGTTCTTCTCCGGCCGGGAAGGTTTTCCGTTGGCCGAGATCGAGTCTGGCCCTGAACGAATGGCTGTCGCCTGCTGCCGCTACATCAGCACTTCCCTCGAGCTTCGCATGCAACCGGCTCATGGGGGCGCCATGCTCCCGGTCGCCGGGGATGTCGTGGCCGTCCTTCTGAGCGAGATGGCGCTGGTCAGAACCGATCCGCCGGCGCGCCAGCAGGTCGCCGAGACATTGCGTTGGGCGTTCGAGAACCTCCTGCCCGGAATGTCGGGTCCTGCTCGATTGCGGGAGAGGCTGTTCGGCCAGTCCCGGCGGCGCTGGCTGGCGAGCCGGTAATCCGGGCGGGTCGGCTCCACCGACATCGTGCCGAATGTCATTCGCTTCCGGCTTGGCTGCACCTTGCAGGCTCGGCTGCCGTTGTCGATCTGAGGAGAGGATTTCTGCCTCGCCGAAGATTGGAGACCCTGCTTGTTCGACTCTGAAGATGTGCTGGCGACGGCCTTTCAATGGCTGGAGGACGAGCACCGCATCGCCTTGGCCACGGTCGTGCAGACCTGGGGCAGTTCGCCGCGCCGGCCGGGCAGCCGCCTCGTCGTGAGCCCCTCGGGCCGGATGGCCGGATCGGTGAGCGGCGGGTGTATCGAGGTCGCGGTGGCGGAGGCTGCGCAGGAGGTGCTGGCATCCGGCGCGCCACGGCTACTATCCTTTGGGGTAAGCGACGAGCGAGCCTGGGAGATCGGGTTGGCCTGCGGCGGCCAGGTGCAGGTCTATCTTGAGCGCGTGGCCAAGGACCCGTCCGCCGACGCTGTGTCCAGCCGGACCGCGCTGTGACACCTGCGGCCTTGAGGGCGCTGCTGGACGCTCGCGAAGACCAGCGTACGGTGGTGCTGGCGACACGCCTCTCGGATGGCGAGCAAATGCTGCTTTCCGAGGAAAGTCGTGCGTCACCGCTCAAGGAAGCTGCAATGCGCGCTGTGGCCCGGGACGATAGCGGTGTCGAGGAGATCGACGGGCAGGCCTGGTTCCTGCACCTGCATGCCCCGGCATTCCGGTTGATTGTTATCGGGGCGGTGCACATCGCCCAGGCTTTGGTGCCGCTGGCGCGTAACCTGGGCTATCGGGCGATCGTGGTCGATCCGCGGCGTCCGTTCAACAGCGCCGAACGGTTCGCCGATGCTGAGCGGGTGCACGATTGGCCGGACGAAGCGGTTGAAAAGTTGGCTCCGGACAGCCGCACCGCACTGGTTGCGCTAACCCACGATCCGAAGCTGGACGATCCGGCGTTGGATCGGGCATTGCGATCGCCGGCCAGCTATGTCGGCGCGCTGGGCTCGCGGAAGAGCCAGGCCGCCAGGCTGGTGCGTCTGGCCGCCATGGGGCATGCGCCGGAAGCGTTGGCGAGGGTCCGAGGGCCGGTCGGACTGGCGCTCGGCGCCGTATCCGCCCCGGAGATCGCGCTGAGCATCCTTGCCGAGATCGTTGCGGTCAGGCGGGGGGCGGCGCTGGGGGTGCGTGGTTGAGTGCAGTGCAGGTGGCGGGACCTCCTCCCGCACGACGCGTTTCCGCGATAGTTCTAGCCGCAGGACGGTCGTCGCGGGCGGCGCCGCACCACAAGCTGTTGGCGACCGATCGGCTGGGCCGATCGATGGTGGCGTGTGTCGCGCTGAACTGTCTCGGCAGCCGGGCGGATTCGGTTGTGGTGGTGACGGGGTGCAGGGCCGATGATGTCGAGCGGTCGGTGACGGACGCCGTACCGCGGGACCGGGTCCGGTTTGTCTTCGCGCACGACTATCCTGTCGGGCTGTCAGCAAGCCTGCGCGCCGGCATTGCGGCGTTGCCTCAGGATGTCGAAGGCGCCCTGGTGTGTCTCGGGGATATGCCGCTGGTGCAAAGCGCGGTGATGGATCGCATCATCGGCGCGTTCGATGCCGCGAGTCCCGATTGCGTGGTGGTGCCGTGCTGGCGTGGCCGGAGAGGGAATCCGGTGCTCTGGGGACGCTCGTTCTTCAAGGCATTGGACGGACTTCGTGGAGATGCCGGTGCCCGTGGTCTGCTGGACGGTGCGGGCACGCATCTGGTGGAAGTCATGGCCGGGAGTGGCGACATCCTGACCGATTTCGATACGCCCGAGGCGTTGATCGGTTGGCGCGAGTGGGGCCGGTGACCCGTGGTCGTGGCTGGGCATGCCGAGGCGTCGGTGTGACGGCGCCCGTTGCCTGTGCAGGCCGCGCCGCGTGAACAGGGTCAGCAAGGCCACGGCGCCCGACGGAACGTTGACTTACCTGATGCATCATGGTCCGGCCGACCTGTTGCCGGTTCGAGGACGTGACATCGGAGCCGCTTTGGACCGGGCCAGGGTAACTGGGCAGCCGTCGGCTCGCGTGGACGCCCGTGCCTTTCGTTTCCAGAAGTCCGAGGAGGACTGGACAAGCATCACACTCGACGATGCCGATGCCCGGCGGTGGGCGGCGGCGGTCGATCACGTCATCGGATTGCAGACCAGCTACGGCGTTTCCGTGTGTCTGCGATTGCTTGCGCTCGTCGAACTGCTGTTGCGGGTTCCCTGGGCGCGCAGGTTCGTGGCGCCCGGACCGCATGGACTGGATGTGGCGCCGGTTTTGCTGAAGCTTGCAGCGGAAGCTCAGCTGGCCGATGACGGACGCTTCGACGAGGCCGGGTTTCATGCACAGCTGCATTCCTCGCCTGCCCACGACAGCCAACACCATGGAGCCTAGCCGATGCGCGCCAACATCTTGTTTGTTCGAAGTGCGGGGTCTGTTCGAAGTGCGGGCAAGTTGCGACTGCATTTACCTGGGCCTGCAGGGCGGCTGGCGACCGTAATTGGTTTGGCATCCGCCGTTAGTCTCGCAGGATGCGGTTTTTCCCCGCCGCTTTCACCTGCCGACCGCGTCACTCTGGATGCGTGCCGGAGCGATGCCGATCGCGTCTATAACACGCAGAACCGCTACCAGCTTTCGGAGCGTGACAGCCGGGACAGTCCCTTCTCGGGGGCTGCCCAGGCCGCTTCCCCGTCGGATGGCTTGGCGGATCGATATACGCACGAACAGATGGTTTCGGATTGCGTCAGGCATGGTACGGCGGAACCCAGCGGCCCAGCCCCGTCCAAGTGATGAACTCCATTACGACAACCCAGCTTGAGGAAATGTGGCCATGAGTCGGATCATCAGAACAGAAGCATCGGCTATTCTGTCCAAAGCGGTCGAATACCATGGGTTCGTGTACACTCAGGGCTTGGTGACACGGGATGCTGCTTTGGACTTTCCCGGACAGGCGCATGATGTACTTCGTCAATTGGATGAGCTGTTGGAGGTTCATGGGACCGACAAGACGCGGATACTACAAGCTCAAATCTGGCTGAAGTCGATCGGTGACCGCGGCGTGCTGAACGAGATCTGGTCCGAGTGGATGCCGGCCGGGCAGGCGCCGGCCCGGGCGGTGGTCCAGGCTGAGTTGGCGGATCCGCGTTGGCTGGTCGAACTCATGGTGGTGACTTGCAAGTAGACGCTGCGTCCTATTTGCAACAACGTGGCTATAACGCAACTCTGTGGTTCAGCCGCTCGAAATTTTGTGCTTTAATGTTACGATAGGACTCTTTGCCTAAAAACAGGGTTGGCCCACAACGCTGATTTGTGAAAACCGTCGTTAAATCGCCAAGCCGTGATCTAATCGGTTGCCAGGGTTGCACACAGGTTGTTACCGAGTTTGTCAGCTTGATGACATTCACGGAGTGCGCATGTTCGGTAGCGGGAAGAGTATCAGTGGCATCGCGGCTGTTTTCGTGTCTGCCCTGCTCTTCGCCCCACAGGTGAACGCCCACGGATTTCGCCGTGGCCATGTCGTGCACCACCGCCTCCGGCTGGCGAGCGCCCCCGGTGCTCGGGTGATCCAGTGTGTTGCCTTTGCTAAGCAGGACGCCGGAATCGAGATTTCAGGCAACGCGCGTGATTGGTGGAGCAATGCGGCCGGCGTGTATGAGCGCGGGAGCCGTCCTGAGAACGGAAGCGTCCTCAGCTTCCGGCCTAATGGCCGGATGCCGCTCGGCCATGTGGCTGTCGTGTCGGGCGTCGAGGACAGCCGCACCATCATCATCGATCAGTCGCATTGGAACAGCCGGGGCATCACGCGCGACATCGAGGTCAAGGATGTGTCCGAGGATAACGACTGGAGTGCTGTCCGCGTTCAGCTTGGCCGGGGCGAAGCGTTCGGCAGCATCTACCCGACGCATGGGTTCATCTATCCACGGCCGGACAAGGGCACGCTGGTCGCCAACCTGACACACGCGCCATTGCCCGAGTTGGACGCAGCGCCAGCCGACCTTCGCAAGCCATACCCGGGCAGGCACTCGCACCAAATGGTTGAAGTCGCGGAAGCCCCGGATACCGGCAAGCCATTGGATCTGAGCATATCCGACGTGAGCGCCACGGCGTCAGCCGGCGCGAGCGCGGGCTTAAGCTTCGATGCGCCCAGCCGCGGTTTTCGTTAGCGTGCGCTGAGGGGCGAGATCGGGGAAGGGCCAGCCCGCGCTGCCAGCCCTTCCGCGAGAAGACTGGTGAGCTAGTATGCTGCCCTTCGGCCGAACAGGGCGTGGTAGATAACCAGCACGACCACTGCTCCGACAACGGCCACGAACATGCTGTAGATGTTGAAGCCGGTGATGGGCGTGGCGCCCAGGGTGGCGAACAGCCAGCCGCCAACCATTGCACCGATGATGCCGAGCACGATGTCCAGCAACACGCCCGAGCCGGTGTGATTTACGATCTTACTCGCGATGAAGCCGGCAATCAGGCCGAGTATGAGCCAAGCCAGTACTGACATTCCAAAATCCCCTTGTCGTAAGAAGTCCGGGGTTGAAACGATCTGGCCTGTCGGGGGTTTCTGCCGGCCGGAACATTACGGATGATCATGCTGGAGACGATCTTCCGCCAGGAGATCGGGAGGAGGGGTTACCGGGGCACGTGCGCCTGGAGGAACGTGCTGGCCAGATCCACGGATTGGCGAGCTTCCGGCAGGAACTGGGCGAGTTGCCAGACATGCGGCACGACCGGCCAGACGCGCAGATCAACCGACACACCGGCTTCCCGAGCGCTCCTCGCGAGCCGGACGCTGTCGTCCCGCAGGATCTCCCGGTCGCCCACGTGGACCAGCAAGGGTGGCAGGCCTGACAGATCGGCGTAAAGAGGCGACGCCAGATCGTTGGTGGGTGAGGTGGCACCCAGGTAGAACGACGCGGCCGAGATAAGGCCGGGCGCCCAGAACATCGCGTCCCACTTTGCATTCGACACGATGGAATGGCCCTTGCCGGCCAGGTCCGTCCAGGGAGAGAAGAGCGCTGCAGCGGCTGGCGTGGCACTCCCTTTGCGAAGGAGGGTCAGCATCAGCGCGAGACAGAGGCCGCCGCCGGCCGAGTCGCCGGAGATCGTCAGTGACCCGGGCGAGTGCCCTTCTGCCAGCAGGCCGGCCCAGACCTTCTCCGCATCGTCGATTGCCGCCGGAAACGGATGTTCGGGGGCGAGACGGTAATCCGGGACGAAAACGGAGAAACCACGCTTCGCGTAGGCGGCGGTGATAGGCCGATGCGTGGTCGGCGAGCATGCGAAATAGCCGCCACCATGAAGGTAAAGCAAGGTCGGGCCGCCCGATTCGGCCGTCGTGCGCACCCACTCACCAGCCACACCACCCACCGAGGCTGGCGTGTAGGTGACGTCCTTCGGCACTGGGAGGCTGCCGTTCTGCAAGACGCGCCTTGCGGTCTCGACATCCTTGACGCCCTTCATCCGCCGTTTGAATTGCGTGCGGACCAGTAGGTCCAGCAGATGCGCCTGCAGACTCGCCATCAGACAGCGCCCTCTGTCGCAACGGCCGATGGCGGAGCGGCAACCGACGCCCGCCTCTTCATGTACTTCCAATAGTTGACCGGGAACAGCCGCTGAAGGCGCTCGGCCAGGCGGGCATCGCTGCCGATCAGGAGACGCTTGTCACGCCGCTCGATAGCCTGCGCGATAAGGCTGGCCGCTGTCTCGGGAGAGGTGCGCAGAAGGGTGTTGAACTCCTGCATCTGTGCCCGGACTGCCTGAGGATCCAGGCTTTGCGGGATCCGGGCGCTGTTTGCGATCTCGGTGCGGATACCACCTGGATGCACGACGGTCAGAGAGAGGTTTGTTCCCTCGAGTTCATGCCGCAACGCCTCGGAGAAGCCCCGGAGCGCGAATTTGGCGGCGGAGTAGGCCGCCTGTCCGGGAGGCGCGATGATGCCGAACAGGCTGGAGACGTTGACGATGTGGGCAGCCGGTTCGCGCTGCAGAATGTAGAGGAACGCCTTGGTCAGGCGTACCGGGGCCCAGAAGTTGATGTCGAACACCCATTCGAGGTCGGTGAGCGCGATCTCAGCGAACGTTCCGGCCAGGGCAACGCCGGCGTTGTTGATCAATATGTTGACCGAACCGTGCTCCGACAGAACCTTCTCGGGCAGCTCTTCGAGCATCGGCCGGTCAGTCACGTCCAGGATGTGCTCGCTGACTTTCACGCCAGCCGCCCGCGCCGACGCGGCAGAGGTTCCCAAGCCGCTCTCATTGCGGTCTACGAGAGCCAGGTTGACGCCACGACCGGCGAGTTCCTTTGCGAGCGCCGCACCGATGCCGCTTGCCGCGCCCGTCAATACGGCTGTGCTGCCTCGAAGCGGAAAGTTCATGCGTGACCCTCATCTCGATACGCGTGCAGCATCGGCCGACTGCCGAATGCTCTGCGGGTGAGATCAAGGTTTAGGGTAGGCGCCCGGGAGTGACAACCGGCAGGGCCGGGCCGCAGCCGGTCTGGAGAAGCTGCAGCGGCGGTGGGAGAAGGAGGACTGGGTTTGGTTTAGATGTCGCGAAGCACGTCGATGGGGACGACCGATCCCGATCGTTCCATGTGCCAAAAGGTCCAGCCGTTGCAGCTCGGTGCCTGCATCACGGCGGCACCTACCTGGTGGATAGATCCTCGGTGTGGCCCGCATGTCAGCGTGCCGTCCGCCATGACTGTGGCAGCAACGCGCCGCTGTTTGTCGGTCAGGACCATCCCAGGAGTGATCAGGCTTCTCTCGACCAGGCTGCCGAAGGAGATCCGCGGCGAGTCCCGACGCGAAGGTGTCGCTTCGATAGCGCCAAGCGGGAGCGCCTTCACGCGCCTGATGCGCGCCCAGGCCGCTTCGATGTAGGCGGGATGGCGTTCAACCGCCACAAAATGTCGATGAAGCCGGCGAGCGACTGCGGCCGACGTGCCACTCCCTAGAAAAGGATCCAGGATGACGTCTCCGGCGGACGTACTTGCCATGATGATCCGATGGAGCAGCGCTTCGGGCTTTTGGGTTGGGTGCAACTTGAGGCCTTGGGCGTTGCGCAGCCTCTCCTCGCCGGTACATAGCGGAATGAGCCAGTCACTCCGCATCTGCAGCTCGTCGTTAAGAGCTTTCATCGCGGCATAATTGAAGCGGTAACGGCTGTCTTGCTGGCGCGCGGCCCAGATCAGGGTCTCGTGCGCGTTGGTGAAGCGGCGGCCGCGAAAGTTGGGCATCGGGTTGGATTTGCGCCAAACTACGTCGTTCAGAATCCAGAACCCAAGATCCTGCAGGATGGCACCGATCCGGAATATGTTGTGGTAAGTCCCGATCACCCAGATGGTGCCATCTTTCTGCAGCAGCCGCCTGGCTTCCGTCAGCCACGCTCGCGTAAAGTCGTCATAGGCGGCGAAGTCGGTGAAGCGGTCCCAGTCGTCGTCGACGCCATCCACCAGACTGTCGTCGGGGCGGCGCAGTTCGCCTCGTAATTGCAGGTTATATGGAGGGTCCGCGAAGACGCAGTGGATCGACGCCGATGGCAACATGCGCATCATCTCAACGCAGTCGCCACGCAGTATCTGGTCCAGAGGCAGGTCGCGGGAGATGTCCAAGGGCGCGGGAAATCATTCGGCTTGTGGAGCGGCGGAGCTTGAAGATTGCCCCGCATGCGCGTCAACCGGCAGTGGTGTGCCATCCGGGCACGATGGGCTTTGCAGTCCCATGCGACACCAACTTCGAGTGATAAGGCTCGGCGTCGCCTACATGAGGGGAGTAGTCTGGATGACAGCACCATCCGACAAGACAGACAGGATGTGCCCACCATCCAGTGCAGACACCAAGACCATGTCACCGCTGGTCAACATGTCGCCGGCATCTTGAAAGAAACCGGAGGCGACCACCGTTGTCCGCCCGTCATTGCCGGCTTTGTACAGCCACAATGTGAAGCCATTGGCATAGGCCAATACAGACAGGTTGCGAAGTGAGAAGGCCATATTTTGTCCTTTTACGAACCGGCAGATCACCCCTGATTTTCTAGGGGTCGGCAACGAGGTGTTCTTTGGAGTATCGACTCGAGGCAGATGGGTCGGCGCCAGGCGTGTAGACCGTGGGAAGATCCTCCTTCTAGGATTTGCTGGTGAGCTCAGATGGCCCAGATAACGAGAACATTTGCAGAACGCTTTTCTACAGCGCGCAACCTCAGGTGGCAAGGGCCTCGGCTACAGATTCCTATTGTCTTGGGTGAATCTTCCTATCACTCTCCTGGTATGAAGCATGAGGATATCTGGCGCGCTTTGGACACGCTGGCGGCTGAACATGGGATGTCTGCGTCCGGACTGGCGCGGCGCTCCGGCTTGGACCCAACCACATTCAATCCGTCGAAACGACGGATGCCGGATGGTCGCGCGCGCTGGCCGGGAACGGAAAGCATCGCGAAAGTACTTTTGGCGACGGGAGCAAGTCTGGAGGTGTTCTCTCATCTCGTCGCGGGCGAGAGAGCCATTGGCACAAGGCCACCAGGCCCACGCCGCATCCCCCTTATAGGAATGGCGCAGGCCGGTGCTGACGGCTTCTTTGACGACGGTGGTTTTCCTGTTGGCGTAGGATGGGACGAAGTCACCATTCCCGACGTGGCAGACCCGCAGGCCTATGCGCTCGAGATATCCGGCGAGTCGATGGAGCCGGTGTTTCGCGATGGCGATATGGTGGTTGTGTCACCATCAGCACCGATCCGCCGCGGGGATCGAGTTGTCGTAAGAACAACCAAAGGTGCCGTCATGGCGAAACAACTCGTGCGGCGCTCCGCCCGGCGGATAGAACTCCGAAGCCTGAACCCGGAACATCCTGACTACTCATTCGACCTTACTGAAATCGCATGGGTCCACCGCATCATCTGGGCTAGTCAGTGATTGGGCAAAACTGGCTGTCTTCCTGATCCGGCGGACAAGATGTCACGCAGCAAACGCCAGGCTTCTACGCTGACATAAACGAGAAAGCACAGCAGATCGACCGCAAATAGAAAATATTCGGTCATGTGTATGGCCTTGATCACCAGGGGGGACATTCCTGCCCCCTCCAGCAATCGAGTATACATGTTCAACAGAGCAGCAGCGCCGCCGATCAAGGCGAACAAGCCTACGGCGACAACGGTGTGGAACGCGAAGCCAGTGATAAGCTTGAGGTTGTGCACCCCGGCTAGACACGGACCGGTGCGGCGTCGCCAAACTCTCCCATGCGCACATCCTTTGCCTCCCGACCCAGAAGCATGAAAAGGATGATCAGAACCGCCGCGCCACCGGCGACCCCGACCAATGGCCAGCGAAAGTCATGGCCCAGATAGGCGGCGAGCCCGCTTTGGATGGGAAGGTTCAGCGCTGCCAGAAAATTGCCGAGCTGGTAGGTGAAGCCGGGAAAGGTGCCTCGTATGGCAGACGGCGAAAGTTCATTCAGGTGCACGGGAACCACGCCCCAGGCACCCTGAACACAGAACTGCATCAGGAAGGAGCCCAGACCGATCCAGATGGGCTGACTGGAAAAGGCCCAAAGAGGAAGAACCAGCAACGACAGCCCCGCCGCCAAACCGATAGCCGATCTCCGGCCAATGCGCTGAGACAGACTTCCGAAGGTGATGCCACCCAACATGGCACCGATATTGTAGATCACGACGATCGTTGTCAGACTTACATGGTCGATGTGGTGCTGTGTCTTCAAATACTGCGGGTAGATGTCTTGAGTTCCGTGACTGAAGAAGTTGAAGCAAGCCATCATGCCTGCCGCATACAATGTCAGACCGAGATGGCGCCTGACGACGTTCATAATCCCTTCATTTGACGTGGTGCGAGTTCGAGCAGACCAGTCGGGGCTTTCAGGGACGTTCTGACGAATGTACAGGACGAGCAAGGCGGGGATGGCGCCCGCCATGAACATGCCGCGCCAATGCAGCCAAGGATAGGCAAGATATAGAAGCGAGGCTAACAAGTATCCACTGGGATACCCGGCCTGCAACAGGCCGCTCACGCCTCCACGCCACGACGCAGGAACGCTCTCCATGGTCAGTGAGGCACCCACGCCCCATTCTCCGCCCATCGCCAGCCCGAACAACGCTCGAACAATGAAGAAGATGGTCGCGTTTGGAGCAAGCCCGGTGCAAAAGCCGAGCAACGAGAAGCCTAGGATACTTGCCATCAGTGCTGGCCGCCTTCCGTAGCGGTCCGCCAGCCGGCCGAACAAGAAGGCCCCGAGAGCTCGCATCGCTAGTGTAAGCGTGACTGCAAAGGTTACCGAGGTAACGCTAATGCCGAACTCTTTGGCGACGTCACTGAAGACGAATACCATGATGAAGAAGTCGAAGGCGTCGAGCGTCCAGCCCAGATAACATGCAGCGACAACATGTCGCTGCTGTCGTGTCGTTCCCGCCATGACCGCCTTGCTCCCTGCCCTTTGCGAGAACACTCACTCGGAGGAGCACGGTCGTCAACCTTTCCAAGACGGCGTAAGGGGTGCTCGTCGCTCTACGGTGCTTTGGGCGCCGACGCCTCATATGCGACTAGTGCTGAAATCGCCGCATTAGCCAATCCTTGGTCGCCGGGGCTGTTTGAGGTTTGCCATGATGCGACTGCAGCCTGCGCTGTAGCCAATAGCCGCGAAAGCTCCGCCACCGTTCTCGGATCGGCCGTTGGTTTTGCCGCATACGCCCCCTCAATCGTAGCTGCCACATCAAGCGCCACCTGAAAGTCCGCGGCCAGAGCCGGTTTGCTGTCGGCACATGCTGACAGGAATGGGAGCGATCCGGCAACGATGATGCTGATCATGCATTTTCTAGCCATAGTTTTGATCCTTCTTGGTATAGTCGTTTGCTACGACGTTGCCGGGAAGCTCGGACCTTTGTCCGCGGACGGATGGCCTAGACGATACGTACAATCAAAAGCTCCGCCCCCGACGGGATACCAGTCGGCTATTGCGGCTGGAACATGTTCGGGGAGAGCAATCCTGCATTGACAGCTGCTTGATGCAGAGCCGCCGATGGGTGCACACCGTCCAGGCTTGCTGCCCCAAGATCCACCCGCCATTTTCCCGAACCGGCTTGATCTGCAACGACCGAATCGATGTCGATCAAGCCGCTGCAACCGAGGCTCGCATTGTGTTGTCTAAGGAACGAGTTGTAAGACCGCCGGTAAGTCTCGGAAGCCGACTGGGCGGGGTTGGAGCTACCGAAGCTCAGGCGTGTTCCGCCAGGCAGTGTAGCTGTAGTGGCCGCTGAAAGCGTGACGTTAAACCCAGAGATGTTGGTGATCACGCTACCAGCAGCGATCCCGATTGCGGAGACCGCTTGGGCCGACGTCAGATTGGCCACACTTTGCATCGAGAGGGTGAAGCTACCCGCACTGGTGACCGACGCTCCGGTCGTGTTGACCGCGACGGTCCAGCTTTGATCAGACAGGGATATCCAACCGTCATTGCTCTGCGTAGTTGGTGGGACAGTGAAGCACCAAACCCGCTTACCTGCAGCTATGTAACGACCTGCGATTTGTGCAATCGACGCCTCCAGGGCGACGTCGCTCGCCTGGAAAGACAATAAGTCGTTCCGACCATCTTCGAGCAACACATCCGTTATGCCGCTATCAACCGAAAGTGCGTATTGGCCATCGCCGTGCGCCGCCAAGGCGAACGCAGTTGTCGAACCGCGAGCAGCGGTTACATAAGGCAAGTAGTTTTCCAGACTTCGCTGAATATACCCCTGCAGGCCATAAGCATCTGCGGTATCTCCCGTTCCCGCCGCGATGCTATCGCCCAGAATCAGGATGGCGCCCGGGGAAGGTTGGCCTGCCGGAAGACTGACGAGGCCCAAAACCATTGTCGGCGCCCAGTAACCACCACCCGTGTTGCTAAGGCTCGTTGGGAAAAGCGTTTGATCATTGCCGAGCAACCCCCTGCTATCGAACTCGCCTGCAAGGCGTGAGCCTGACCCTGGATAGTCCATCAGCTGCATCCCAGGCCCAGACATCGACGCGGAGACACGAACGTAAAACAAGGAAGAGGGCGGCATCTGGACAGCAACGGCGTCTGAGATGACAACGTCATGCGCCGGTTCGATGGTAAACTGCCGCCGGCCGCCGAACTTGGCCGGAGTGATAGTACCCGCAAACGTAAATGGCTGGCCCGCAGCCGTCGAAGCCGTTGTGGGTGCGCTCAACGACACGACGGTGGTGGTGGGGCTATTACCCGCGCCAGCGACAAAGCTGTTGGTGACACCGGTAACATAGGTGCTTGCAGCGACGCCGCCTCCAGAGCTCGAAACTACCTGCCCGATGCTGATCGAGTTCGCGCCAAGAGCAGTTGACGAAAAATTCAATGTCGTTGAGCCTACACTCACGGATCCATATGATATCACCACGTTGGTATTTGATAATGGTGCGTAGACTGCGGCAGTGCCTGTCGCGACGATCGGTCGGTCTGCTTCACCCTGCTGCGGCATATCGAAAGCCGAAAATACGATTTTCATTGCGGATACAGACCCGTAGGCCGGCGAGTAACAAGCGGTTTGGTCCATCACAGTGGTATTCACATTGTCAAACCAGGCACTGGAACCATTCACGCCGCGACGGGAACAAATCGGAACCCAGACCTGGCGACCGGAAAGAGCTCTCAGCGACCTGGAAGGCGTCACGACGGACGCGCTACTTGAGTGAATGGCTACACTGAACGAGATGCAAGCAGAAAGGAGCCTAATTGTACAGGCCACCTCCTTAACCCTCCCAGGCGGACAATGTGACAGCGGCAGGTGCGTACACCGTGATTGCTCCCCGATTGACGAACTGGCCGCTCTCATAGAAAGTTCCGGCGGCGAAGAATGCGCAGTCGGGTGCATTCGGAGCAGCAGCACCTCCCATCAGGTTAATCCAAACATAAGTTGATTGAGGCACTTGAAAGGACAAATACTTCCGGCTGAGGTTCGTCGAAAAGAGGCTTGTGCTCTGAAGCGCAACAAGGTTTATTGTTCGCGATGTCAGTTGTCCACCGACCGGCAGTGCGGGAACTCCGGTTCCTAACACAGTCCAAAGCCCCTTCAGCAACGACACCAAGGATCCTGGTCCCCCGGTGAAGCTGGCGTCAGTAGTCGCTCCCAAAACCAGAGCTGTCGACGCTTCGATGGCAAGTTGCGAGACCTGATTACTAGACGACGATGCGCCTGCCGAGGGTAACGACGAGACTACCAGCGGGCTAATGGCAGTACCGCAAGGGACGGCGATGTTGCCCACTCCCACGCAGTGCAGGGCTATAGCCGGAGCGCGATTGATGCCGTCCGGCAGCAGAAAGGATCCTCCCGCGAAAGCTGATGTTGTAAGCAATGTTGTACAGCAAAAGACATGAAGCAAAATGCGCATTGACGCCCTCATTTCGTATCTACCAGAGACGGGGAAAGATTAATGCGGCAGCTTGCTGTCGACGAACCAATGATAGATCGGCTCGGCGAGCCACAGAGCACTACTGCCGAGAACCCCGGCGACAAACAGCACGGCCGCGACACGCGACCGCAGCGACAGGATATCGACAATTGGGCGCCTCAAAGCGTCGACCGATGTCACTAGCATTCTGATTGACCGAGTATTTTCTACAGAGCTGTTTCTCAAGCCATCGATGTCATGTTGAGCAATACAGACGACACAATCGAACTTATCCTCTAACTCGCGTTGGTCACGGCGCAAGTTCGCTAGGTCCGACCTGACCAGATCATGCAATTGCTCTGCCTGCGCTTGTCGGATCGCGATATTGTCGTGAAGACCGCGAATGCCGCTTAATACTTCTCCCAGCTGCTGAAAAAGCACATGCATTTGGTGGCTGCCCGCCAGCGAGTCTGACGCCTCAAGCAATACTTAGAACTCCATTATTGTTCCAAACTTGGCCAGTGCCTGATGTTGGCCTAGAGATGGGCAGATTTGGAAGGAAGAGCCCACCAGTCGGTGACAACCACAACGCACCTTTGGGCTGAACTCCCAAGCCACCCAGATTTGTGGAGATCAAACTCAAATTGCCGGCCAACGCATTCTGGACAACGACCCAGTTCGAGGCGCCGGCGTTGTTCATGAAGCTGACTAAGTTACCGCTGCCACTAGCACCGCCAGCGGCATTGATGAACAGGCTGCCGCCTTTCGTCTGGATTACGCCGTTGACTGAACCATCTTGACCATCAAAGCAAACCGTCGGGGGATTGGAGGATGTTGCAGGTTGATGGCGGATGAAGTTGGCCGCAGCAGCCAAGTTGTTCACCCGAAAGAGGACCGCACCACCTGTTCCCGCCAGAACGTGATCCTTCGACAGGCCAACACCAGCCGGGATGCCCGGTTGTGACGGGGTAAGAAACGAAACGTGATTACCCGCTTCTTGCGGCGTCGGGTCCATAATCGCCGTCGAACTCGGCACATTCCCCAGATGCAGGCCATAGGTGGTCAGCCCGACCGTTCCGTTCGCGCCGATAATCTGTATGACGGTTGCCAGATCCTCAAAGTGACATCCATCAATTATGTTACTCGATGAATTTGAGGTGCTTCTGAACCGGAATGCTACGTCCTGACTAGGTCCACCAGTCGGTCCACCCACGAAGTTGCAGCCGGACACGTGGCAATTGGAAACGTTCAAAAGGTCGAACATGATTTGCGATGTGCTCGGCCCCCCGTTGCGGGTGATGTCCAGGTTCGACATGAAGACATCGGTGACATTCGTGAGCTGGACAGTGCCAAGATTAGTGTTCACCTCACCGTTGGCGGCCCATAGCCCCAGCAACATTGCTCGCCCGGGTGAATATCCCGCCCACTTCGTTTCATCGGTTTGGGAAAACAGGTAGTCTGTGCCGACAACAAGCGGGTTGCTAAGATATATCCCTTCGCAATACCCGGTCTGCAGAACGACCGAATTTCCATAGTAAGCTTGAAGTGCATGAAGACGAGTGTCGACCGAGCCATTCAGTTCGATGACTGCGGAGGTAGTTCCCCCGGCAGGAGCTGGAGGGCCGAACCAAGACAGGTTATTAATCTGTGAGCTCCAGCAGTTGTTCAGCACCACGCCGCGGAAAAACGTTTGTGGGAAGGGCGCTGTCCCGTTGGACGAGTTGGGGTAGCCAAACAACTCGACATCACTGATTGCTGCCGAAACATACCCGAAGGCTGATGCTGAAGGGTAAGTAATGCGGATCGCCGCAGCAGTCTGCCCGGACATGTTCTCCGCGTAGAGTGAAACTGCCGACACCAACACTTTCCCAAAAAGATTTCCGGGGGCAAAGTCGAAGCCCACACCTGTGTGCTCAAGGTGTAGCCGCGTTTGTCCTTTACCGGAGCCTCTTATCGAAACGGCTTTCCCGGAAAGTGTCAGCGGGCTCGCGAGCCAGAAGTCCCCTGACGGGATCCAAATCTCGCCCCCGGCACCCGGCAGTTGTGCGTAGGCGGCGGCGAACGCACCCGAACAGTCGCTTCCGCCGGCTGTTGCCCCGAAATCCAGTAGGTTCAACGAGTCGAGCGCCCTTCGCACCATGCTGCGTGAGGAACCGCCGGTTGGCACAGTGACGGTCGCTGCTCCTATGTCGCCGGCAATTGGAGCAGTCACCTGTCCGCTTCCGTTGAGGCCGGCAAAGCCGCCCACTGGTATTTTGGATGCGACTACCGCAATGCCACTTTGCGCGGCACTCAGACCTTGAACCAGTGAATTCAGCTCACTATTCACGCTCGGGTCAGTAGAAGCCGCAATTACCCCAAGCGAGTCGACACTCACGTTTGTTCCGGCTGAAAAAAGCTGGCGGAGTGCCGTGGCTGGCAGGCGTCGCGGCAGACCAACAGAATTGACTATCACTTCGTCGCCTGGCGTTAAAGCCGGGGTCTGGATAAACGAAAGGTGGTCGCCACCGTTCGGAACCAATGCATCGCCTTGTAGCGCAAGTCCCGATCCCAACAGCAGACTCTCTGGACTGCCCGGACCCAGCGACGCACGCCCGAGCAAACTTTGGCTTGGAATTGTAAGCAGCTCCTGAGTGCCACTCAGTAACTCAGCGACAGTTACTGCGCGCGTGACGCCGCCCTGACTGACAGGGATTTCGTCCTGCGCTTCACTCACTGACGCGTTAGGAAGCTCGGGGATCGTTGGCATGATGCGCCTATCACTCTCGAGGCCAGAGCGGCCACAGATGCAAAGAAGTTGGTTGCTGCTTGTCTGTAAGCGCCGTCAGTATCAGGAGGTGGTCAGTTCCGCACCAGATTGATCAGTCAGCGGCAACCCATTTTGGTCAGTGATCACCGTGCCGAACGACGACGCGGAGGCGAGCAAAGCGACCGGTAAGCTCACGGTTCTGGCGATGCTGCGACCGCTGTTGGTGCCCGCGATCACCGTCACAGAGTACGTTGTCCCTGCTAGACCGTTCGAGAACCAGAGCACCGCCTGACAACCATCAGCGCGGGACGTCACCAAAGCCAAGTCGCCGGCAGCCGCGGGATTTATGCTGACGTCGAGGGTAGCGATCGAATCGCCAGTGTTCCCCGCTAAAGCCTCAGAATAATCGACGACGAAATCGAGGATGTCTTGTGGATCTTTTACACCCCAAATAAGCGGCGATGGAAACGTCTGCAAACTTCCTCGTGCAAATGGCCCGAATCCCTCCACCGTAACAACGCGGGTCGTTGTTGGCAGCCAATTAAAGCTGGCGTTCGTTGACATGATTCACCTGGTCTGGAGGAATGATGGCTCGCGGTTACCCGGATCGAGTGTCAGTAGCGACGATGTCTGCACAAAGCGGCTCAAAGCTGGCCCAAGCTCACCACTCGACCATGACCAAACCTGGACCACCCTGCCCGCCTACGCCGTTGCCGACCCCGCCGGATCCGCCGGCGCCGGGCCCACCCGCCGGCTTCCCCGATGTCGAGCCGCTCGAAACGCCCACGACGCCCAGACCGCCACCACTCATATGTGCGCTGCCGCCAGCACCGCTCATCCACGCAGCTCCCGCGCTAAACGGGTCTCCGCCTCCTCCTCCGGGTAGCCCAAGGCCCGAGCCAAAACCGCTTCCAAACAGACTTGCCGCCAGGCCACCTGCGTTCGCGCTGCCGTTGCCGCCACCCTGACCGCCCGTAGCCGAAGCAAGGCTGCCGAAACTGGATCCGCCGCCAGCAGAACCGGCCCCCGAACCTCCGTTCCCGACGCTGATCAAGAAGTTCTGGCCGGGCGTGACTGGATAGAAGCCCTCGCTGAAGCCCCCGCCGGCCCCGCCTCCGCCCGCTCCGCCGAAACCACTCCCTCCCGCGCCGCCTCCAGCCCAAAGGGTTA
>CAZZWO010000009.1:0-32034 GCA_964657885.1 uncultured Acetobacteraceae bacterium | reverse complement strand
TCGGCCACGCGGCCTGCTTGTTGACGTGGGGTGGCGGATGGCGCTGCGCTTATCCGCCCTACGTTCTTTCCCTATACCAACACTCGTGCTTTTGCGGCTGCGTATTCGTGCGACCATTGAGCGATGCGTTGGGCGGCTGGGACTATGGTGGTGATGCCGCCGATGCCTTGGCCGGCGCCCCAGATGTCGCGCCAGGCTTTGGACGAGCCGGACGAAAAATTCATCGCGGATGGGTCGGATTGCGGCAGTGCCTCGGGGTCGAGGCCAGCCGCGACGATCGAGCTTTTCAGGTAGTTGCCGTGCACGCCGGTGAACAGGTTGGTGTAGACGATGTCGGAGGCCTGCGCGTCGACAACCGCCTGCTTGTAGCCGTCCGCAGCATTCGCTTCGTCCGTCGCGATGAAGGCCGAGCCGATATAGGCGACATCGGCACCCGCGGCGCGCGCCGCAAGGATGCCGCCGCCGGTGGAAATGGCGCCCGACAATGCCAGCGGTCCGTCGAACCATGTGCGGATCTCGGCGATCAACGCGAATGGCGACGTGGTGCCCGCATGACCGCCGGCACCGGCCGCAACCGCGATCAGCCCGTCGGCGCCCTTGTCGATCGCCTTGTGTGCGAACGCCACGTTGATGATGTCGTGCAGCACGATGCCGCCATACGAATGGATCGCGTCAAACACGTCGCTGCGCGCACCGAGCGACGTGATGACGATCGGCACCTTGTATTTCACGCACAACGCAAGGTCGTGTTCCAGCCGGTCGTTGGACCGGTGCACGATCTGGTTCACCGCGAACGGCGCCGACGGTGCATCGGGGTGCGCCGCATCGTACTCGGCGAGTTCGGTGGTGATGCGCTGCAGCCATTCCTCCAGCTTTTCCTTTGGCCGGGCATTCAACGCCGGGAACGACCCGACAACGCCCGCCTTGCACTGCGCCAACACCAGGTCGGGGTTGGAGATGATGAACAGCGGCGCCGCAATGACCGGCAGGCGCAACCGCGATGCGATCGACGGGGGCAGGCTCATGCGGCGGCAGCCTTGGAACGGGTTGCAAAGAAGTTCTGCACGGTCTGCCGAAGCTCGTCGGTTTGCAGCCGCGCCTGGAAAGCCGTGTTCTCCTCGGCAATGCGGCCGTGCACGTCGCGCGTTGCCGATTTCATCAGCGTCTTTGTCGCGAGCAGCGCGCCGGCCGGTTTCTGCGCCAGCCGGTCCGCCAAAGCCTGCGCCTCCGCACGCGCGCTGCCCGCAGCCACGATGCGGTTGACCAGACCGAGTTCCACCGCGCGCGCGGCGCCGATGCGTTCGCCGAGCAGCAACAACTCGGCTGCACGCCGCTGGCCCATCAGGTTGGGCACCAGCAGCGAACTTCCGGCTTCGGGCACCAGTGCCAGATCGACGAAAGGCATCTGCAGCTCGGCATCCGGTTCGGCCAGCACGAAATCGCAATGCAGCAACATGGTCGTGCCTATGCCGATGGCGCGGCCCTGGACCGCGGCGATCAGTATCTTGCGTGCGTCGGCCAGCGCGCGGATGAAGCGGAACACCGGGCGGTCGTCGTCCGAAGACGGGTTGGCGACGAAATCGGCCAGGTCGTTGCCGGCGCAGAATGCTGCACCCTCGCCGGAAAACACGATGGCCCGGATAGCGCCGTCGCGCTCGGCTTCGGCCATTGCACCGGCCATGTCGGCATACATCGCGACCGTGAGCGCATTCCGCTTGGCCGGCCGGGTCATTTCGATGTGCAGCGCCGCCCCGCCACGCGATACGCGGATATGTGTGTCCACCGTCAGCCTCCCCGTTTCATGTAACGTATAGGGCAACCGGACAGGAGGCAAAACGGCCCGGCCGTCCGGCCCCCTGGCCGCGGACGCCGCCAGACCATATATGCGGGCTGCGTTGCGGAGCTTGTTGCACCCAAGATGTTCTTCCCGTCCGACATGACCCGGTCCGCGGCGAATCTCTCATTGGCCGAACGGCTGGACGGCCTGGGCCAGCTCACCGGCGCCCAGCGCGACCAGGTCGGCCGGGCGGCGGAAGCGCTGGAGCAGGGCGGCCTGGCCATCGTGGTCGATGAAGGTTGCGAGGAACCGGGCCGCGCGGGTGCCGGGCGTGGCTTTTTCCTGGGCGTGGCGGCGCTGGCGAGTGCCGGCATGGTCAACACGATGGTGACCTGGGGCCGCGGGCTGACATGCTTCTCGGTGACCGCGGAACGCGCCATGGCGCTGGGGCTGGTGCTGGCCGGCGAGTATCGCGAGGGGTATCGCGGCCCGATCCTGCTGCGCTCGGTTGAGGCCGCCGATTGCGACGGCACCGGCATCTCGGCCGCCGACCGCGCATTGACGCTGCGGGCCGCCGGCGCCCCCGATGCCGGTATCTCCAGCCTGAAGTCGCCGGGCCACGTGATGCCGGCGATGATCGCCTATCGCGGGCGCGAACACCGGGCCAGCGCCGACATCGCGCTCGACCTGGTGCGGCACCTGACGGCGTTCGAGGTTGCCGCCTGGACCGACATCCTCGACGACGATGGCGAGATCGCCTCGGCCGGGTATTGCAGGGATCTGGCCGAACGGCTGGAAATCCCGTGCCTGTGCATTGCCGACGCGTTCGGCCCCGGCGCGCTGGGTTAACCGGCGCTTCACTCCTTCAGGATAGACCATGGCCAAATTGGACGATGATGCGGCACGGCTGCTGGAGCTGTTGGCGAAGGCCGGGTCGGTGGACATCACCACCATGCAGCCGGCGGAGGTGCGGGCCTATTACGCGGCGTTCCCCGCGATGCCCGGGCCGGACGTGCACGAGGTGCGCGAGCTGACAATCGGCGGGGCGGCGGGCGACCTCCCGGCGAGACTGTACCGCCCGTCGGCGGCAACCGGCCTGCCCGTCCTGGTGTGGTTCCATGGCGGCGGCATGGTGCTGGGCGACCTGAAATCGGCCGATTGGGTCTGCCGCGAGCTGTGCGTCCAGGCGGGAACGGTCGTCGTCAGTGTCGATTACCGCCTCGCGCCGGAGCATAAATTCCCGGCAGCCCCCGAGGATGCCTTCGCGGCACTCGGCTGGGTGGCGGCCAACGCCCAGGCGATCGGTGGCGATCCTGGCGCCGTCTCGGTCGGCGGCGACAGCGCGGGCGGCACGCTCTCGGCAGTCTGCTGCCTGTTGAGCCGGGAGCGCGGCGGCCCGGCCGTCCGATCGCAGTTGCTGGTCTATCCCGGAACCGACCGAGACCTGACCCGCCCGTCGGTCACCGAGTTCGCCCGCGGCCCGATCCTGACCCGCGATTCGATGCTGTGGTTCCGCGGGCACTATCATTCGTCCGAGGATGAGCTGCTCGACCCGCGCGCCAACCCGGCGCTGGCCGCCAGCCACCAGGGGCTGCCGCCCGCCTGCGTGTTGACCGCCGAAGTGGACCCGATCCGCGACGCCGGCGAGAACTACGCCGGCATCTTGGCCCGGGCCGGCGTGCTGACCACCATGAAGCGCTACAACGGCGTCTATCACGGCTTTTTCACGATGGGCTCGGCCCTGGCGAAGACCCGCGAGGCGGTTGCCGACGCAGCGCAGTTCCTGCGGAACGGCAATCGTTTAGGATAGACCAGAGAGCTGGCGACATTGCGCCAGCGCGGCCTCGTGCTCGCGTTGCTGCGCGACCTGCTGCAAGCCGAAATGGCCAGCGATGACGAAGTGACGCTGCCGATGGAACGCCTGGACCTGTGCTCGACAAAGCTGACGCCCGATGCTCGCCTGCTCACTCGCGGTGAACGGCCGCGGGCTGCAGCGAGGACCGTGGCGTTGTCTATGACGAGAGCGCGCGGCCAGTCTGAATGGCGTGGTTACCCGGTGCCCGTTCTCGAACGCCCGGCCGCGTCGAGAATCAGGTTGGCGATGATCCCGGGTTGCGAAATCAGCGAGAGGTGGCTGGCCCTGACCTCGATGGTTGTGGCGCCCATGCGCTTGGCCATGAAGCGTTCCAGGTCGGGGTTGATCGTGCGGTCCTCGGTGGAGACCGCGTACCAACTCGGCTTCGACCGCCATGCGGCATGCGTGGTTTTTCCGGTGAGCAAGCTCTTTTCGAACGGCGCCTGCACGGCGTAGAGCGCCCTCGCCTTCGCCGCGGGAAGATCGCCTGCAAAATCACGCAGGAACGCCGCCTCGCTGAGCTGACCGAAATCGCCGGAGAAGACAATGCCGGCCGACGCAGGCGGAGTGGGAAAGCGTTTCGCCAGGGCCGTGTAATCCTCGCCGGCATCGGGAGCGCGAGCGGCCACGTAGACCAGTGACGTGACTTTCGGATCGACGCCTGCTTCGCTCACGATCACGCCGGAAAACGAATGTCCAACCAGTACGGTCGGACCGTCCTGCAAGGCCAGCGCGCGCTGCGTCGCGGCCACGCTTTCCTCCAGTGTTGTCAACGGGTTTTGCACGGCGGTGACATTCAAGCCGGCCGCTTGCAGCGCCGGGATCACACCGGACCAGCACGACCCATCGGCAAACAACCCATGCACAAGCACGATATTTCGCGCTTTCGGCACCGGACTGGCCATCGCCGGCCGGCGTGCAACGGCCGCCAGCGCAGATGCCGCGGCCAGCGTGCTTAGAAAAGCTCGTCTTTGCATCAGCGATCTCCGATTTTTTGTGCGGCACCGCTGGCGGCAAGGCCTGCCCGTATCAGCGCTGTGGAAGCACGGTGCGCGGAACCACGCCCGCCGTCCAGTGCCGATCGGCCGGCCGGGGCGTGATACCCACTATGTGCGCAGTCACAGCCTTCGCGCGGCCTCCTCGGTGACGAGTGCGGTGACAACGCCGAACAGGATATGGAACAGGCCGTGTTGAACGATGCTGGCCGGCGTGTCGCGGGTCAGCTTGGGTGTCACGCCCAGGCCTGGACCGGCCGCGCCGTAGGCCAGTGCATAGAAGCCGGCGCCGAACAGCGTGCCTGCAGCCAGCGGCGGCATCGTGTCGGGTTTCGCCATCCCGTAGGCAGCACCGGCCACCACGGAAAGTGCCAGGTGCCCGCCATGGGCGAACGCCTGCTCGCCGGCATCGGCCCACGCGCGATCCCGCTTGTCGCGCCACCCAGCCCGGCGAACCGTCCGGCGTTTCAGCTTGATCAGGTCGGAAGGTTCTCCGCTCGCGCTTTCCAGGCCGAGGAAGAACGCGGACAGCAAAACGCCAGCCGCCAAGCCGCCGAGCGAACCCGACATCAGCTTTCTTGCAGTCGCATTCAGCGGCTGTCCCAGTGAACCGGGCCGTGCATCGGGCGTGTTCGGACGTCGTCCTTCACGCCCTGTGCTGGTGCCGAACTCGGAAGCGGGCTGCTGGGACAGGTCCGGTTTCGCGGAAGGCTCGTGGATTGGACAGCGGTTGTGCGAGGCGCGAAATCCGGCCGATTGTGAGTACGCGGTCTGCCGCGCACGGTTGACCGAGCCGAGCGGCTGGTGCGCCAAAATCCCGTGCCATGGGCTGAACGACAACGCGTCGTCCACCTGCAGCGCCCGCTCCTCGCTCCAGGCCGGCTGCTGTCCAACGGTGATCTCGGCGACCGCGACATAGGGGCTTTCCGACTCCGGCCAAGTCACCGCTGCATCCTCGACCGGCATGGTTTCCGGATTGGTGCGCAACTGCACACGCAACTCCCACTTCGCGGCGTTCGCACGGAAGAACTCGATCACCGCGCTGCGCAGGCCGTTCGGCTTGCCGGACAGATCGACCGGAGCGTCCTTGAGCGCAACCAGCTCCGGCGAAACCGGAACCACGGAAAACTTCGCGATGCCATTCCCGTAGCGGAACGGCGTGGTGCTGTAGAAGGTCTCGCCCAGCGGGTGCGTCAACGGATGCCCGCCGAGCGCCTTGAGTTTACCGGCCGCCGCGGCATCGGCCGGCAGCGCGCCGGTGATCGCCCGCAGCAGGGCGGACAGACCTTTTTTCCAGGCCTGCCCGGTATCGGTCGTGGCAGCAAGCAGCTTCAGACTGCCGACAAATCCCTGCGCGTCAGGAGCGGCAAATGCCGGCGCGTTCACCATCACGAAATCCTGCGTCGTGTCGTTTTCAGAACCGGGCAGCCGCTCGCCCGGCACGCCGATGACCTTGATCGCAAGCCCACGCGGCGACGATACGGTGTCGTCCAGGATGTCACCGGGATTGGTCGAAATGCGCAGCACCACGGGATACGCCGCAGGCTGCGCGAACAGTCCCTGCGCGAGCGTGGCCGGCAGGTTATCGAGCACGCGCAATTCCCCCTCGAGCAGGCCGTGGCTCTTGGCGTGCACGCTGCGCACGGAGTGCCCGTAATCGTGCCAGGTGGTCTCGCGAATACCCTGCATCACCTCGTTGATGGAGGCGATCGCCGCCTGCTCGTCCGGCTTGACGTGTTCGGCACCGGTGTCGAAGGGCGGCTGGCGCTTGCTGCCCCGGATCGCAGTCGAAGTTTTTCTGCGGGTCGGAGCCCTGGTCCGTGTCTGCTGCATTTCCCTTGTGTCTCCTGCCGCTAGTGTCGAGAGAGAAGAAAGGCCTACTTTTTCTGGAGAAAAAAGAAGCAAAAAGATTTTGTCGGTGCTGTCGCGCGCTCATTGGAAAATCCGCGCCAGCACAAGCGAAATCTTTTGTCCTGGAATCATGAACTTACAAGCTAGGATCGATCAGATACTTCTCCCCGGTAGCCTTTCGCACATACGCCGCAACTATCCCGGGGTTCAGCGCGTCCCGCAGCGAAATCGTTTGCGTGTAGTGGCTGGCGAACGTCGTCGTGAGCTCGTTGCGCACCCGCTCACGCAACCTGGCCACTTCGTCCTGGCCGATCTTGGCCAGGAACGGTGTCAGCAGGAAGCCGCCGACGCTCCACGCAAAACCGAAGCCGCGATCGATGACCGTCGGGCCCTGTCCCAGCCAGCCATAGATGTAAACCTGCTTGAACACGGATGACCCGTAGCGGCTGTAGGCGGTCGCGGTGCGGTTCGCCGCCGCTTCCATCGCATGCAGGATGGTGTTCGGAAGGTCGCCACCGCCGATCGGGTCGAACGCGATGGTCGCACCCGTCGCGGCGATAGCGTTCTCCAACGCGCCCGGGAAACCGGCTTCGTTGCTGTCCAGAACATGCGCGGCGCCCAGATCGCGCAGGATCTTCACCTGTCCTGCACTGCGCACGACGTTGACGAGGCCGATGCCGTCGGCAATGCAGATCCGGTTCAGCATCTGTCCGAGGTTGGATGCCGCGGCCGTGTGGACCAGGGCGCGATGGCCCTCCCGCCGCATCGTCTCGACCATTGCCAGGGCGGTGAGCGGGTTGACGAACATCGAGGCGCCGTCAGCCGCGGTCGCACCGTCCGGCAGGATGGTGCAGGCGCGTGCCGGCAGGGTCCGCAGCTGCGTGTACATCGCGCCGCCGGACATGCCGACGAGGCGGCCAAGCATGTCGCGCGCATTCGTCCCTGCCCGCACCACGGTTCCCGCGCCCTCGTTGCCCACCGGCATCGACTGGCCAAGGCGCGGCGCCATCGCCGGCATCGCCGAGTGCGGAACCCGCATCTTCAGCACCGGGCGATCGGGAGTGCCCGACGCCTGCATCGTGGACAGGTCCGCCGGCCCCAGCAGCAGGCCCAGGTCGGAGGGGTTGATGGGCGCCGCCTGCACCTGCACGACCACGTCGTCCGGGCCCGGGTCCGCTACCTGCTGCTCTACGAGATCGAGCGTCAGCTCGCCTGCCTCCGAAACCGTGGTGCGTAGTTCGAGACCCGTCATTGCGCTCATCGTTGTGGTGCTCCTCCGCCGGGCGGCCACAAAAGGCGCCGTCCGGCATGGCCATCTTCGTCGTGCATGGCCTAGGGTGCCGCAACTTTTTTCGGAGACACGCTGCGTGACACATGATCTGGCCCTCTCCCGCCGCCATCTGTTGCAGGCCGGTGCAGCCGTGGCGCTCGCCGGCCCACGCCTGGCACAAGCCGGCGAGGTTGCTCCGCTGCAGGACCAGCTTGCCGCGTTCGCCGACGAAATCCTTCGGCTGGCACCCGAACAGGCGACGGCCCTCGGCCTCGACACCGGCAAATACGCCAGCCTGAAATCGCAGCTGGGCGACGCATCCCCGGCCGGCGACGCAGCCTGGGCGGCGCAGGTGCGGAGCATGCGCGAGCGGCTGCTCAAACAACCCGGCATGGCCGGCCTCTCGGAAGCCGACCGCCTGCGCTACGACACCGTCCTCTATGCCGCCGAACGCGGGATCGACGGCCTCGGCTTTCGCTATGGCGGCGGGGCGAGTGCGGGGTTCAGCGGTGGCGCCGCGCCCTATGTCCTGAGCCAGCAGAACGGCGCGGTCACCGCGCTGCCGGAGTTCCTCAACAGCGAGCACCAGATAAAGGTCGCCGCCGATGCCGAGGCCTACCTGGCGCGGGTGTCCGCTTTCGGCAGGGTGCTCGACCAGGAGAGCGCGCGCGTCCGGTCCGACGCAGCCCTGGGCGTGGTGCCGCCCGACTTCATCGTCGCGAAAACCCTGACGCAGTTGAAGGGCTACCGGGCAGTGCCGGCCGCCCAGCAGCCGCTGGTCGCCTCGCTGGCCAGGCGTGCCGCGGCGGCGAACCTGCCGGGCGACTGGGCCGCGCGTTGCACGAAGATCGTCGAAGCCACCGTGTATCCGGCGCTCGACCGTCAGATCGCCGCGTTCTCGGCCGCTACCGCCAATGCCTCGCACACGGCCGGGGTGCAGCGCCTGCCGGATGGCGAGGCGTTCTACCGCTGGGCGCTGCGCCTGGGCACCACTACCACAACATCGCCGGCCGACATCCACCGGTTGGGACTGGAGCAGAACCGCGAAATCCAGGCCCGGATGGATGCGCTGCTTCGTGCGCAGGGGATGACCAAGGGAACGGTGGGCGAGCGCGTCCAGGCGCTGAACAAGGACCCGCGCTTCCTGTTCCCCGACAACGATGACGGCCGGACGCAGTTGATCGCCTATTTGAACGACCGCATCGCCCATATCCGCCCGTTGCTGCCGCAGATCTCGCATCTGGCGCTGAAGGCGGACGTGCAGGTGAAGCGCGTGCCGCCGGACATCCAGGACGGCGCGGCGCTCGGCTACATGAACTTCGCCAGCCTGGATGGCTCCCGTCCGGCGATCTACTACGTGAACCTCAAGACGACGACGCTATGGCCGAAATACCAGCTCCCGACGCTGACCGCGCATGAGGGCATACCGGGCCACACCTGGCAGGGCGCCTACCTGGCCGAGCACCATGCCGAGATCCCGTTGATCACCTCGATGATGGGGTTCAATGCCTTCGTGGAAGGCTGGGCGCTATATGCCGAGCAGCTGGTGGACGAGCACGGGCTGTACGACAACGACCCGTTCGGCCGCATCGGCTACCTGCAGGCGCAGCAGTTCCGCGCCTGCCGGCTGGTGGCCGATACCGGCCTGCACGCGATGGGCTGGACCCGCGAGCAGACCATCGCCTTCCTGACCGAGCAGACCGGCAAGGGCACCGGCGCGATGACCAGCGAAACCGACCGTTACTGCGCCTCGCCCGGCCAGGCCTGCGGCTACAAGATGGGCCACAACGAAATCCTGCGCCTGCGTGAAGGTGCACGGGCCTCGCTCGGGGCGAAGTTCGACCTCGCCGGGTTCGACGATGCGGTCGTGAAGACCGGGGGTGTGCCCCTGCCGGTGCTGGCGACGGCGATCGACCGCTACGTCGCCGGTGTGAAGCGCGCCTGACGGATTAGCGAAGGGCGGCCGGGATCATGGCCGCCTGAGTTCCAACGCCGAGCCTGTCGGCGCAGCCCCGATCCGGTGTGAAAGCCGGGTCGGGGCTGTGTCGTTCTAAGCCGTTGCAAGCGCTCGCTTTCATGCTCTTTGAAACCTATTCATTTGCCGAATTGACCGGCGATCGATCCTGGTTGGCCCACAACCTTCAGGAGCCGGCACATGGGTGCGAACACGAAACCGGGTGGTTCTTCAAGCAACCCGCCCTGGCCCAGGACGGGTATCGAGCTGCACCCCATCGATGCCGCCGGACAAGCCTTTGCAACACGGCGGACGACCCGATCCGGCTGGCTTGGTCGGACCGTGCAGCCTGCCGATGCGACGGATAAATACCGGCACGATACGCCCCTGCTGCTGATCCTGGTCGTGGCCGGGCTCGCACTGGCCCAGATCGCGCTCGGACCGACGACGGCACAACTCTGCGAACGGATGGCAGACGTCACCTTCGGCCCCTGAGCACTGAGCGTCCGTCCAGGCTGCTCGACCGGCAAACGCTTCGCCGTTCCGGCTCTACGATCGACATCCCGGCAACCTGCCCGCCGCGCATTGCGCCGAGGCAACCAGCGAGGATCATCATGTCAGACAAATGGCGACGGCTCAGAAGACTGGTCACCATCCTCATGACTTTCATCGGCGCGGGGCTGGTCGCGGCGGCCTTGCTGTCGGTGGGCCGCGTGCCGGGCGCGGCGGTGGTCAACCTTGCCTTTCTCGGCCTTGTCCTGCCCGCCGGCTTCTACGGCGTGTTCACCTTGGTGGGCTGGCAGAGGACCGAAGGCGCGAAGCCCACGGGCTTTACCGCCTGGTGCATCAGGTCGCATCTCGCTCCGGTGGCGCCGGTGATGTTCATGATCTTCCTGCTGAGCCTGATGAACAACATCAACCACGCGCTGGACCGCTCGCCGTCCGGTGCGATGGCGTACGCCCGAACGACAGACGATGCGTTCGATGCCTATGCGATGCGGCGCGAGTGCCATGTGGAGATGACGAAGCAGGTCCGGGCGGCCGGCGGCGATCCGAGCCTGTCGCCGGTGCAGTCGCGCGTCGACCGCTACTGCTCATGCCTGGTTGCCGGGGTGCAGACCTCCTACTCCGACACCGAACGGGCGGCGTTCCTCAGCAAACCAGACCGCGCTCGCGAGCCGAGATTCAGGCAGATCGTTCAGCAATGCCAGGGCGAGGTTAACCGCCCCTGAGACGCAGGCGGCCATGTAGTCACGCTGGCGGCACCCATTTTCGGACAAGCGCCGCTGCCTGCTACAAAGCATCCCGATCCGGGCTCGAACCATCGGGAGCACCAGCGCAACGATGCAGCCGCTACACGCAGCGATCGCCCCCTGGCACGATTTCTACAGCGTGCTGGGTGAGGCTTCGGCCACCATGACGGGATTGCTGTTCGTCGCGGCATCGGTGGGCTCGGGCATCTTCACCCGCGACCGGCCAGGCGCCTTGCGGATGTTCCTGACGGCCAGCGTGGTCCAGTTCGGGACGACGCTGTTCAGCAGCCTGATCGCCCTCGCGCCGTTGGAGAACCTGGCGCAGGTGGGCGGGTTGATCCTGGCCTGCGGCATGTTCGGCGTGACGTATTCCGGCCTGGCTTGGCGCAGCGCCGTGCGCGACGGCATCGCCCCGAAAATCGACCTTGAAGACCGCCTCTGGTATGCGGCCGCCCCCGCCCTCGGTTATGCCCTGCAATCCGCGGCGGGAGCGACGTTGCTGCTCGGCTTCGATGCGGGCTGTGCGGTGCTGGCCGCGTCAACGGCGTGCCTGTTGCTGGTGGCTATCCACAACGCCTGGGACATCACCATCTGGAGCGTCACCCGGCGGCGCGACTGACGCTTACCCGGCGGCTGGGGTCTATGCGAAGGCGTGGCGGTTTGAGCGTCAGTAGCTGAAGCCGTCGTATCCGTAGCCGGGCGTCGCATAGGGGATGCTGTAGAAGGCGTCGGGATATTCAAAGCTGTGCGGGTTGCCCACCGGGTAGCCTCCAGGACCGGGGCCGCCCTGCCCGTAAGCGCCCATCAACCGCATTCGCCCATGCACGGCCATGCACCGGCGGTAGGCGAAGTCGTAACGCTGCGCCGCAGTCGGTCCGGCCGCCCCGCCAATGGCCGCGGCACCCGCCTTCCGGCAGACATCCTCGTCCTCCGCAAACGCGGTAAAGCCGCTGGCATGGGCATAGCGAGCCGTGTCGATGGCGGCGACACCGAGGCCGGTGAGTGAGGCGGCTAGAAGGAGCAGGCAGTGTTTTGTTCGCATGGATGGAGAACGCGCCGGCTTGGTTCGGGCTTCAAGAAAATTCGTCATTCGGGAGTTTCCTGATGGGATATACTCCGCAGAGGCCGATCGTTAGCACGCCAAGTTCAGGGAGAGTAACGCGATGCGAAAAGGTCCGACCGATTTACGCCATCAAACCCGGTATGAAATACCATCAGTCAACGAGCCTTGCTTCCATTCCACAGAAATCTCTCTGTGGTAACTCTCCGTGCCGCAAGCGCGAGCTATGACATTTGGTGGTTTTACGAAAGCAAAGAAACGCGAGACTTAGGCATTCTTAAGCTCGAGCACCTAAGAACCCGGCAATCGTGGTTTACCTTCCCGCCTCCACCTTGACCAAAGTCCGCGCAGGCGCACCATGTTCGCGTACAGCGAGTTCTCCATTCGCTTCACGTCGATCAGGCAGACAGGACCGGCATCCGACAGGGTGTGGAGGCCGGCAGTGCAAGGCGCCATCCAGGGTGGGGCTGAAAGGCCGGCGCGGTCTTGGGCTTCGAAGGCGGTGTCGGTCAGGCGGGTGATGACCAGTTCGCGCAGGGCGCCGCCATAGGTTTGCCGGCAGTCCTGGACGGGCAGCACGATGGCGCCGTCCTGCAGGCGGGCGGTGCCGCCCGGGCGTGCGCTGCCGGGATCGACGCGCACCGGGTTTTTGGGATGCAATCGCCACGGACCCTGCAGGCGGTCGGACCAAGCCACGTGCAGATGGCTGCGCCGGTACCGCTTGTGGTTTGACGGCGTGTAGAACAGCCACCATCTGCCGGCGTGGAACAGCGGGGTCGCGTCGATCGCCGGTCCATCCAGAGGGATTGCGCATTCCGGCTGCCATCCATGCGGAAAATCACGCGCGCGATACAGCGTCAGCGTGCCGGAACGATACGCTTCGGGCAGCATCCATATCGCGCCCTCGGCCTCGAACACGACAGGGTAGGACAGGTGCCAGGGTTCGGCGAGCACCGTGCGCCGGGACGCAAGCTGGAGGCGTTCGTCATAGACCAGCACATCGACGTGGCCGATCCGGGTGCGGTAGTCGAATACTTCGGCAAACACATGCAGCTTGCCGTCATGCCAAAGGCCGAACGGGTCCGCCAGGAACGACATGCGCGGCATCTCCGGCAGCCAGACCACCGTGTCGGGCTCGATACCGTCGCGCATGACGGATTGTGCCGACTGCCGGACGATGGCGCAGCGCCAGACATCCATCGGCCGCAACAGGCTCAATGCGAGGCGCCCATGAAGGCCATGATCGCGTCCGCTGCGCGCTCGCCGGCCGGGCGATCGGTGATCGAGAACGTTTCTGCCGCAGCTTCCGCCTGCCGGCGAGCGAACGGGTCGGGGCCGGCCAGCGCGCGGTCGAGTGCGGCGGGCAATTCGGCAATCGACCCGATCACCTGGCCCAGATTCCAGCACCGGTAATCGGGAGCATCGTTCCACTCCTCGCGATGCGTGTTCAGGAAGATCGCCGGCCGCGGCTCGCGTATCCATTCGTAGATCTGGCTCGATACGTCACCGAGATAGATGTCGGCGGAGCGGGCGTAACTCATGTCGATCGAGCGGGTGCTGCCGGTATCCAGCAGGATGCCCTTGTGGTTCCGGAACCGTTTCGGGATCGCCGGCCGCACCCGCATTCGCCGGTAGATCGGCGAGATGTGCACGCGCCGTTCGAACAGCATCACATGCGGGGCGAAAATCAGGTTCAGCCGGTCCTGCGATGCAAACCAGTCCAGCACACGCTCGCCCATCGTGTACCATGACGACAGCAGCGGGTTGAAATGCGGGTTGTACAACACCGTCGGCCGTCCGTTGCCGAAGAAGTCGGGCCGCCTGCCAGCGCCGGCGAGATCGAATTTCGGGTAACCGACGATGGCGTGGTTGTCCGGCGTCACCAGCCCTAGCGCCAGCATGCGGTCGGCCACCTTGCGCCCCGACAGCAGCACCAGGTCGAAATGCCGCGTGGCATGCCCGAACCCGGCGGCGCCGTCACCCGCTCCATGTGGCAGGTAGACCAGCTTGGGCGATGCGACGCCGTAACGCGTTCGCAGCAGTGTCGAGGTGGTCTCGGGCACCACCAGCGCATCCAGACGCGCGAACGCCGCGAGGTTCTGCCGCAGCACTGCCACACGCCGGAACGGCGCCACGTGCCGCAGCACGCTGTCCGCCGCCCGGATCAGCCGGCCAACGGTCAGTGCGGTCAGGCGCACGGTCACGCCCGGCGGCAACATCGCCTGCACCGCTTGGCGCTGCTGCGGGGTGGACGTCAGGATCTCGACCTCGACGCCGCGCAGGGCCAGGGCGGCCGCTACCGGCAGCGTGTGCGGAATCTGGTGGTTGGCGTCGTGGTTGAACAGGAAGCCTACCCGCATCGCGCCGTTCCCGCCCCCGGGCGCCTGCCTGCGCCCGCGATGCAACGGCCGGGATTCCAGCTGTCTGGCCCCAGCAAGCGGTGCGAATGAGCCACACGGGCTTGCCGGAACGCTGTCGGACCGCAATCTGACACGCAGGCGGGTGTCAAACTTCAGATTTGTGACACATCGTGTTACACCCTCTGCCGCCGGCACCCGGCCCGACTCGGTTTTCCCGGCCTCAACTCCCCCAAGACCCCCGGACCCCATGGAGAGTGACACGTCTCAACACGCAGAACTCGTGCAGCAGATCGCGCAACTGGCACAATCCATGAACGGCAAGGAGATGAATTTCGACTGCGAAATCACCGCCGGCACCGACATCATGCGCGACCTCAAGCTCGATTCCCTCGCCGCGATGGATTTCATCATGGCGCTGGAACTCCGCTTCGACACCATGATCCCGATGGACAGCATGGCCGAGCTCCGCACCGTGGGCGACCTGGCCAACCTGTTGGAATCCCAATCGCTCACGGCGAAAGCCGCTTGATGCGCCGATATCCTGGTGCCCCGGCGATGGCGGCAGCCGCCTGATGCTACAGAAATATGGGGCGCTGAAGCAGGCCCGCGCACAGCTTCGCACATTGGGCCGTGACCCTTTTACCGTGGCCTTCGACGAGATCCTGTCGCCCACCCAGGCCAGGCTCGATGGCCGCACGGTCACGCTGTTCGGCAGCAACAACTATCTCGGCCTGACCTTCGACCCGAGTTGCACGGATCGCGCCGTGAATGCCCTGCGCGAACAGGGCACCGGGACGACCGGATCGCGCATCGCAAACGGCACCTACGCCGCCTGCACAGCGCTGGAAGCCCAGATCGCCAGCTTCCTCGGCCGGCGGCACGCGATGGTCTTTACCACCGGCTACCAGGCGAACCTCGGCATCCTGTCGGCGCTCGCGGGACGTGACGACCACCTGCTGCTCGATGGCGACGGGCATGCCAGCATCTATGACGGCGCCCGCCTCAGCGCCGCCCGGGTGACCCGCTTCCGGCACAACGACCCCGACGACCTGTACCGGCGGCTGAAGCTGCTGGCCGCGCAGGAGCAGACCGCGTCCGGCGAAAAGCTGATCGTGGTCGAGGGCCTGTACAGCATGCTCGGCGACAGTGCCCCGCTGCGCGAGATCGCGGCGGTGAAGCGCGAGACCGGCGCCTACCTGCTGGTGGACGAGGCGCACTCGCTCGGCGTGCTGGGAGACTCCGGCCGCGGCCTGGCCGAACTGGCGGGCGTTGAGGCGGATGTCGATTTCGTGCTCGGCACGTTCAGCAAAAGCCTCGGCAGCATCGGCGGCTTCTGCGCGTCCGACGACCCCGACTTCGAGCTGCTGCGCGTCGCGTCGCGGCCGTACATGTTCACCGCATCGTTGCCGCCGTCGGTGGTCGCCAGCGTGTCGCGCGCGCTGGAAGTGGTGGTCGAGCGGCCGGAGCTGCGGCACCGGCTGAACGACAATGCGGCCCGGCTGTATCACGGCCTGGCGGCAGCCGGCTTCGCGCTCGGCCCGCAGCCCAGCCCCATCGTGTCGCTCCGGATGCCCGACCCGCCGGTGGCCGCCCTGTTCTGGAACCGGCTGCTGGAGGCCGGGATCTACGTGAACCTGGCGCTGCCGCCGGCTACCCCGGGCAGCCAATCGCTGCTGCGCACCAGCGTCACCGCCGCCCACAGCCCCGACCAGATCGACCACGCGCTCGACACCATCGTCGGCATCGGCCGGGAACTCGGGATGGCGGGGGCGAGCGAGCCGGGTATCCTCAGGGCTGCCGAATAACGCGGCCGAGTAGTCAGGGTAAGCGAGCAGTCGCCGCGGCGCGGCGCCGGCGCAGTTGCAGCAGCAGGGCCGGGGCAGCGAGCAGCGGGTGCCGCCGCTGGAAGTCCGTCAGTTCCAGCCGGATGCCCTGGTGGCGTTCGATCTTCCAGGCGACGTAGTCGGCGGCGCCGTCGAAGGTGAAGGCCGCCTTGGCGAGGCGGGCCACGTTCAGGCTACGGCCAGCCAGCCAGCGCGCCGGCCAGGCCAGCGGCCAGGAGCGGCGCCGTCCCGACGCCGGGTGCAGCACGCCCGCCTCGTCCTGGTCGGGGGCGATGCCGATGGTGGCGAGCGCCGCCGGCAGCACCGCATCGAACCACGGAGCGCCTGCCTCGGTGATCATCGCCGCGCGGCCGGCAGCCTCGGGCCGCAGTTCCACGGCATAGGTATGGGCGAACAGGCCGGCCCAGTACTCGGCGGGCGTGCCGGCCGGGGGACCCATCCGGACCGCCCACAGCGCCGCCGTGCCGATGCCGCGGGCGATGGCCGAGATCACCAGAGCCCGTGCCGCCGGCCCGCGCACATACAGCAGCGACGCCGGCTGGCAGAAGCGCGCCCAGACCGTGGTGTCGAGCGAGCCCGGCCGCATGCGCCGGCCGAACTGCCGCAGCGACATCACCGCAACCTTGGCCCGCACCGTCCGGCCTTCATGCCGAGCCGTCACCATCGACACGTTCGGCGGCAGCATCGCGTTGAACGATGCGGGCACGATCCGGCGATGGTACGCGAAATGCCCGTCATGCAGGACTGTCAGGTCGAGCAGGCCGCCGGCATCTCCGGTGCGCCGGCAGGACCCGTAGAACAGGACAGCCTCGACAGCCCTGCCGTGGGTCCGCAGCAGCTCGGCGACGAGCGCCCCGGCCGCATCGGGCGCCGGCCGGTCGAGTTCGGCCGCGATGAGGACGCCCAACTCGCCTGGCGGAGCGGTCCATTCCGCGGACCGCGGGTTCATGGTCTCACGAAGGTGACGCTGCCGGGGCAGGACAACACCACGCCCTCGGGGCCGGGGTCGAAAAACTCACCGTCCAGCACGAACTCGTCGGGCTGCTGCCCGCCGCCGGAGTGCAGGCTGATCCGCCCGGCCCGGCCCGAGCGGTAGCCATGGTCGAGCATCCACGGCCGCGGGCGGCGCAGGAAGACGGCCAGCACCGCACGCGCCAGTCGCGGCGGCGGCGCATCTATGTCAAGCCAGCGTATGCCACCGGTCACGCCGCCCCAGAACGGCCACACCCCCAATGTCAGCCGGCTCAGCGTCGTTGCCAGGAACAGGAAGCGTGGCCCGTGTTGTGCCAGGCCGCCATCGACCCCAACCGACATCGGGCTGCCCCGCCGCAACGCCCCGCGGCCCGCGAGGCTGCGCACGAACGCCACCGCCAGGGTCAGGCCGACGGCATGGCGGAGATAGACGCCGCGGCGATGGATCTCGGCATCCGCAATGCGTTTGCCTTCGGTGAAGGCGGCGGCTCCGAAGAACAGGCCGCGCAGCTTTGGGCGCCCCTGGCTGCCGCTCCAGGTGATCTCCAGCACCGGGCAGAAAGTCCGCCGCAGCCGGCCGGCGGATGCCGCGGCGAGGAGGCGCGGCAGGGCGGACCGGCCGGTGCCGATGCCACCCAGCGCCCAGGCAGCGAGGTTGGTGTTCCCGGCCGGCATCAGCGCGATTGCCGGCGGCTCGCCGGGATACGCCAGCGGCAACGCCGACAACACGTCGCGCAGCGTGCCGTCGCCGGCATGCACGACCAGCAGGCCGACCCCATCCCGATGGAAGCCGCGCAGCGCCTCCAGCAGCGCGTCGTGGCTTTCGGGCTCGGCGACGACCAGGCCGGGATGTCGTGCAGCTTCCGCCGCGATGTGGCCCCGGTAGCGATGGCTTCGCGGGTTGCCGATCAGGCCGGTCTTCACCGCAGCGGCGCCCGGCCGTGACGTTTTCGCTGGCTCATCTCTCCGACCCGCATCTGTGCCTGCCGCCGGGCGGTCCGGCGCTCCGGTCGCTCACGCCCAAACAGCTCCTGGCTTTTGCATCCTGGCAGCGCAAGCGGCGTCACCTCACCTCGCCCGCCGTGCTGGATGCGCTGGGCCAGGACGTTGCGGCACATGCGCCGGACCACATCGCGGTGACCGGCGACCTCGTCAACCTTGCGTGGCGCCCGGAGTTCAGCCACGCGCGCACCTGGCTGGCAGCACTCGGGCCGCCCGGGCGGGTCAGCGTGGTGCCCGGCAACCACGATCTTACCAGGGCAGTGCCGTTCGCGGACGGCATCGGCCGATGGGGCGCCTGGATGACCGGGGATCGCGGTCCCGCGCCGGCTTCGGCCGCGGATTTCCCATTCGTGAGGCGGCGGGACGACGTGGCGATCATCGGCCTGTCCTCCGCCGTGCCGACCCGGGTGTTCTCGGCAGCCGGATACCTGGGCGCGGCGCAACTGGACCAGGCCGCGCGGCTGCTCGACGGAGCGGGCCGCGACGGGCTGTTCCGGATCGTGCTGATCCACCATCCGCCGATGCCGGTGACCGGCGGCAGGCGGAAGGCGCTGCGCGACCACGCGGCGTTGTGCACCATGCTTGGACTCTGCGGCGCGGAGCTCGTCCTGCACGGCCACCACCACGAGTCGTTGCTGGCCGCGCTGCCCGGCCCTGCCGGCCCCATACCGGTGGCCGGCGCGGCATCGGCATCCTCGGCCGCCCCACGCCCGGAGACTGCGGGCTGGCGCCACTTCACCATCGGCCGGGAGCACGGGTTCTGGCGGCTGAAAGCCGTCACGCGCCGCTACGATCCGGCATCCGGCGGCTTCGTCCAGGCCGGCGAGTGGAACCTGCGACTGGCCATGGACAACCGGAGCCGCGCCACCCCGGTCAATACCGCAACGTGATGGGCACGGCGTTGTCGCCCGGCTTCGCGGTGAAACGCACCGCGGCGAACGCGGGCGGACCCAGCGAGATCGCGGCGTTGTTGGAAAAGCCATAGCCCTCCACCGGCAAACCTAGGAAGTTGGTGTCGAGACGATGATTATCGTTCTCGTCATGGAACACCGCCACCGCGTATGTTCCGGGGGATGAGACAGCGAAGCATGCATCCGCGCCGGGGCGGGTCAGCGTCACCCTGGTCTGCGCGATCCAGCCGTGATGCTTGAGGAACACGGCGCCGTCTTCCCCATACAGGCTCATGGTGATGTTGCCGGCCACCCGCCGCGCGCCGGTCACCCTGACCCTCAGCCGGACCGCATCCGCCGGCATCCCCGGCGCCGCGCACAGCCGGGCGGTCTGGCCACCCGGCGCGGCGGCGTATGCCGGCGTCGTCGCCCAGGCGAGGAGCAGAAGGGTGGCGAGGCGTCGTGCAACTGCCGGCAGTTGGCGCGGACGATGTTTCAGGACAGAGTCGGACACATGCATGATCGTGGGAAAGTAGCGCCGGCGCGCCAGCCCGGCCAAGAGGTGCCCAGACAAGGTCCGGACTGCCAAGGTTTGGGCTGCCCTTGAACGGTGGCCCCCTTCTCAACCGCTATCTGCTGGCACAGACCGCACAACCGTTCTCCGCAACCATGCTGGTGCTGCTGCCGGCGTTGCTGCTGGAACGGCTGCTGCGGCTGTTCGACCTGATCGCCAGCCGGAGCGTCGCGGGCGGAGCGGTGCTCCGCATGCTGGCCGACCTCGTGCCGCACTATCTCGGCCTCGCCCTGCCGGCCGCATTGTTCGCCAGCATCACCGTTGTGGTCGCCCGGCTCAGCGCCAACAACGAGCTGGATGCCATGCAGAATGCCGGGCTGTCGCTGCGGCGCATCACCCTGCCGTTCGCCGTCATCGGCCTTGGCGCTGCGCTGCTCGGTTTCGGCCTGTACAGTTACGCCCAGCCATTCGCCCGTTACGCCTATCGCGCAGCATTCCAGGCGGCGGTCGATGGCGCCTGGAACGCGACCATCCCGGCCGGCGAAGTGACCAGGGTGTCGGCCAACCTGGTGCTCACCGCCGACAAATCGGACCAGGCGACCGGCCGCCTGCGCGGGGTGACGATCTACCAGCACAAGCCGGATGGCAGCGAGCTGGTCACCACCGCGCGCACCGGCCTGCTGGCCCTGTCGCCGGACGGCACCGAGCTTCTGCTGAAGCTGGAACAGGCAAGCCGGCTCGAGACCAAGCCGGATGGCAGCATGGGCTGGCTGACGGCGCCTCGCACGGCACAGCTGCGGCCTTTCGTGTTGCCGCTGAAGGATTTCCGCGTGCGCGGCATCGACGAGCGGGAAATGACCCTGGGCGAGCTGTGGGATGCACGCACGATGGCCAACCGCGTGATCCCACGCGACACGCTGGATGGCGAGTTGCACAGCCGTCTGGTCCGGTCGCTCTCGCTGGCGGTGCTGCCGCTGCTTGCGGTGCCGTTCGGGCTGGCTGCCAAGCGCACGCGCAGGCCCTACGGCATCGTGGTGGGTGTCGTGGTGCTGGTGCTGTACTACCACGCGCTGCAACTGACGCAGTCGCTGGGGGCGGCCCGGCATTTCGACCCGCGTCCGCTGCTCTGGGGAGCTTTCGCGGCGTTTACCGCCGGCTGCATCGCGGTGTTCCACCGTGCCGAACTGCACACGTCCGAGGGCCCGCTGGACGGGTTGTTCGACGCGCTCGACCGGGCGACGGCAGCCTTGCTCCAGGGAGTGCTCGGCCTGCGCGCAAAGATCGCGACGATCTGGCGCGGCTTCCGCACGAAACCGGCTGCCTGATGCTGCGCGCCTACCTGACGCGGCTGTTCGCGTTCCGCATGCTCTGCAGCCTGTTCGGCCTCGCGGCCATCCTCCAGCTGCTCGACCTGCTGGACCAGGCGAGCACCATCCTGACGAGGGCCGGCATGGCGGGACTGTTCCGCTACACCGGATGGCGCCTGCCTGCGCTGCTGACCGAGATGCTGCCGCTGGCGACGCTGATGGGCGCACTGCTGACGTTCATGCGTCTGGCCAACTCGACCGAGATGACGGCGATCCGCGCGGCCGGCATCAGCGTCTGGCAGGTGGTCGGCCGGGTGCTGCCCGCCGCCCTGCTGGTGTCCGCCGCCAGCCTCGCCATGCAGGCCGAACTGGCGCCGCTCAGCGAGCGGGGCTTCGCGGACTGGTGGGCGAGCCTCGGGACCCAGCCGGGCGATGCGCCGCCTGCCCGCCTGTGGCTCCGCGCGCATGGCGACGTGGCTGCGGTCCAGACCGTCTCGCTGAACGGCGACCGGCTGGACGGATTGCTGATCGTGCAGCACGCAGCGTCGGGCGACCTCACCGCCCGGCTCGACGCCGGCAACGCCGTCTTCGGGAATGGCCGTTGGACGCTGCACGACGTGCGCATCGCCCTGCCCGACCGCACGGACGCCGAGTTACTGCCCGAGGCACCGTGGCCGCACGGACCGTCGCCGGCCAACATGGTGGAGCTGGCCCGCCCGGTGGACACCCAGACGATCGGGCGCCTCTGGGCAACGTTGAACGGCGGATGGTCCGGCAGCCGTGGCCCGGAGTACTACCGGACGCAGATGCACGCGCTGGCGGCCGGCGTGCTCTCGCCGTTGCTGATGGTGCTGCTGGCGGCGCCCGTGCTGCTCAGCCCGCCACGTGGCGAGGGCCGTACGTTGCTCGCGGCCACCTCGTTGGCCCTCGGGCTGCTCTACATGACGGTGGCCGGCCTGCTGGTGGCGCTTGGCGGCGCGGGGGTGCTGCCACCGGTCATCGCCGGCTGGACGGCGCTGCTGCTGTTCGGTGCCTATGGCGCGCTCCGGGTCGTCCAGGCGGAGGATGGCTGAACCGGTGGCGCCTTGGCCGCCCGGTCCGTCAAGAGCCGGCTGAAGAATATGTGCAGCATCCGTGCCACGGATGCCACGCCATCGCGCGCGCGGGTTGACAGGCGCGACCCCGAGGTTTCAGTACGGTTACAGCAGGGGGTTCCATGTACGCGCGCTGGTTCAAGGATGGTCGAAGCTTCGACCTGGGACGGATGACCGTGCGTGACCTGTTGCGCGCCTATGCTTCGCACCCCGCGATCCACCTATATCTCGGTCTGGCGCTGGTCGCCGGTACGGTCGCGGCCGGTCACGGCGCCGGACCTTGGCGCTTGCTGGCCGCAATTCTGGCGACGGCCCTGGCCTATCCGCTGGCCTGGTACGGCATCCACCGCTTCATCCTGCACGGGCGGTTGCTGTACCGGTTCAGGCTGACGGCGGCTCTGTGGAAGCGCATCCATTTCGACCATCACCAGGATCCGCACCGCATGGATGTGCTGTTCGGCTCACCGGTGAACACCGTGCCGACCATCCTCGGCATCACCATCCCGCTCGGCTGGCTCATCGGCGGTGGCGTGGGCGGCGCGGCTGCTTCCGCCTGCGCAGGCCTGGTCATCACCTGTCTGTACGAGTTCTCGCATTGCATCCAGCACCTGAACTTCAAGCCGCGGAGCCGGATCCTCCGCCGCATGAAGGAGCTGCACCTGATGCACCACTTCCACGACGAGGTCGGCAATTTCGGCATCACCTCGTTCGTCGCGGACCGGCTGCTCGGCACCTTCTACGGCAGCGCGCGCGCCCGCCAGCGTTCGCCGCACGTGTTCAACCTCGGCTACACGGTCGACGAAGCCGAGCGGTATCCTTGGGTTGCGGCCTTGTCCGGCGGTCCCCCACGCAGCCGGCCACCGGCTTACTCAGCAAGTGCCTCCGCGCGCCCGAACAGCCGGGCGGGCCGGCGCCCGCCTGCATCGTGCGAGGCCACGTCAGCCGGCGGGGCGCGTTGACGGCGTCACTGCCGGGACGCGGCCGGATCGAAATTGCGGCCGTCGATAGCCCGGCCCTGCTGGACCGCTTCATCCGGCTGCCGCAGACCCTGTATGCCGCCGACCCGCATTACGTCCCACAACTGCTGTCGGAACGGCGCGCCGCCCTGACCGCGAAGGGCAACCCGTTCTTCCGCCATGCCGACGTCGCCATGTGGATCGCCCGGCAAGGTGGCCGCGACGTCGGCCGGATCAGCGCACAGCAGGACCACCTGATCGGCGACAAGCGGATCGGCCATTTCGGCCTCATCGCCGCGGTCGACGACCCCGACGTGTTTGCGGCGCTCCTCCGCACCGTCGAGGACTGGCTGCGCAAACGTAAGGTCAGCATCGTGCAGGGCCCGTTCAGCCTGTCGATCAACGAGGAGAGCGGCGTCCTGGTCGATGGCTTCGACACGCCGCCGATGCTGATGATGCCGCACGATCCGCCGTATATCGACGCGCGCCTCCACGATCTCGGCTATGCCAAGGTCCGGGACCTGCTTGCCTACATCGCAAGCACCACCGGCACGCTGCCGCCGGCTTCCGCCGCGATGGTCGATCGCGGATTGCCGCAACGCGTCACGCTGCGCCACCTGAGCCGGGCGTCGTTGCAACGGGACATCGAAGCACTGGCCGACATCGTCAACGACGGCTGGAGCGACCATTGGGGTTTCGTGCCGATCACCAGCGACGAGGTGGCGCACATGGCGAAGGCGATGAAGCCGCTGCTGCACGAACGCCTGGTGTGGTTCGCCGATGTGGACGGCGAGCCGGCCGCGTACGGCCTTTGCCTGCCGAACCTGAACGAGGCGATCGCCGACCTGTCCGGCCGGCTGTTCCCGTTCGGCTGGGCGAAGCTGCTGTGGCGGCTGAACGTCTCGAAGATAAGAACCGCGCGGGTGCCCCTGATGGGCATGCGCAGGCGTTTCCACAACACGCTGCTTGGTGGCCTGCTGCCCTTGCACGTGATGAACGCGCTGTGCCGCGAAGCCGCCGCCATGGGCATCAGAGAAGTCGAGATGTCCTGGGTGCTCGAAGACAACCTGCCGATGCGCCGCCTGGCCGATGCGGTCGGCGGCCGCGCCTACAAAACCTATCGCGTTTACGAGAAAGCGCTGCCGCAAGAGCAAGGCCTGGTGCGCGAGCAGACCCGGGCCGCATGACCGGCGTGACCGCGCTGGTGCTGGCCGGGTCGCGGGCGGGCGTACCCGATCCGATGGCCGTCGCGGGAGGCGTTGCCCACAAGGCGCTGCTGCCGGTGGCGGGCCGGCCCATGCTGCGGCGTGTGCTGGACGCGCTGCGCGACGCGCCGGAGATCGGCCGCATCTTCGTGTCCGCCCAGGGCGCCGGTGAGATGCTGGCCGTGCTCGGCAACGCGACGGGCGTGCTGGCGCGCGAGGCGGCATCCGGCCCCAGCCTGAGTGTCGCCGCAGCGTTCGCCGACGTGGGATCGCCGCTGCTGGTGACCACCGCCGACCATGCGCTGCTGACCCCGGCCATGCTGACGTATTTCGTCGCCCAGGCGCCGGCGGGAGCCGACGTCGTGGCCGGAGTCGCACGCGACACGGTGGTGCTGGCGCAGTTTCCCGGCACCACGCGCACCTGGCTGCGGTTTCGCGCCGGCGCGTTCAGCGGTTGCAACCTGTTCCTGCTGCAGACGCCGCGGGCGGAACACGCGATCGGGTTCTGGCAACGCCTCGAACAGGACCGCAAGCGCCCGCTCGCCATGGCCCGCCTGCTGGGCCCCGCGACCATGCTTCTCTACGCCCTGCGCATGCTCACCCTGGGCGGCATCCTGGAACGGCTGGAGCGCCAGGCCGGCGCCACGCTGGGCGTCGTGGAGATGCCGTTTGCCGAGGCTGCGATCGACATCGACAAGCCGGACGACCTCGTCCTGGCCGAACGGATCCTGATGCAGCGTGAAGCCGCAGGTCCGGGCGTACCCGGATGATTGACGCGTGCCCGGACGGTACTTATGGGTCGTTGGTCGCTGACGACACCGTGCTTCAACGCGATTCGAGCGGCCTGCACACAACACCCCTGGAGTGCGGTCCACTGTCCGGCGCCACCCCGACATCGAGCGGCATTCCGCTCCGCCCCGGTGACTTCCCCACCATGCTCGCGGCCCTCGACTACGCGGCACAGGGCGAAACCGGACTGAACTTCTACTCGGTCAAGGGTGAGCTGGCCGATGCGCTCACCTATCGCGAACTGTCCCGCCGGTCCCGCGCGCTGGGAATGAAGCTGGCCGGTGCCGGGCTGCGGCCGGGCGAACGCGTCGGCATCGTCGCCGAAACCCGCCCCGAGTTCGTGGTGGCCTTCTTTGCTTGCCAGTATGCCGGGCTGATCCCCGCCCCGCTGCCGCTGCCCGCCGCGTTCGGCGGCCGGGACGCCTACCTGAAGCATATCGGCCGCCTCGCCGCAGAAATGCGCGCAGCCGCCCTTTTCACCCCGCCGGCGCTGCTCGACTGGCTCTCGCCGTTGCTGGAGGAACCCGGCTTGCGGCTGTGTTGCACCGTGGCCGAGCTGGACCGGGCCGGCCATCCGGATGGCGAGCTGCCGGCGCCCGATCCGGACGGGATCGCCTACCTGCAATTCTCGTCCGGCAGCACAAGGTTCCCGCTGGGCGTGGTTGTGAACCACACGGCGCTGATGGCCAACGCCGCCGCCATGATCCGCCACGGCTTGCGGGTGCGCGCCGGCGACCGGGCGATCTCGTGGCTGCCGCTTTATCATGACATGGGGCTGGTCGGATTCCTGCTGAGCCCGATGGCCGGCCAGACCAGCGTCGATCTGCTCGCCACCAGCGATTTCGCGCGCCGTCCGCTGCTCTGGCTGTCGCTGATCGCCGAGCGGCGCTGCACCATCACCTACAGCCCGAGCTTCGGCTACGATTTGTGCGTGCGGCGGGTGCGCCAGGCGGCGAACCTGTCGCTCGACCTGTCGTGCTGGCGCGTCGCCGGCATCGGCGGCGACATGATACGGCCTGCGGTGCTCGAACGCTTCGCCAGCACCTTTGCCGCGCAGAACTTCGACGCCCGCGCCTTCCTGCCCAGCTACGGCATGGCGGAAGCGACACTCGCCATCAGCTTCGCCCCGCTCGGCCGCGGCATCGAAACCGACACCGTCGATCTGGACCGCCTGGAGCACGATGGCCTCGCCGTGCCACCCGCCGCCGGCGGCCGTGCCCGCACGGTGGTGTTGTGCGGCACCCCCCTGCCGCAGCACGAGGTGGAGATACGCGACGCGGAAGGCTGCGTGCTGCCGGAACGTGCCGTAGGCCGCATCCTTGCACGCGGCCCCAGCCTGATGCGCGGCTACGATTCGCGGCCGGCTGAGACCGCTGCCGTGCTGTCCTCCGACGGATGGCTGGACACCGGCGACCTTGGCTACCGCGTAGGCGGCGCGCTGGTGGTGACCGGCCGGGCCAAGGACCTGATCATCATCAACGGCCGCAACATCTGGCCGCAGGACCTCGAATGGACCATCGAGCAGTCCGTGCCCGAGGTCCGCACCGGCAACGTCGCCGCCTTCTCGGTCGAGGAGGACGGCCAGGAGGTTCTGATCCTGGCGGCCGAGTCCCGTGCCACGTCCGGGCAGATCGCTCGCGAGGCGCTCATCGCGGCGATCGGCGACACACTGCGCGCACAGCATGGGCTGGACGGCCGGGTGGTGCTGCTGCCGATCAACACCCTGCCCTACACCTCGTCGGGCAAGCTCAGCCGGTCCGCCGCCCGTTCGCGTTACCTGGCCGGCACGCTGACCGCCGACCCCGTCACGGTTTGAACCGGCAGGCGTCGGAGCGGTCCCGCACGTGACCGGCCGGGTGGCCGCCATGACCGGCGGCACCGGTTTTCTCGGACGCAACTGCGTGGTGGCGCTGGCCGCTGCCGGATGGCGGGTGCGGCTGCTCACGCGACGCGAGCCGACGCATCCTCTGCTCGCCCGCATCCCGTTGGACCTCGTGCTGGGCAGCCTGGAAGACGAAGCCGCCCTGTCCCGCCTGGTGACCGGTGCCGAGGTGCTGGTGCATGCCGCCGGCGTGGTAAAAGCCGGCAGCCCGGCCGCTTTCCAGGCGACCAACGCCGTGGGGACCGCGCGCCTGGCCGGCATCGTCGCGCGTGACGCGCCCGGCTGCCGCTTCGTCCATGTCTCATCGCAAGCCGCGCGCCACCCAGGGCTGTCGTCCTATGCGGCAAGCAAGCTGGACAGCGAAAAGACGGTCGCCTCGGCCCTGACCACAAACCCCTGGGTCATCCTCCGCCCCGCAATCGTGTATGGCCCCTGGGACGAGTCCACCGTCGCATTGCTGCGCCTCTCTGCCGGCTCCATCGTTCCGGTGCCCAGCCGGCCCGAGCCCCGCCTGGCCATGGTGCATGCAAGCGATGCCGGTTCGGCGGTCGCGCATTTCTGCGAACCGGGGCCGCAGGGACTGACCTACGAGGTTTGCGACGGCGCTGCCGAGGGGCATGCCTGGCGGGACATCGTGCTTGCGGCGCGCGGATCCGGAGCACCGCGTTTCGTGGCGGTGCCCGGCAGTGTTCTGAGCGGCGCCGGCGCCGCGGCCGATGCCTGGTCCGCGCTGACGGGCCACGCGCTGATCTTCAGCCGCGGCAAGGCGCGCGAGTTCCTGCAGCGCGACTGGCGGCCGGATCCCGCGCTGCGTCCGCCGGCGTCGCTATGGACACCCAAGATCGGTCTCCGCGCGGGCATGCGGGAGACGCTGGCCTGGTGGAAGCCGGAAAGGCCGGTCGCCCCAGGGGACCGGTAGCATCGGCGGCTTCGCACGCTCGGTCCTACTCGGCGTCGTCCGGCGCCGTCTGGTCCGCCGTGCGTATGGCCTCGTATCGCCACAGGCAGGGGGTGGCGGTAGGGTCGTCGAGCCCGGACTTCCGGTGCTTGCTGCCTTCCGATGGTGTAATCTGCTCGATCGCCTCGAGCCTACCCCCGCTGATCGAGCCGCTGATCTGCCGCCCTCCCGCGGGATCGCTCAGGGCAAGCTGCCCGTCGGGGCTGACGGTGCCGGCCAGCCGGCGGCGCTTGTGCCGCGAATGCACCGAAACGCCGCCATCCAGTACGTGGAAGGTGATGCTATGACGCTCGTTCCCGCAGGAGGCGTCCTGCGACCGCGTGCCGACATAGGTCCCGTCAAACCGGCCATCTGCCGCCGCATTATGGACGCCGGCCGCCGCACAGGAGGCGAGCACCACCGAGAAGGCCGCGAGACACTGGGCAGCCGCCGCCCTGCGGCCAGGAACATCCCGCTGCATCGGTTCAGCCTCCTGCCCGCTGGCGGAGCAGCCGCAGGCTTGCCACGCCGAACAGCAATGCGGCACAGGCCGAGGCGGCAAGTGTCGCCGCCGCAACCCCATTCGCGCCATAGACCGGCAGCAGCAGGATGACCCCCATGATCAGGCATAGCGTCGCGCCGAGCCGCAGCACAAGCGCCAGCCTCGCCCGCCCGGTGGCCAGCAGAACCGGCTCGAACCCCACGCCGGCAAGATCGATGGCGGCGGCGACGCCCAGCAACTGCAAGGGCCGCATGGCGCCATGATGTCCGCTGCCCGCAACCAGCGACAATGCCTTTCCGCCGGCCAGCAGCACCAGGCAGCCGGCCAGTGCGGCAGCGCAGGCAAGCCGCGTCAGCCGCCGGAGCACCAGATGCAGCGACACAGGGTCTTCGGACTGGCCGCGCGCGAACTCGGCGAAAGCGGCCCGCGCCGCCATGTCGGACACGCTGACCAGCGACTGGCTGACCTGGTAGGCCAGCCGGTAATCCCCGGCCGCCACCGGCCCCGCCACGACACCGACCAGCACCACCGCCATCTGCCGCGACGTCACGTTGAGGGTTACGCCTACGTTGGTCATCCAGGTGAACGGCCAGATGCCCGGATGCTCGCCCGGCACGGACCGGGCACCGCGCAGGCTCGGCAGCCGGAGCGGCTCCGCGACCCGTCGTGCGAGGATCCAATACGCCGCGGCAGTGACGATCTCGGCCGCTGCCCAGGCGACCAGGAACCCCTGCACCGACGCACCGGCACCGACCGCGGTCAACGCGCCGGCGAAGCGGACCATCGGTGTCGTGGCGTCGGCCGCGGCACCGAGGCCGAAGCGGTCGTAAAGGCGCAGGATGCCGACTGCGGTGGACCGGACCGGCAGCAGGGCGGCAAAACAGAAGGCCAGCGCGGCACGCGAGGCACCCGGCGGCCAGCCCAGATGACGGCCGAGCAGCACGACGCAGACCACGGCCAGCAAGCAACCGGCCAGAGCCGCCGCCAGGTCGAGCACTATGCAGAAGGCGAACAACCGGCCCAGCGCCGCGTGCCGGCCGGCTTGCCGCAGCGGCGCTCCGTAACGGACCACGACCTGCCAGGTCTGGAATCCGACAAGGGCCGCGATGGCCTGTCCGATGCTGATGACGAGGGCGAACTGGCCGAAACCTGCAGCCCCCAAGGTGCGGGCGGCCAGCCCGAGATAGACGATGCTGAGGACGGCGCCGACGCCCTTGCCGGCCAGCAGCCAGCCGAGGTTTCTGAGCACCCCGCGCACGCCACCCGGCATCAGAACGGCATTGCCCGTCGCTGAGAGATGGACATCGCCTTCCTGTTCATCGCCGAGCCGTATCAGTGCTTCCACGGAGCCGCAATCGCGCTGGACCTGGCGGCACGCCCCGATGCGCGCGTGGCGGTGTGGTACAACGATCCGGGCACGCCGGCGCAGCTGGAACGCATCCGGGCCGCGTATGGCGCGCCGCCGATGGAGTGGCGCCGGTTGCACCGGTCCTGGCTGACGCGCGCGTTGCAATCGGTGCGCTTTCTCGGCCTGTGCAAGCCTTTTGTGCTGTGGGACAACCGCCGGGTGCTGAACCGTGCCGATGCCATCGTGACCGTCGAGGACACTGTCTGGCTGGCGCGCCGGCTGGGCCTTCACCACCCGAAGCTGATCTATCACCCGCACGGGTCGGGCGACCGCAAGGTGGGCTTCGCCGCCCGTGTGCGCGCCTTCGATTTCGTGCTGCTCGCAGGCCCCAAGACCGCTGCGCGCATGTTGGATGAACACCTGATCCGGCCCGATAACCATGCGGTCACCGGTTCGGTGAAGATGGAGACGGCAACGCGGCTGCGTTCCGACACCCTGTCTCGCGCAGCCTCGTTGCCCGGTGCACGCCCGATCGTGCTTTACAATCCGCACAAGGCTCCCGGATTGTCGTCGTGGCGGCGCTTCATCGAACCCATGCTGGCGGGTTTCGCAAGTCAGGACGGGTTCGATCTGATCGTGGCCCCGCATGTGAAGTTGTTCCACCGGCGGAGCGCACGAACGAGACGGCGATGGGAACGGCGAGGCGGCGCGCACATCCATGTCGATACCGGGTCCGACAGGTCGATGGATGCGAGCTACACCACTGCCGCCAGCATCTATGTCGGCGATGTGAGCAGCCAGGTATACGAGTTCCTGACCGAGCCGCGTCCCTGTGTGTTCCTCGATGTCACCGGCCGTGACTGGCGCAACGACGCGAACTTTGCGCACTGGCATCTCGGCGACGTGGTGGACGACCCGGCTGCCTTGATGGACGCCGTTCGAGCGGCGCCGGCGCGTCATCATCTGTACATCGAGCGGCAGATTGCCGCCGCGCGTGCGTCGTTGGGCGAGCCGTCCGGCAGTGCTTCACGTGCAGCCGGCGCGATCATGGAATTTCTAACGCGATGAGCATTCTGCAATGAGCGACATAAGATACGAACAGGGCATCCTGGGAAGCGTCTCAGCGCGTTTTCCGGCGCGCACGAAAACCTTCGACCTGCTCACGCTGGGGCTGATGGCATGGCTCGGTTTCATGCTGCTCGGCCCCGTGCTGACAATCCCGCTGCATATCCCGTTCAACTATAACGAAGGCTGGAACGCCAACCTCGACACGCGGGCCGTGACGCCGGGCGCCGGGCCGCTGTACCCAGGCCCCGACAGCTTCATCTTCAACAATTACCCGCCGCTCGGCTTCTTCATCGTCGGTGCGGCAGGGCGGGCACTGGGCGACATGATCATGGCCGGACGCATCATTGCGCTGGCTGCCCTGCTGTGTTCGGCAGGGTTCATCGGCCTGAGCATCCGCCGGCTCGGCGGCACCACTCGCGCCTCACTCGCCGCGGGCCTGCTGCTGGTGGTGTTCGTCTGCGATTATTACCGCACCTACGTGGCGATGGACGATCCGCAATGGCTTGCGCACAGCCTCATGCTCGGCGGGCTGGCGCTGCTGCTGCGCGGTGGCGTGGCCCGATTGCGCGCCGGCGGCACCCCCGCCTGGCAGGTGGCGGCGGCAGCGTTGCTGATGGTGACGGGCGCTTTTGTAAAGCACAACCTGGTGGCATTGCCGGTCGGCGTGACACTGTGGCTGCTGTGGCTCAACCGCCGCGCCGCTCTGGTCTGGTGCGTGACGGGTGTCGTCGCACTCGCCGCCGGGCTCGGCATTGCCGAGGCGATGTTCGGCCACGCCGTGTTCGACGACGTCCTGCATCATCGCCGCATCTTTCGTGTCCACCTGCTGGTGTATTCGGCATCGCGGCTGGCGCCGATGCTGCCGATGGCGGTCGTCGCCTGCATCGGCGTGCGGCGCCGCACGATCGGGGACGGCGCCGTACTGGTCGCTCTGTTCGGCGGCATAGCGCTGGTCACCGGCATCGTCCAGCGCATGGGCGAAGGCGTCTACTACAACGCGCATTTCGAAACGCTGATCGCCGCGTGCCTGGGTTTCGGGCTGGCGCTGTCAGTCGCTTTTGCAAAACCGCCGGGCGGTGCAGCACCGAGCCGCAACATCTGGTTCAAGCGACTTGTGGCGCCTCCCGTGCTGCTGGTTTTCGCCATGACACCGGTCATCGGCGCAACGCCCTGGCATGTTCCGATCGAGTGGCACGACGTCACCGAGCGGCACGCGCGCGAGGCCGCCTGGCAACCGGTGATCGCCCGGCTCGCTGCCGCGAACGGGCCGGTCGGCTGCATATTGATGTCGGTGTGCACGTGGGCGGGCAAACCGTCCGGCGTCGATCTTTTCAACATGACCCAGAGCG
>CAZZWO010000008.1:0-33950 GCA_964657885.1 uncultured Acetobacteraceae bacterium | reverse complement strand
TTGGCGGTGGCCACTGCGGTCACCATCTTTGCGCCGTCCTTGGCGATGCCGGCGGCCTCGTATTTCTGGCCGACCATGAAGCCGGTGATGTTCTGCAGGAACACCAGCGGTATCCGGCGCTGCGCGCAGAGCTCGATGAAATGCGCACCCTTCTGCGCACTCTGGCCACACAGGATGCCGTTGTTGGCGACGATGCCGACCGGGTAGCCGTGGATATGCGCGAACCCGGTGACGAGCGTCGGGCCGTAGAGTTGTTTGAACTCGTCGAACACCGATCCATCGGCGATGCGGGCGATGACTTCGCGTATCTCGAACGGCACCCGCCGGTCGGTTGGCACGATACCGTACAGCTCGCGCGGATCGTGCAGCGGCGGCACCGGCGGCCTCGTGTCGAGCGGGACGGATTTCACGGTGTTGAGGTTGCCGACGATGCGCCGCGCGATGCCGAGCGCGTGGCTGTCGCTGTCGGCAAGATGGTCCGTAACGCCCGATGTGCGGCTGTGCAGGTCTCCGCCGCCGAGGTCCTCCGCGCTGACGATCTCGCCGGTGGCAGCGCGCACCAGCGGCGGTCCGGCGAGGAAGATCGTGCCCTGGTTCCGCACGATGATGCTTTCGTCGCACATGGCCGGCACATACGCGCCGCCGGCGGTGCACGAGCCCATCACGACCGCGACCTGCGCGATCCTGGCGGCGGACATCTGGGCCTGGTTGTAGAAGATCCGGCCAAAATGATCGCGGTCGGGGAAGACCTCGTCCTGGTTGGGCAAGTTGGCGCCGCCGCTATCGACCAGGTACACGCAAGGCAGCCGGTTCGCCGCGGCGATCTCCTGTGCGCGGAGATGCTTTTTCACCGTCAGCGGGAAATAGGTGCCGCCCTTAACCGTCGCGTCGTTGGCGACCACCATGCATTCACGCCCGGACACCCGGCCGATTCCGGCGATTACGCCGGCGGACGGCACCTCGCCACCATACATGCCATGTGCGGCAAGCTGGCCGATCTCGAGGAATGGGGTTCCCGGATCGAGCAGGTTGTGAACGCGATCCCTCGGCAGCAGCTTGCCGCGCGACACATGACGGCGGCGCGACGCCTCGCCGCCGCCTTCGCTGATCTTCCCGGCCAGGGCGCGCAGATCGTCGACCAGCGCCGACATGGCTTCAGCGTTGGCGCGAAATCCCGCCGAGTTCGGATCAGCGGCAGTGTCGAGCACCGGCATCAGGCGGATTCGGCGAAGAGTTCGCGGCCGATCAGCATACGGCGGATTTCGCTGGTGCCGGCGCCGATCTCGTAAAGCTTTGCATCGCGCAGCAAGCGCCCGGTCGGATAATCGTTGATGTACCCGTTGCCACCCAGACATTGTATCGCCTCGAGCGCCATCCAGGTTGCGCGTTCCGCTGCATACAAGATGGCGCCCGCAGCGTCCTTGCGGCTGGTCTGGCCGCGGTCGCACGCCTTCGCAACCGAATAGACGTAGGCGCGCGCTGCATTCATCGTGACATACATGTCGGCCAGCTTGCCTTGCATAAGCTGGAACTCGCCGATCGCCTGGCCGAACTGACGCCGTTCATGCACATACGGCAGCACGACATCCATGCAGGCCTGCATGATCCCGAGCGGTCCTGCCGCCAACACCGCGCGTTCGTAATCCAGCCCGCTCATCAGCACGCGCGCGCCGGCGCCGAGCCCGCCAAGCACGTTTTCGCCGGGCACTTCGCAATCTTCGAAGACCAGCTCGCCGGTGTTGCTGCCGCGCATGCCGAGTTTGTCCAGCTTCTGCGCGACGCTGAAACCGGCCATACCCCGCTCGACCAGGAAGGCCGTGACGCCGCGCGAACCTGCCTGCGGATCGGTCTTCGCATAAACCACGAGCACGTCTGCATCCGGGCCGTTGGTGATCCACATCTTGGTGCCGTTGAGCACGAAGTGGTCGCCGCGCCGTTCGGCCCGCAACTTCATGCTGATGACGTCGGACCCGGCACCCGGCTCGCTCATCGCCAACGCGCCGACATGTTCGCCGCTGATCAGCTTCGGCAGGTAAGCGTGCTTCTGCCCTTCGGTACCGTTGCGGAAAATCTGGTTCACGCACAGGTTGCTATGTGCACCATAGCTCAACCCCACCGAGGCGCTGGCGCGGCTGATCTCCTCCATTGCGACGACATGTTCGAGATATCCCATGCCGGCGCCGCCGTACTCCTCGTCCACCGTCACACCGAGCACGCCGAGCGCGCCCATCTTGCGCCAAAGGTCGGCGGGGAACTCGTTGTCGCGATCGATGGCGGCGGCGCGCGGCGCCACTTCGTCGTCGGCGAAGCCGCGCACCGCATGGCGCAGCATGTCCGCCGTTTCCCCGAGATCGAATTCAAGCATAGGCATAGCGTTGCCTGGCATGACGCCTCCTGTGTTTTACCCGACGCTTACGGCAGATTGCTTCCGGTTGAAAGTCCGCCACACTTTCGCGTGCCCATGATGGACTTGGCCGCCCTATTGTGCATGCTGTAGAATCGGGACTATTGTCTTCGCGTTAGACTAATGAAGAATGCCATGTCCTCCGAAGATCAAAACAAGACACTCCTTGAACTCACGGCGCAGATTGTCGCCGCGCATGTTGGAAAAAACCAGGTGGCGCCAGCCGGTTTGCCGGCACTGATCGAGCAGATCTACACTGCGTTGAAAACCGCTGGCCACGAGCCTGCACCGCCTGTCGCTGAAAAGCAGCAGCCATTCGTGCCTGCAAAACGGTCGGTATTTCCCGATTATATCATCTGTCTCGAAGATGGACGCAAATTGAAGACGCTGAAGCGTCATCTTCGCTCCACCTTCGGCTTGTCTCCCGAGCAATACCGCGAAAAATGGGGCCTTGCCGCCGATTACCCGATGGTGGCGCCAAACTATGCCGAGCACCGTTCGCGCCTCGCAAAGCAGCTTGGCCTCGGTCGTAAACCTGCCGCCGAGGAGGCCGAACCGGAGCCTGCGGCGCCGTCGGCCCCCGCCGTCGAAGCCCGCGAGCCGCGTGAGCCGAAGCGCCGTGGCGAGCCGACCGCCGCTTCCGTCTTTGCCAAATTCCCGACCAAGTCCGCCGAGCAGCCCGCCGAAGCGCCTGCCGAGACTCAGGCCAAGAAGAAGCGCGGCCGCAAGCCTTTCTCCAAACAAATGACCCGGTCGATGCCGCGATAAATGGCGGCTTGTCGATGTACTACGGTTCGTTGAGCGATGGCCGAAGCCTTTATCTGTGACGCCGTACGGACGCCGATCGGGCGGTTCGGCGGCGCCTTGCGCGACGTCAGGGCCGACGATCTGGCGGCGGTGCCGCTTCGGGCGCTGCTCCAGCGGAACCCTGCGATGGATTGGGGCGCCGTCGACGACTGTTACTTCGGATGCGCAAACCAGGCCGGCGAAGACAATCGCAATGTTGCGCGCATGGCAGTATTGCTCGCCGGTATACCTGCATCTGTCCCTGCGGCCACCCTGAACCGGCTCTGCGGGTCGGGCCTGGATGCAGTCGGGACTGCGGCACGGGCTATCCGTGCAGGCGATGCGGGGCTGGTTCTGGCGGGCGGCGTGGAGAGCATGACACGGGCGCCGTTCGTCATGCCAAAGGCTACGGAAGCGTTCTCGCGCCAGGCCAGCGTCGAGGATACCACGATCGGCTGGCGGTTCGTGAACCCGTTGATGCGCGCACAATACGGCGTCGACTCGATGCCGGAGACTGCCGAAAACGTCGCGGCGGAGTACAATGTGTCCCGCGTGGACCAGGACGCATTCGCCTACCGCAGCCAGATGCGTGCGAAGGCGGCCCAGGAGAGCGGCGTGTTCGCGCGCGAAATCGTCCCGGTCACCGTGCATGGCCGGCGCGGCGACACCGTCGTCGATACCGACGAGCATCCGCGCGGGGACACCACACTCGAGGGTCTGGCGAAGCTGAAGGCGGCGTTCCGCAACCCCGGAACCGTCACTGCCGGTAACGCGTCCGGTGTGAACGACGGTGCGGCCGCCCTGATCATCGCCTCGGAGACAGAAGCCGCGCGGCACGGCCTGACGCCGCGGGCCCGGGTGGTGGCGATGGCCACGGCAGGCGTTCCGCCGCGCGTCATGGGCATAGGTCCCGCCCCCGCCACGGAAAAGCTGCTGGCCTCGGCCGGCCTGAAGATTGCCGACATCGACCTGTTCGAGCTGAACGAGGCTTTCGCATCCCAGGCGCTGGCCGTGCTGCGCCTGCTGGGCCTGCCGGATGACGGCGAGCACGTGAACCCGCATGGCGGCGCCATTGCGCTGGGCCACCCGTTGGGCATGTCCGGCGCGCGGCTGGCGATCACCACGGTCAACGCCTTGCACTTGATGGGCGGCAAACGCGCCGTTGCCACCATGTGCATCGGAGTGGGCCAGGGGATCGCGATGCTGCTGGAGAAGGTCTAGACCGGCCCACCTCGGGATAAGCCGGTTGGACCTCAAGCCGGCATGAGGCGCCCCGCAATCTCCACGAACTCGGGCAGGTCACGCGCAACGGCGGCGGCCCCCTCCTCCATGCCAGGCCGGCCATAGCCCCAGCCGGCAAAAACCGCCTGCACGCCACATCCGGAGGCAGCCCGCACATCGTTGCTGTGATCGCCGACCATCAAGGCGCGCGTGGGCTCGCCGCCCGCTGCCCTGATGGTCCCGGCGAGATGGCGTGGGTCCGGCTTGTGCGCGGCAAAGCTGTCGCCGCCTCCGACCGCCGCGAAACGGTCGGCCACGCCCAATGCTTGCAGCAACAGGCGCGCCGCACGTTCCGGCTTGTTGGTGCACACGGCGAGGGTCCAGCCATCGGCTCGCAACTTGTCGAGCGCGTCGGCTACACCCGGGTAAAGCCGCGTGTCTTCGGCCACCCGGCTTTCATAATCGGCCAGGTAGTCCGCACCGGCATTCGCGTCCGGCACGCCGCCCGCCGCCTTGAACGCGCGGTCGATAAGGGGTTGCAGCCCGTCGCCAACCATGGCCGCCACATCGGGCTCCGCAAGTGTTGGCAGACCGCGCGCCGCCAATGTGCGGTTCACCGCGGCGGCAATGTCGGGCACCGAATCGGTCAGCGTGCCGTCGAGATCGAAAACGAGCGTGCGCATACTCAAGCCGCCTTGCGAATGGGTTTACTGTAGCGTGCGGCCATTGCTTCGAGCGGAACCGGCTTGATCTTGTCTGCATGGCCCGCCGAGCCGAATGCCTCGAACCTGGCCTGGCACAAATCACGGGCGGCCGTAACCGATGCCGCCAGGAACTTGCGTGGATCGAACTCCTCCGGTTTCTGGCCCATGAGCCGGCGCATCGCGCCCGTCATCGACAAGCGGATGTCGGTGTCGATGTTGATCTTGCGGACGCCGTGCCGGATGCCCTCCTGAATTTCCTCGACGGGCACGCCGAACGTTTCCTTGATGGCGCCGCCATACTCGCGGATGATCGCCAGCCATTCCTGTGGCACGGATGACGATCCGTGCATCACCAGGTGGGTTTCGGGAATTTTTGCGTGGATGGCCTTGATCCTGTCGATGGCGAGGATGTCGCCGGTGGGCTTGCGCGAGAACTTGTAGGCGCCGTGGCTGGTGCCAATGGCGATTGCGAGCGCATCGACACCGGTGCGGGCCACGAAATCCGCCGCTTGATCCGGGTCTGTCAACATCTGGTCGTGCGTGAGTTTCCCCTCGGCGCCCGAGCCGTCCTCCTCGCCCGCCTCACCGCTTTCCAGTGAGCCCAAGCAGCCGAGTTCACCTTCCACCGTCACCCCGACATCATGCGCCATATCGACCACGTAGCGCGTGACATCGCAGTTGTACTCGTAACTGGCAGGTGTTTTCATATCCTCCTGCAACGAGCCGTCCATCATGACGCTGGTGAAGCCCGAGCGAATGGCGCGCAGGCAAACGCCGGCGCTGGCGCCATGGTCCTGGTGCATGGCGATCGGGATGTGCGGCCAGGTCTCGACGGCTGCCAATACCAGATGGCGCAGGAAAGCCTCGCCGGCATATTTGCGGGCGCCCGCCGAACCCTGGAGGATAACGGCGGAGTTGCAAGCGTCGGCCGCCTGCATGATCGCCTGTATCTGTTCCATGTTGTTGACGTTGAAGGCCGGCAGCCCGTAGCCGTGCTCGGCGGCGTGGTCCAGAAGTTGTCGCATCGCTACAAGGGCCATCGGTGCACTCCCTACATCATCTCAGGCATCGGTTCGCCGGGCCGGAAGCCATCGGGCGGGTCAGAACGCGCGCCTTTTGCGGTCCATGATCTGCCAGATCATCGGCGTGAATATCAACTGCATGGCGAGGGCCATCTTGCCGCCAGGGCAGACGATGGTGTTGGCCCGCGACATGAACCCGTCCTTCAGCATCGAGAGCAGATAAGGGAAGTCGATGCCCTTCGGGTCCCGGAAGCGGATCACCAGCATGCTTTCATCGGCGCTGGGTATGTCGCGGGCGGTGAACGGGTTCGACGTATCGACCGTGGGCACCCTCTGGAAGTTCACGTGCGTTTCCGAGAATTGCGGGCAGATGTAGTTCACGTAGTCGGGCATCCGGCGCAGGATGGTGTCGACGACGGCTTCATGGGTGTGCCCGCGGGAACGCTTGTCGCGATGCAGCTTCTGTATCCATTCGAGGTTGACCGTCGGCGCCACGCCGATCAGCAGGTCGACCTCGCGCGCGATGTTCACCGTCTCGGTTTTCACGCCGCCATGCAGTCCTTCGTAGAACATCAGATCCGTATTGGCGCCGATATCCTCCCACGGGGTGAAAGTGCCCGGATCCTGCTTGTAGGGCGCTGCCTCATCCGCATCATGAAGATACTTGCGGGTGCGCCCGACCCCGGTCTTGCCGTAGCTGCGAAACAGCGCCTCCAGCTCCTCGAACAAATTGCTTTCGGGACCGAAGTGACTGAAATGCTCGTTGCCTGCCTTGGTTTCTTCGGCCATGCGCTGACGCATCTGCTGACGGTCGAAACGATGGAAGGCATCGCCTTCGACGATCGCGGCCCGCACGCCTTCCCTCCGGAAGATCTGCTGAAAGGTCCACATGACAGTGGTGGTGCCCGCTCCTGACGAACCAGTGATGGCGACGATCGGGTGCTTGACTGACATCTTCAGGCTGTCCGGAAAATACTGCGCTGCCTGAACAGCGGCGCATCGAAGCTCATCGACTCACCACGATCGTACGCCGTGTGGTAGCTTTGCAGCCGTTCTACATCCGCGCGTGCGCCAAGGATCAGCGGCACCTGCTGGTGGATTCCTTCGGGTACCACGTCCAGCACCGGAACACGCCCGGTGCTTGCAGCACCACCCGCCTGTTCGATGATCATCGAGATCGGGTTCGCTTCCGCCAACAGATGTACGTGGCCGAGCCGGCTGGTGTCGCGCGTGTCGCGAGGATGGAGGAACACGCCGCCACGCAACAGGATGCGGTGCACCTCGGCCACCAGGCTGTCGATCCACCGGATCGTGCAGCTCTGTCCATTCGGCCCTGCCCCGTGCGCGGTACTTTCCTGCACGAACCGCCGGATGGGGGTCTCCCAATGCGGCTCCAACGCAGCATCGATGGCGAGTTCGCAGCCCCGGTTCGGTATCTTCATGTTCGGGTGGGTGAGCGTGTAAGCGCCCGCTTCACGGTCCAGCGTAAAGCCGTGGACCCCGGCGCCGAGTGTGATGACCATCATCGCCACCGGGCCGAACAGCGCATAACCCGCGGCCACCTGTTTGCGCCCGGGCTGCAGGAAATCGTCCGGCGTTGGATCGAGGACCCCGTCAGGCGCACGCAGGACCGAGAAGATGGTGCCGACGGTCAAGTCGACATCGAGGTTCGCCGCCCCGTCCAACGGCGCGAACAGGAGCATGTACCGCCCACGCGGATATTGTTCCGGTATCGCGTGCGGCTGCGCGAGTGCCGACGACAGGATGCCGCAAAGCTGGCCGCCCCACTCACACGCGCTCAACATGATCAAATTCGCCACTTCGGCAAGTTTCTTGGGTGGCTCACCCGGGACGTTGACGCTCGTCGTGACGATCGCACCGGGGCTGTCGAGCGCACCACGTGCGACAGCCGCCCCGATCAGCTTGCCGGCCCGCTGCAGATCATTCAGCAAGGCCGCCAGCTCGGGATCGTTCGCGCCGCCGGCACCGCGACGCAAATCCTCGATGACGAATTTGCTGAACGTGGTGCGGCGATACGGCATTGGCTGGTTCCCTGGAACTACTCTTATTGAGCCGCCCGGCTTCCTGCCGATGCGTTGGACGCAACCTCACGTCGGATCGGCGAACACCCTGCTTGCCCTGATATCTGCACCTGTAATGGTTTGCAAAGCCACCCTGTCCAAAGGCCTAGACCGGTCGGCAAACAGCCGGTTCGCCTGGCGGAGCCGGGCGCGGTCCAAGGCGTTCCGGATCGAACGGGCATTGGAGAACCGCGGCTGCACCATCCGCCGCTCGATGTACGCGCGCAACACCTCCTGCGCGTCCTCGGCGAGCATGTAATGCATCTGCCCAAGCATGATCTGGGCAATCCGCAGAAGCTCGTCCTCGGAATAGTCCGGAAAGTCGATGTGATGCGCAATACGTGATGCCATCCCCGGATTGCTGCGGAAGAAGATGTCCATCCGGTCCTTGTAGCCGGCCAGGATGACGACCAGGTCGTCCCGCCGATCCTCCATCACCTGCAAGAGGATTTCGATAGCCTCCTGTCCGTAGTCACGCTCGTTCTCCGGACGGTAAAGGTAGTACGCCTCGTCGATGAACAGCACGCCGCCCATCGCTTTCTTCAGCACCTCCTTTGTCTTTGGCGCTGTATGACCGATGTACTGACCGACCAGATCGTCGCGCGAGACAGTGACGACGTGATTGCGCCTGATGTAACCGAGACGGTTGAGGATCTCGGCCATGCGCTGGGCGACTGTCGTCTTGCCGGTTCCGGGGTTTCCGGTGAAGCACATGTGCAACGAGGGTGGCTCCGCCTGCAGACCCATGCTGCGGCGCGCGGATTCCACCAGCAGCAAAGCCGCAACTTCCCGGATGCGCGTCTTCACGGGCACGAGCCCGACAAGGTCACGGTCCAGAGCGTCGATAACGTCACCGATGCTGCTGCGCTGGTAAAACTCTTCGAGATCGACCGTGTTCGGAACGGTCTCCGATGCTTCCGCGCTCATGCTGCCCGCCTCTGTGCCGGCGATCCGTCCAGCTCCTGACGCATTGCTCCGATGGCACCGCGGTAAAAGCCGTCTGTGTCGGGCGAACCGAAGATTGCCGACCCGGCGACGAACGTGTCGACACCGGCGGCGGCGATCTCGGCGATGTTGTCGATCTTCACACCGCCGTCTATTTCCAACCAGATCGGCCTTCCACCCGCTGCAACATGCGCATCTATCCTTGCCCGAACGTCCCGAGACTTGCGCAACGTCTCTGGAATGAAAGCCTGACCGCCGAAGCCGGGATTGACCGACATCAGCAGGATCAAGTCGAGACGATCCATGACGTGATCGAGCACGGACAGCGAGGTTGCGGGATTAAGCACCAGGCCGGCCCGGCAGCCTTTCTCGCGGATGAGCGACAGAGACCTGTCGACGTGCTCGCTCGCCTCAGGATGGAACGAGATGATATCCGCTCCCGCGTCGGCGAACAGGCCGATCAATGCATCGACGGGCTTGACCATCAGATGCACATCCAGCGGAGCGGTCACGCGGGGGCGCAACGCCTTGCACACCAACGGACCGAACGTCAGGTTGGGCACGTAGTGCATGTCCATGACGTCGACATGCACCACATCCGCGCCCGACGCGACGACGCGCTCCACCTCCTCGCCCAAACGCGCAAAATCGGCGCTGAGAATGGACGGGGCGATGCGGAGCGCCGGCAGAAGCTCGGCGCCCACGATCAGATCGCCTGTTCAGGTTCAGGCGCGCGACGCATGGCGTGACTGCGCAGCGTATAGCGGATTTGCCGGCCAGGTCCTTCCTGCCGCACCATTTCGAAACCAGGTTCGAAATCCGGGCGCTGGACAATGAAGCTCATGCGAACGCTTTCCCAGCCCTTCTTTGAATCGAAGGCCAGAATCTTGATATATTTGCCGACCGCTTCCCGCTTGCAAGCTTCCAATTCCATCATGACGCCGGCAGGATCCCGCAGGTCGAACATGGGGTTGCCCCACATCGACCAATAGCAGTTCCGTGGATGCGGATCGTCGGTGTATTCGATCGCCAACGCCCAACCATTGTTCAAGGCATACTCGATCTGCTTCTTGATCTCGGCGTCTGTCAAATCCGGCAGGAACGAAAACTGCCCTTGCGTGACCTTCATGGCTTCCTCCAGCGCTTTTCGCGAGTTTCTTGACGCCCAGCTTAGGATGGCGTGGGTGTCGGGACGTAATCGACCGAGTCGGTGCTCGCGTAATTGAAGGTGACGTCCTTCCAGGTGTCGAGCGCCGCACGCAGCGGACGGCACCATTTCCCGGCTTCTGCCAGGATTTGCGGCCCCTCGTTCCAGATGTCGCGTCCTTCGTTGCGCGCCTTCACCATCGTTTCCAACGCCACGCGGTTGGCAATCGCACCTGACTGTATACCGTCCGGATGCCCGATTGTTCCTCCGCCAAACTGCAGGATGACGTCTTCCCCTAGATAGGTCAGCAGCTGGTGCATCTGGCCCGCATGGATGCCGCCCGACGCGACCGGCATCAACTTTTTCAGGCTGGCCCATGGCTGATCGAAGAAAATACCATGCGACAAGTCTTTCGGCACGTAGTTTTCGCGGCACGTATCGTAAATCCCGCTAATCACAGCCGGGTCGCCTTCGAGCTTTCCAACGACAGTGCCCGCATGGATGTGGTCCACCCCTGCCATGCGCATCCATTTCGCGATCACGCGGAATGACACGCCATGGTTCTTCTGCCGTGTGTAGGTTGAGTGTCCGGCACGATGCAGATGCAGGATCATGTCGTTCTTACGGGCCCACTTCGCCATGGACTGGATGGCCGTGTAACCGATGACCAGATCGATCATGACGATGACGCTGCCGAGCTCCTTTGCGAACTCCGCGCGCTCGTACATGTCCTCCATCGTACCGGCAGTCACGTTCAAGTACGTGCCCTTGATCTCGCCGGTTTCCGCGCTCGCCTTGTTCACGCCTTCCATGCAATACAGGTAACGGTCGCGCCAGTGCATGAATGGCTGCGAGTTGATGTTCTCGTCGTCCTTCGTGAAATCCAGCCCGCCCTTGAGCGCTTCGTAAACCACACGGCCGTAATTGCGGCCCGACAAGCCAAGCTTCGGCTTCATGGTGGCGCCCAGCAGCGGCCGGCCAAAACAGTTCAGGCGCTCACGCTCAACTACGATGCCGGTTGCCGGGCCCTGGAACGACTTCAGGTAATGCGCGGGGATGCGCATGTCCTCGAGCCGGAGCGCCTTCAAAGGCTTGAAGCCAAACACGTTGCCGATGATGGACGCGGTCAGGTTCGAGATCGACCCTTCCTCGAACAGGTCGAGGTCGTACGCGATGTAGGCAAACCATTGGCCCGCTTGGCCCGGAACCGGTTCAACCTTATAAGCTTTTGCACGATAGTATTCGCTGTCGGTCAGCCGGTCGGTCCAGACAACGGTCCATGTTGCCGTGGAGGACTCGCCTGCAACGGCAGCCGCCGCCTCCTCGGGATCGACGCCGTCTTGCGGGCTTATCCTGAACACGGCCAGGACGTCGGTGTCCTTCGGCTCATAATCCGGCTCCCAATAGCCCATCTGCCGATACTTCAGAACGCCGGAGCGGTAGCGCTCCTTCATGTCCGTGATCTTGACGTCGGCAACCTGGTCCATTCGAGTGCCTCCCTATCGCCCACCTGAAGACGGTGTCGTTACCCAGACCCTAGGCTGGTGGACAACGATAAGAGAAACAAAATAAACTGTCTCTTATGCTAAGGGATCCCTTGTTGTTGCCGGATGCGTAACGTAACCGTGAGGCAGCTTCAGATTTTTGTTGCTGCAGCAGATGCAAATTCGTTCGCCCGCGCAGCGGAGACGCTGCGGGTCTCCCCGGCGGCTGTCTCGTTCCAGATCAAGCAGGTTGAGGACATGTGCGGGTGCGCCATGTTCGAGCGTATCGGACGTCACGTCGCATTGACCGACGCCGGCAACGCCCTGCTGGGATACGCGCGAGTGGTGCTGCAAGCATTGCAGGACGCAGACAAGGCTCTGATGGCGTTGCGCGGCGTAGTGAGCGGGCAAGTTCAACTCGGCGCAGTCTCCACCGCAAAATACATTGTACCCCACGTGCTCGCCCGGTTTCAGGCGGGCTACCCAGGAGTGACGATCAACCTGCGTTTTGGAAACCGGCAACAGATTGCCGAGGCCCTCGACAAGGGCGAGATCGATCTTGCCGTCATGGGACAACCGACCGTCGACGCAGACGTGCTGGCTACGCCCTTCGCTGTGCATCCCTCCGTGATCATCGCGGAAACCAATCATCGGCTGGCAGGCTCCACGTGCCTTTCCGTAGCCGATCTTGCCGGCGAACGGTTAATCACGCGTGAAAATGGGTCTGGAACCCGCTCCCTGATGGAGGAAGCGTGTCTCGCGGCCGGCATAACCCCCCGCATCGGCATGACAACCGACAGCAACGAAACCATCAAGCAAGCTGTCATGGCCGGCATGGGGATTGCCGTCATCTCACGGCATACGATCGGTCTGGAACTGGCCTTGCGCCTGATGCGGACACTGAACGTCGAAGGTTTTCCCGTTCTTCGATCCTGGTTCGTCGTTCGCCGCAGATCGATGCCGATGATGCCGGCGCACACTCATCTGCAGGAGTTTCTGCGGCAGAACGGCCAGATTGTCATTGATCAACTAGAAGCCAATTACCTCGCCGCTGCACGAGGCGCAAACGGTGCGGCGCAAGCCGGTATTCAAGACGCGGTCGGGCCTGCCGTTTCTAATGCTTAGGTGACGAACGCCGCGCCATCCAGTTTTGCAGATCAGAAAGCTCCACCAACGGGCCGGAGACGGCCTGTCCAGACACGTTGCACGATATTAAGCTGTCGTCTCCAAAGCCGTCGATCACCGCCAAAGCGCCCGGGAATGGTCCCTTGCCGCCGTATGCGCTGGTTGTGATCACGCAGGCCAGCCCCGCTGAGGCCGCGCTGATAAGCCCGTTGGAAGTGTCCTCGATCGCAAGACAATCCTGCGGCGGCAAACCGAGCTTCTCCAAAGCCAGCAGGTAGACATCAGGCGCTGGCTTTTTTACGGCGACCTCATCACCGGCCGCGATCACTTCGAACGGTTGCGATTTCAGTGTGGCACGCAGAAGTGCGTCCACATTGGGACGGCTGGTCGTGGTCGCAATTGCAAGACGCAGCCCCGCGGCCAGAGCTTGGCGGATCAGCCGTTCGATCCCCGGACGGAGAGTTATACCTCCTCCGGCCACCAGTTTGGTGTACTTTGCAGTCTTGTCGGCATGAAGGGCGGCAATGGCGTCGCCGTCCAATGTCTCGGCACTATACGTCTGCATGTAATGCCGAATGCGTTCTTTGCCTCCCGTTACCGCCAAAAGATCTGCGTAAAGCGGCTGATCCCAACTCCAGGAGAGACCCGCAGCGGCGAAAGCATCATTGAAAGCATGTCTATGAAGCTCCTCCGTTTCGGCGAGAGTGCCATCCACATCGAAAATGAGCGCCTTCAATACTGGCAAGGGGTCTCTCCTGCGGATCCCGTCGGAACTGCTGAATTTCCTCGACTAATCTGAACGTCCGGTGCTTGCGCTCGAAATGCTGCCGACCGTTTAAAGCAAGCGTTGGATGTAGGGTGGAAGATTGAAGCTTCCGACATGTATCTCAGGCGTCCAATACGACGAGGTTCCCGCAATCCCTTGCTGCGCTGCACGGGCGCCGATCTCAGCGGCGCTGTGTGTGGCGACACCGGCGGCTTTGGATGCAATCCCGAGCGTCATGTAGCCGCCTACGTAGGTCGGTACCGCCGCGACGTACGCTGACACGAATGGGAAGAACGCACGTCGGCGCGCGCTTGTCTCAGTCAGTTCGGATCCTTGCATGAATGGAACACCGCATTGATTGACCACGATGCCGCGAGAGCTGAGGATGCGCGCACAATCCTCATAAAACACATCGGTAAACAGAACCTCTCCAACCCCAGCGGGATCCGTGCTGTCCACGATGATGACGTCGAAGCTCTCACCGGCAGCACGGGCGACATAGTCGATACCGTCTCCGACAATAATCTCGGCGCGCGGGTCCGCCCAGGCCGCGCCGCCGATCGATGGAAGGTGTTCACGGGCGAGCTTGATCACCTCTCCATCGATCTCGACCATGACGGCACGCGCGACATTGCGGTGCAGGAGCACTCGGCGAAGCACGCCACCGTCGCCCGCACCGATGATGAGCACGCGCTTTGCATCGCCATGCTCAAGCAGTGGAACATGACCAAGCATTTCCTGATAGACAAACTCATCGGCTTCGGTGATCTGTATGCAGCCGTCCAAAACCATGACACGCCCGTGCGAATAGCTTTCGAAAACAAGGATGTCTTGGAACGCACTCTGAACCCGTGCGAGCTCGCGTTTTACCTGGAAGCGCTGTCCCCAATGAGGATAGAGACTCTCATTCAGCCACACGTCGGACGCCACAGCGCAGGTCTCCGGTACGGCGATGGCACAGCACTCATCGCTGAGGCTGTGCCGTCGGTGGTCTTTTTTACGAGAGTCGGCGATCGACGCCTAAAAGACGCGCCCGCGCCGTTGCTCATCCACGTCGATGCGCTCGGGATTGAAGGCCGCCTGTAGCACTGGGATCGCCCGGCGAGGGTCACACACGCCACACATGAAGATGTCGATCGCAGCAAAATTCCGTTCTGGCCATGTATGGATAGAGATGTGACTCTCCGCCAACACAACCACGCCTGACACCCCGCCATTGGGTGTGAAATGATGAAAATGGCTGTGCAGGATCGTGGCACCAGCGACGATCGCTCCCTCACACAAAGCGCGATCGATCAACTCTGGCTGGTCCAGATTGCTGGCCCCCCAAAGGTCGATGAGAAGGTGCGTCCCGGCAAACTTCATGCCGTCCTTCTCGACGAAGTAGTCCGTTCGCTCCTCCCCGACATGTTGCGGGAAAGAGACAACTTTAGACTGGCAATCGCTCGGGAAATCCGAGACCATCCCCAGCTGAGCAAGTGCGTTCATCACGTACCCCCAAACCAGCAGATGACCTGTTGGGCTTTCGCCCCCTTGGGCCGGGACGCGTGAGATAGGGGTCGCACCCCCCCCATGCAAGGAAAATATTGTAGGTGGACAATTTTTCTCAAGGGAACCCAGTGATGGAGCTGCGCCGCCAGAGCTTCGGGCTTCATGCTGACTACATCGGCCGCGCGTGTGCCAGGGAAAGCGGCAGGGTTCGAATGGTCGTTAGATCGCGAGCTGAACGAGCCAGATCAGCCTCACTCTTGATCGGCTCCGCGGTCAACAGCGAAAACAACTCGGCATCTGGGCCGGATTGGAACCGCGAGGCCTCTTCCACCCGCAACTGCCGCAGGGCAGCCAGGTTGCCCGCCTGGCTTTCGTCCCGTGCAAGGCGAAGGATGAGTTGACGACGGTCATCCACGGACAAGCTCGCAAAGTCGGAACCTTGACGAAGAAGCTCCAGGGCGGCGGCGGCACCCGGCCAATCACGTTGTTTTTCCAACAGATCAGCGAGAGTTTCGCGTGCCGTGGGACCTGTCTGACCGGATAAAACCCGCTCTGCTTCGGTTTGGCGTCCGGATGCGGCCAGCGCCTTGGCCCTAAGCAACGTGCGAGCAGAGACAAGTTGAAGCCCCAAATCTCCGTCTGGCGATGCATCAAGGACTGCCAGAGCTGCAGCTGGGTCGTTCCTGTCGACCGCTAACTCAGCCAGGTGCAGGCCGATGTCGGCCTTGTCTGCCGGCTGGGAGGCATTCTCGAATAAGCGCTTGATGATTGGCTCGGCCCGGTCCGGCAGCTCGAGAGCCAGCAACTTCGCCGCTAGCACAGGGGCCAAGCCCCCTGCACCGTCCACCTCAGTCAGGAGATCGGCGGTTTCGTCGGCCAGGGTAACCAGTTGGAGCGCATCGAGCTTTGCCGCATGGTCTCCGTGTAGCAGGTCGGCCAAGGTCGCGACCTCGGCGTGATGTATCTGGTCGTGCGCTTGGGGAAAATTCAGTTCCGTTGCCCGTAGCGTGCCTATCGCGTCACGCCATGCCCCTGCAGCAGTTTGCAAAGCGGCAATCTGCTGACGCTGGCGCAATTCCCGATCGCCGCCCCGCCACGCATACAATTGGCGCCCAAGCTCCTCTGCCGCTGCAATCGGAGTGAGGCGACCGGCTTTCAGGCGAACCTGGACCGACTGGTCGAGCGCCTCTGCCCTCTCAAGCCGGTCCGGACGGGCGGCGATCCGGGCGAGGAGAGCCAAACAGTCATCTAACTTGGCCTGAGCGCAAAGCCGTTGCGCGCGAGAGAAGTCCAAGGAGACTTCTGGGAACGCGGCCAGAAAGCTGTCAAGCGCCACATCCTGCTTACCCTTTGCCAAGGACGCCGCGACAGGAGCCAGCATCAACTTGCGTAAGCCCGAAGGGTAATCGAGCAGCAGAGGCCAAACGGCAGCGAGGTCCGCTGCGATCGGGTCATCCCCGAGCTTTGAACTGAGCAGCGCGCGCCAAAGCCTAGCTTCGTCACTGTTGCCGAGCCGAGCCGGATCGAAGGCCGAAACGGCGGACGGTGCGCCCCCAGCCCTCGCCGAAAGCCATACGGCTATTGCGGCGAGACCCGCTGCTTTGTCGTCGTCGCGGCGCGCCGGATCGTCGGACAGCGCGGTCCGCAAAACTGCGGCCGCCTCCAGATCCATGCCTTGTGTCAGCATGGCTTGCGCAACCCGCAACCTAGGCTGAAAGCGATTTTGCTTTGGCGCCAGTGCGGCATCCCTCAATGCCTGGCCGAGGCGACGCGCAAGCCGATCGGTCGGCAAATTCGGAAGATCGAAAACCCGCGTCATGGCGCGGCCGTCCGGCCCGGAGCCGCTCCCCTGATCGGGCCAGGCGAGTGGAAAGGCTGTCCCTGCGGTCTCTGACAGCTCGAACCCGCGATCCGTTGTGTTCAAAAGCAAACGGTCGGAAGCCGGTTCGACCACCAGACCCTGCCAAGTAGGCAGCAACGAAAATTCGGCACCCACGTGAGAGCTACCTACGTGCTGTCCACTCGACCGTTGAGTCCCGATAAGAAGGCGACCGCCCGTAGTCTCGTCATCCAGCACGACAACTCGACCCGGATGATCGGCCCCAAAATCAATGTGTGTCGCCTGCTTGCGGCCGATGATAGGCTTCAAAGGCGGCAATAAAGAATTGGCCGACACTATTGTTATAACTAAACCGTTGGGCCGGCGTGCGAGCTTAAGTTGCATGCCAACAGCAAGACGAAACCGCATCTGCATACCGTCCGCCAACAACTGCTCGGTCACATTGCCGAAAACAGGATTGTCTTTCAGAGCGCTCAGGTCCCAAGACCGTGGCACATCAATGACCACATGCGCTTCGTTGCCGCGAACGTAGGAGGCCGAACCGAACTCCGGTGGCAATGGTAGGAAAATAGCCGGCCCAGGCATACCGGGATCTTCCGGCAGCAGCATGACGGCAGCATTGGTTGTAGAAGGCGGTTGTGTCCCTAACGATGAGACATTGGAGGTTGAAGCTACATCGATCGGCACCCTATTGACGGCGGCATCAATCCTCGTCGAAGCAGCGGTATCCTGAGGCGTAGCGGTTTGACCAACCGACTTTTGTGGGACGGCCACCTCCTTGGGCGAAGGCAAGGATTTCTCAAGGCCGCCCACCTTCCTGTCCAATCGGACAGGCCACGCCACACCGCCAATTTTCACGAGATCAGCATTTGGTTCTGTCACTGGCACGACCGGACGCGCCAATACGCGAGATCCCACGGAGCCAATTGACGGCCCAGGGCTGCTCGCCCGCGCCGCCAGTGAAGGCGACGAAACATTTCTCGAAGTCAACGTGTCAGGCGGCAATGCATCAAGCACGTCCAAAACCAGCCTGTTGCTGGTGCGCCAGATCCTGGGGCGACTTCCGGCTGTGAGAATGAATCTAAGCTCGTCAGGTCCTCCGATGACACCTCGCATGCGACGCCCCGCCACCTTCGACACAGAAGCCTGGCCAAAGCCATCGAGATGCAGAACTAAAACATCTCCCTCGCGATGTGACTCGACGATCGCCTCGGCAGGCAACATGACGACAAGCCGATCGAAACCGTCGTGGATTGCGAACCGGGGAGGACCGGCCAGAGATGTATTCGAACCATGCTTGGCCATAGAAGTGCCCAAGCTGGCCGGCGGCAAAGGATCGGCTTTTGCTACAGTCCATCCCAAGACAAGCACCAAGCATGCGGCCGTCAGGTTGCAGAAAGACCGTTGTCTGCGCCGAGCCCAGGACTCCGACATGCCTGAACCCTTTCTCAATCGAAGCTGGCGAGAAGCGCATCGATATCGGATTGATCCATTGCAGCCATGGGAAGCTGAGGCCCATTCAGCAAAGCTGAAGCACTTGCACTTGGCCTTGCTTTTTCGCCTTTTATACTGCTGTCCAGAGCATTATTCGGAGCGAAAGTATCTAGCAGGTGAGTGACTTTAGCCTCAATAGCCTGCAGGGTTGCGACGATTTTCGTTATCCTCTGACCGGTGATGTCCTGAAAGCTGCATGCTTCATAGATGCGGGTCAGTACATCCTGTACAACCTGGCTTTCTATGCCGGTCAGGCGAGTGGAAAGAGCGTCTAGCTGCTCGCAACATTCGAGTATGCTGTTCGTCGCTGTTGCCGTATGCGCAACGATGGCGTCGAGTTCGTCCGTGGCTGAGGGGATGTGACTGGCCGTGATGTCATCCGCCCCGAGCGCGGCAATTTCCGCGCGCGCACTCGCGACCGTACGAGCCAGCTCCTCGATTTCGGTCAACAACGCCGCCTCGTTGCCGCTGAGATCACCATGCATGGTTGTCAAAACAGCCCTGACAATACCAGCCACCATATCCGGGTCGTTATCCGGGTAACGGCTACGGATGAGGTCAAGCCGGTTCTTTATGGCTGACGTTTCAAACATTTCCCAGGACCTTTTCGATCTTGTCCCGCAAGGTCTCGGCATTGAATGGTTCGACAATGTAGTTCGAGACACCGGCCTGCTTGGCGGCCACAACGTTTTCCGTCTTACTTTCAGCAGTGATCATGATGAACGGCAAAGCTTTCAACCGATTGTCCTGCCTCACCTCATGGAGCAGCTCCAACCCAGTCATCGGTTGCATGTTCCAGTCACTTATCACCAGCCCGAAGTTACCACCACGAAGTTTTCCGAGTGCTTCCGCTCCGTCCGACGCCTCTTCAACGTTGTTGAAGTCGATTTGCTTAAGGAGGTTCCGGATGATACGGAGCATCGTCTTGTAGTCGTCAACGATGAGAACATTCATAGACTTGTCGATTGCCATACTCTTTACCTTAGTGTTTTGAATTTGCGGGCGATGCTAGAGGTGAGCTCAATGTCACTGCGCGTGTTCGCATTTCGGCCAGCAGTTGTGTCGCAAGGCGGGCGCGGTCGGGCTGCATCGCTGCCAGCACAGGAGCCAAACGACGCTCCTGCATGCGGTCGACCACCTGCAGCAGGACTTGCATCTCCAACACATCGAATATCGCCGCAGCATCCCGCGGCTTCATTGCCTCATAGACTTTAACCAGACCCATCCAGTTTTCCGACTTGCGAAGCTGACGGTCAGCTTCCAACCCCTCTAGCCGGGTCTGGAGTGTCGAGAGTTGGTCAACTCGGTCACTCAGGCGATGATCAGCAGCCCCAAGGTTCGCCTCACGCTGATCCAACTCCCGAGCGCGCGCATCCAACATCTCCCGCCGATGGCGCAGGTCTTGAAGAATCGCCAGTTCTGCGTCTCCTACCGGTTGAGACGCCTTGACGTCATGCAAGGACGAAATCTGGTCAGACGCCGGTTTACTTACGGCGGGTGCCTTCGCATCAGATGTGCTCTTGCCCGAAGAGATCTCCTTATCCATCACGCCGGCGGTTGTCTTCGACAGTTCTGATGGACCAGCACTGGCCTCACCAGCGATCGCCTGTACGAGAATGGTAGTCTTCAGCCCGAACAGCGCACACATGACGAAGATCGTGGCGGGCAATAGTCGAGGCCGAATCAGCCTGCGCTGTTCTGGCGCTCGGCGTGGGACCTGCCCGCTCGGCCATGGGGAAGTTGGGGCTTTCACTTTAACGGGCGGTCCGCAACACGCGAAGCAAGTCGCGTTCCGCCTGGCTACGTAGGCGTGGCCTCGTCTGGCCTACATCTGCTCCCCTGTCGTCACTTGAAGCCAGGCCGCGAGTTGTTGTGCTGGCTAGCGGTTCGCTGACCTGTGGTGGTCGCGTGGGGAGGGTCAACGTGGAAGCTGACTGGAGCACGTCGGCCGGAGATGGGTGACCCGAGAGATGACACGAGGCAAAAGCCTCCCTGTCGGCAAACATTCGGGCCGATCGCACTGCTGCCTCCAGACGTTCTGCAAGACGGTCGCTCTTTGTTGTCAAGAAGGTCAGGTCGTCCCGCAGCAATTGCGCGGACTCGATCTGCCGGCCGATTTGTCTCCCCGCACCGTCCGCGGCATCGCGCAGCTTCTCTACGCCGCTTTCGGCTTGCCGTGTACTGTCATTGAAGCCCACTACAAGTTCCTCCAGCACAGCCCGATCACGCTTCAAAATGCCCAGCGCACGCTCCAGTCGATGGGCATGAAACAGGGTCGCCGCCAACAACAGCAGCAACGCAAGCTCCAGCACCCATTGCGCGTTGCCCATTCTGCGCTCCTAAAGTTAGCGAAAGATGACCCGGGCAAAGCCGGGCCACCGAGCAGGCAAAGCGAAACGTCGATTGCGGGATATCATGTTTCAGGCCCCGACAGCGGCGCGCGTTCGAGCGGGCCTTCGATACGTACAGCAACGTGGTTCTTGCGGCGTCCAACCTGAGCCTGAAACAACCTGACGGTCCCGCAACGGACCTCGACGGGCGCACCCACCGACGTATTGAGCAAGATCTGGTCGCCTGGCTTCAGGTCGACGACGTCCACTAGACGCATCGTCTGTTCGTCAAGGACGATTTCCAGCGCTATGTGCGTGCTCCACAACTCCTCCGCCAGATGCGTTTCCCAAATCGAATCCCGGCCGAACTTTTCTCCCATATACTGCTGCAACAGCAGTTCACGAACCGGCTCCAGAGTCGCATAGGGCAGCAGCAACTCCATTCGGCCGCCCCGATCTTCCATATCTACTCTGAGGCGTCCCAGCACGGCTGCGTTCGACAAGCGAGAGATCGCGGCGAAACGTGGATTGACCTCCAGGCGTTCAAATCGGAATGTGACCGGGCAGAGTGGGTCGAAACTTGCCGAAAGGTCGGCGAGAACGACATGAATAAGGCGTTCGACAAGATTTCGTTCGATTGTCGTGTATGGTCGTCCCTCGATACGCATGGCGGCAGTACCGCGCCGACCGCCCAGCAAGACGTCTACGATCGAGTAGATCATTGCACTGTCAATGACCATCAAGCCGTAATTATCCCATTCTTCAGCTTTGAAAACCGCCAGCATAGCTGGCAGCGGAATAGAGTTCAGATAATCTCCAAAGCGCAAAGAGATTATGTTGTCGATCGACACTTCGACATTATCACTGGTGAAGTTTCGTAACGACGTCGACATGATTCGGACTAGCCGGTCGAACACGATCTCCAGCATCGGCAGGCGCTCGTAGGATACCAGACCAGAGCTGATGATCCGCTGCATGCCACTCACGGCTTCGCCGCCTCCCGGGCCTTCATCGAATCCCAGAAGGCTGTCGATTTCTGCCTGGTTCAACACTCGCGCGGGTTCGACGTTGATGGATTTCTCGACCTCTCCTTCTAGCTCGGTTCCCCAAGCCGCGGCGAGTTCGTCCTCCTCGACACTCACTCGATGATCAATTCGATAAACAGGACGTCGGTCACGTGAGCCGGGTAAGCCGCGATGGTGGCCCGGCTGATCAATTCCTCACGCAACCGGTAGCTACCCTCCGAGCCCCGCAACTCCTCCGGCCGCATATCACGCAAGTAGGTTTGGAACAGGTCCTGGATGCGCGGCATCGCGGCGGCGACGGGGCCTTCGTCCGAATGGCCGGAGACTTCCAACTTCGCATGCATTTTCATGTAGCTCGGGCGTTTACCGGGAACGTTCAGGTTGCTGACGATTTCCGGGATATCAATGTATATTGGTGGTGCTACAGCCGACGTTTCCTGCTTCCCGCTCGACTTACCCGGGCTTGGTTTGCTGCCGAGCATCGATGGTATGAGGCCGCTGAACCAGCCGCCGGCACCGATGGCAATCAGCAGCACAGGCACTGCAATGAGCAGCAACTTGCCCTTTTTCTTCGGGGGCTTGCCCTCCGCTAAGTCGGTTGTGCCATGGTCTGCCATGGCCGTATGTTACGCTGGCCGAGTTAATGAAGCGTGTAACTGGCGAGCATGAAGGATGCCACGCACCCTTAAGCCGTACTTAAGACTCTAGGGGCATCATCGGGCGGTCGATACGCAGTTCGCAGCAAACGCGATCGCCGCTAGGCGTTCGTAGCGGAAATGGCCGATGAAGGTTTTGCGTAGGGAGCTAGATGATAAAACTCCAGCGGGGCGCATCCTCCCGAAGCCGGGCGACGACGCTTACGGCGACATGAGCCGCCTGGACGCGTATGTCTGGAACGGCGACACACTCCCAAAACACCCCACGCACGATGGGGCCGAGCGCCCATATGCGCTCAGCGATCGAGTCGTCGCCTCGTACCACATTCAAGCCGTCCGTGACGTCGATGCCGAGGCCCTGGTGATCGACCCTCACCAGCCCCCTATCGAGCAGACGTTGCATCAGTGGATCCCTGGTGCGCGAGATGTGTTCAATGCCCGAGGCCATGATCACGCGCTGCACGTCAAGCACGACCTCATCGGGACCGTTTCCGCCAAACTGGCCGCCACGCGACTTTGGCGTGTAGCGCACCCGTACCGATTTCGGCCCGCTCTCCATACTTTTGATCCGGCCAGCGGCAACCTTCAACGTGCCCTCACTGATCATCAGGTCGATCATCTCGGCATGCGGGGGGGCCATACGATGACGGTGCACATCCCAGACCCGGCGGGCGTGTCGCAGAAAACGTTGACGCTCCGGCAAGGGCAACCTGCCCCATATGCTCGCTGTCACGGGCCGCATGCTGTCGATGACCGCGCGCCAGTCCACGCCTGCTTCGGCCGCGGCAAACACCTCGTCGCGCAGCCGCGCCATAAGAAGCGGCAGCGACTTCTCCTCAGCCATCGTGAAATGCGGCGTTGCCCACGTGCCGGTGGCGGCGGCGTGGCGGGTGGGCAGCAACCCACCCCGCGAGAGCGCGACGATGCCGCCGTTAAAGCCACGCCGGCGCAAGGCAATGGCGAAATCGACCATGGTCAAGCCGGTGCCTACGATCAGCACCGGCAGGTCGGGGTCCAACTTGCGCCAGGCCTTCTCGCTCCACGCATTGCGGCAGATGCGAGGCTCATCGCCCTCCTCCGGCGGCAGGTTGCCGACTGCCAGCACCACACCCGACACCGGAAGCCTTTGACCGCCGGCGCAAATCAGTTCGTAACCACCTTGGTCAGTGGAGACGATGTCGAGAACGTCGTCCGGTAACAGCCGCAGCTGCGCGTGCCCGGCCGTCTCGCGCATGGCGTAGTCAAGGATCGAGCGGAGATATTCGCCGTACAAACCACGGGAGGCGAACAAGCCCGCCTCGGTGTCGTGCAGGCCTTCCGGAACCTGGCCATTACCGGTGCGGCGCGCGAGCCATTCCTGAAAATGCAGCGGCTCGTCGCTGAGGGCGCTCATGTTGGCTGCGCGGACGTTAAGCAGATGGTCGTTATCGCCGGTCGAGTAAGCGACCCCGCGTGCAAAATCGGGCGACCGTTCACAGAGCAATACCGGTTGGTCGGCCGGCAGCCGACGCAGCAGTTGCAAGGCGGCGATAGTGCCCGAAAAGCCGGCACCGATTACCGCAATAGGCCGCTTACCGACTTGAGGTGCTGCGTCGATCTGTTCGGGAAACAGGGGGAGCGCCATCACCCCCTCATCGCACGCTGATGAAACGGCGGCCGGCTTGCTCGCGCGGACGCCTGATCTCACCCGGTTCGACGAGGGAACGCTCATGCGGCTTTGCTCCGGCTGCCGTCGACGACTCAGGGCAGCCCTGCAAGCCAACTACGGTCGCGCCTGGTCTAGCACCCTCGACCGCAGAGTCATAGTGTATTGATATGAAACCGTCTCCTCGCGGGTTTTTGGGACGATGGCGCATCGTGGCGGACTGGGTTATGGAGTGAATTCCGGCATACCAGGACCGGACCGCCATACCAAATAACGCTGTTCAAAGGCGGATTGGAAACACCAGCAGGAACCGTCAGTTGCTGACCAGCCGTGCCAAATATGCTCTTCGCGCCTGCATGGTGATGGCCGAGCGCAAGACAGCCAATGGCTGGAGCAGCGCCGCCGGTCTTGCCGAAGCAGCCGATGTCCCACGCAAGTTCCTCGAGGCCATACTGACCCAGCTGCGTGACCAGGGCCTGGTTGAAAGCCGGCGCGGACCGGCCGGGGGACACCGCCTTGTCGGCAAACCAGAAATGGTGACGGCGGCCGACGTGATCCGCGCCATCGATGGCCCTCTCGCCATGACCCCCTGTGCCAGTGCGACGGCGTTTCGCGCATGCGATGACTGCGTAGCCGTCGAGGATTGCCGGCTGCGGCACCTCATGAGGCGGGCGAGAGATGCCGTAGCCACCGTATTGGAGGAATGCTCGCTCACCGACCTCTGCCGCGAGGGGAACGTTGCAATGTTGGTTGTTTCTTAAGGTTTGTAGCCTAGGTTAAAATCGGATGTTAGCTCTCGAGTTCCGCATCCCAGTACAGGTAATCACGCCAGCTGGAATGGAGGTAGTTGGGGGGAAACGCGCGGCCGTTATCCTGCAGTTCCCAGGTCGACGGCTGACATGGCCTTAGCCGCGGGTGCATGTGGCATTCGCGGGGAAGCTTGCTGCCCTTGCGAAGATTGCAGCAGGCGCAGGCGGTTACCACGTTCTCCCACGTTGTGCGGCCCCCGCGGCTGCGCGGGATCACGTGGTCGAACGTCAGGTCGTGAGTGGGGAAGCGTTCGCCGCAATACTGGCAACTGAAGGCATCGCGCAGGAAGACGTTGAAGCGGGTGAATGCCGGCTTGCGGGCACTCGGGATGTAGTCCTTCAACGCAATCACGCTTGGCAGCCGGATTGCCTGGCTGGGCGAGTGAACCTCGAAATCATATTCGGACAGCACACTCACGCGATCGAGGAACACGGCCTTGATGGAGTCCTGCCACGACCACACCGAGAGCGGGAAATATGAGAGCGGACGGAAGTCCGCGTTCAACACAAGGGCTGGATAGTGCAGGCCGCCGTCCGGCAAAATGCGCTCCTTACCTCAGGAGGTGCTCCGCGCCGTAGCCTCGCCTGGGGACGAGTCGCAGGTAAGATGCGCCGCCAAGAACGCGTGGGTTATGGCAAAGGGGGCGGGTTGCCGCAAGGAGAGCGCAGGTGCTTCATAGGTTTGTCACGCCGGCCGCCATGGTCCGGGTGCCGCCGCCCAGGCTGGCTGGCATATGGCCGGTGAGCTCTAGCTGAAATTCCGAGCATGCAGCCGCCAGCCGTCAGCCGGTTCGCGCCGAGCCCGACCGGGCATCTCCACCTCGGGCACGCTTTCGCTGCCTCGGTCGCGCGGACACGGGCTCGAGCCAGCGACGGCCGGTTCCTGGTCCGCCTAGAGGATATCGATGCGGAGCGTTGCCGGCCGGAGTTCACAGCGTCCATTCTAGCCGACCTGCAATGGCTTGGATTGAACTGGGATGGCGACGTTCTCTCCCAGTCCACCCGGCTGCCTTTGTACCGCGCGTGCCTGGATGGGCTTGCCTCACGCGAGCTGCTGTATCCCTGCTTCTGCAGCCGGGCCGAGATCCGCGCATCCGCTGCGGCTCCTCACGGCCCCGACACCGATCCGGTGTATCCAGGCACCTGCCGCAGGCTGACTGTCGACGAGCGCGCCCGGCGGTTTGCCGCGGGTGCGCCGCATGCCTGGCGGTTGGACATGGAGCGAGCTCTTGCCGGTGTCCCGCGACTTACCTTCATCGACGAAGACGATGGAGAGGTCGTTGCCCGCCCGCAGATGTTCGGCGACGTCGTCCTTGCCCGGCGCGGCGTGCCGGCAAGCTATCACCTCTGCGCCTGCCACGACGATGCGCACCAGGGTGTAACGCTGGTCACCCGTGGCGCCGACCTTAGGCCGGCTACTCACCTCCATCGGCTGCTCCAGCACCTGATGGGCTGGCCTGTGCCGCATTACGCGCACCACCCTTTGGTGCTCGATGCAGCCGGCCGCCGTCTCGCCAAGCGGGACCACGCGGTAAGCATCCAATCGCTTCGGCAGGCAGGCGCCAACCCGCAGACGGTCCTTTCAGCCGCCAGGGACGCCGCGTCCGATCATCATACGATCGGTAGCCTGCCAACCGGTTAACGGACTACCACTCGGCCGCCGGGCGTTCCGGCCGTCAGAAGTGGATCGCCCTTCCGTAAGCATCCAGCACAGCCTCATGCATGGTTTCGCTGACCGTGGGATGCGGGAACACCGTGTGCATCAGCTCCACTTCCGTCGTTTCCAACGTGCGGGCGATGGCATACCCCTGGATCATTTCCGTGACCTCGGCGCCGATCATGTGTGCGCCCAGCAATGCGCCGTCCTTCGCGTCGAACACCACCTTCACCATGCCTTCCGGCTCACCCATCGCGATGGCCTTGCCGTTGCCGATGAACGGGAACCGGCCCACGCGTATCTCGTGGCCCAGTTCCTTGGCGCGCGCCTCTGTCACACCCACCGAGGCGATCTGCGGCCGGCAATAGGTGCAGCCAGGAATGTTGCTCCAATCGATCGGATGCACGTCGGGCACTCCCGCGATCTTCTCGACGCACACGACACCTTCGTGGCTCGCCTTGTGAGCGAGCCAGGGGGCGCCTGCAAGATCGCCGATCGCGTACACGCCAGGCTCGCCGGTCCGGCAGAACTCGTCGATCAGAACATGGGTCCGCTCGACGACGACCTTCGTTCCCTCCAGGCCAAGATCCTCGACATTGCCGACAATACCTGCGGCGGATATGACGCGGTCCACGGTGACGTCCTGCGTACCGCTGTTCGTTTCGATAGTGAGGGTCAGGCTGTCCGCATCCTTGCTGGCGCGCACGACCTTGGCGCCGAGCAGGAACTTCATGCCCTGCTTCTCAAATGCTTTCTGTGCGAATGCGCTGATCTCGGCGTCCTCGACCGGCAGGATACGATCGAGCACTTCGACAACAGTTACCTCGGCACCCATGTTGCGAAAGAAGCTGGCGAACTCTATCCCGATTGCACCGGAGCCGATGACGAGCAGCTTCTTCGGCATCTTCGACGGAACCATCGCGTCCTTGTAGGACCAGATGAGCCGGCCGTCGCTTTCGAGCCCCGGAAGCTGACGCGCCCTCGCACCCGTCGCCAGGATAATGTGCGGTGCGCGGAGCGTCGCAACGGGCTTCTCGTCTTTTGTCACGCTCAAGGTATGTGGACCAGCAAGACGGCCCTGCCCATCGAGAACTGCGACCTTGTTCTTTTTCAGCAGATGTCCCACACCTGAAGCCAATTGTTTGGCAACCGCACGCGATCGCTTCACCACCTTGTCGAGATCGAACCTTATGTTGTCGGCTGCAAACCCGAACTCGTTCAGATTACCGAGCAGGTGATTGATCTCGGAGCTGCGCAACAGAGCCTTCGTCGGAATGCAACCCCAGTTGAGGCAGATTCCCCCAAGGTGTTCGCGTTCTACCACTGCTGCCTTCATGCCCAGCTGGGCTGCACGTATGGCCGCGACATAGCCGCCAGGTCCGCCGCCTACAACGACGAGATCGAAATCCTGTTCGGCCATCGTTCAAACTCCTTGAGCCAGCCTGGCGATGTTGTCGGCGGACAGGCGTTGCACCGTCCATTCGTCCATACCTTCGGCGCCCAGTGCGCGGTAGAAGCGTATCGCGTTCTCGTTCCAGTCGAGCACCGACCACTCCATCCGGCTGCACCCGCCTTCTTGCGCGCGCTGTGCCAGGTAGCGAAAGAATGCCCGGCCTATGCCAAGGCCGCGATGCTCCGGTTCGACAAAAAGATCTTCGAGGTACAGGCCGCGCCGGCATGTAAAGGTGTTGAAGTTGAAGAACCAAACGGCGATGCCCACGACACGGCCATCGCGTTCGGCAATCGTCGCATACGCCGCCGGCGAGGTGCCGAACAGGTGTTCGCTGAAATCGGCTGCTGTCGCAACGGCCTCATCGGCCAGTTTCTCGAACACCGCGAGATCATGGACCAGGCGTGCGATATCCGGTGCGTCGCCTGGTCTTGCCTCCCGCAATGTGAATGCCGGCGGCGCCGGTTCGCCGGTCAAAGAAGAAGTCCAAGCGGATCCTGAACGATGGTCTTCAAGGTGGAGACGAACTCCGCCGCCAGCGCACCATCGATCACCCGATGATCGACCGAGAGCGTGCATGTCATGACGGTCGCGACCGCCAGTTGTCCGTCGCGCACAACGGGCCGCTGCTCACCGGCCGCCACCGCGAGAATGGCCGCCTGCGGAGGATTGATGATCGCCGCGAAGTCGCGAACGCCATACATGCCCATGTTCGATATGGAGAAGCTTCCACCCTGGAACTCGTCGGGCTTCAGCTTGCCGGTCTTCGCCCGCTCGAACAGTCCTTTTGCTTCGTTGCTGATGGCGGAGAGGCCTTTCTGATCTGCACGGCGGATAATAGGGGTGATCAGACCGTCGGGGATCGATACGGCTACCGAAATGTCCACGTCGTCGTAGAGAAAGATGCCGTCCTCGGTGAAACTCGCATTCACCTTGGGAACACGCCGCAGGGTGACCGCACATGCCTTGATCAGCAAGTCGTTGACAGAAAGTTTGAAGGCACCCGACCCGTCTTTCGGCGAGCGCGCATTCAGCTCGCCGCGCAGCTTCAGCAGCGCATCCAGTTCCATGTCGATGCTGACATAGAAGTGCGGGATCGTCTGCTTGGCTTCGCTCAACCGGCGCGCGGTCACCCGCTTGATGTTGCTCATCGCAACGAGCTGCCCCGCCGCAGCAATGGGCGCCGAAGGTTTTGGAGCGGCAGGCGGTGCCGCTGTCCGGGCTTGTGGCGCAGATGTCGGTGCAGTCACCGGTCTTTCGGCTGGGTTAGCTTTCGGGGTTACGTTTTGGCCATGCGCCGCCTCGACATCGGCGCGCACGATGCGGCCATTCGGGCCGGTGCCCTTCAGTCCGGCTAGATCGAGCCCCGCCTGCTGCGCCATCCGCCGCGCCAGGGGCGAGACAAAGATGCGGCCCGCCTGCCCGTTCCCGTGATCCACACCGTTCGCTGCAGAGGCATGTGCCGCAGGCGTTGCTGTCGGCATCGGCGACGCCTGCGTTTGCACCGGCGCCGCGACTTCGCCGGCGTCCTGTTTCGGCGCAGGCTTCTCCGCGGCTGGCGGCGTTGCACCGGGTGACGAACTGCCATCTTCCAGAACCGCAATCGGGTCGTTCACCTTCACGCCCTCGGTGCCGTCCGCGATCAGGATCTTTCCGAGCACACCTTCATCGACCGCTTCGACCTCCATCGTTGCCTTGTCGGTTTCGATCTCGGCAATCACATCGCCGGCGCGGATGGTGTCGCCTTCCTTCTTGAGCCAGCGGGCGAGCGTGCCTTCGGTCATCGTGGGCGACAGCGCCGGCATCAGAATATTCGTGGGCATATGTGCGCCGCTCCTCAAACGATCTTGCGCACGGCATCGACAACCCAGGAGGGCTGCGGCAGCGCCAGTTTTTCAAGGTTGGCTGCGTATGGTAGCGGCACATCCAGGCCTGCCACGCGCACCGGTGGAGCGTCCAGCCAGTCGAACGCATGCTCGATCACCTGCATGGCCACTTCCGAACCGATGCCGGCATAGGGCCAACCTTCCTCGACGGTGACCAGCCGGCTCGTGCGCTTTACGCTATCGACCACCGTGCCGATGTCGAGTGGGCGCAGGCTGCGCAGGTTGATCACCTCGGCCTCGATGCCGTGTCCGGCCAGTTCCTCGGCCGCTTTCAACGCCACGCCCACCATGATGGAGTATGCAACGATCGTGACGTGGCGGCCTGCACGCTCGATCTTTGCGGAACCGATCGGCAGCACGAAGTCGTCCGCCACCGGCGCGTCGAACGTCTGTCCGTACAAGATCTCGTTCTCGAGCACGATGACGGGGTTTGGATCGCGGATCGCCGCGCGCAGCAAACCTTTGGCATCGGCCGATGAGTATGGCGCTACAACCTTCAGCCCGGGACAATGCGCATACCAGCTTGCATAATCCTGGCTGTGCTGCGCCGCCACGCGGGAAGCGGCACCGTTCGGGCCTCGGAACACGATCGGGCAGCCCATCTGGCCGCCCGACATGTACAGCGTCTTTGCAGCCGAATTGATGATCTGGTCGATCGCCTGCATCGCGAAGTTGAACGTCATGAACTCGACAATCGGCCGCAGCCCGTTCATCGCAGCACCTACCGCCATGCCGGTAAATCCGTGTTCGGTGATCGGCGTGTCCACCACGCGCTTCGGCCCGAATTCATCGAGCAACCCCTGGCTGATCTTGTACGCGCCCTGATATTGGGCCACTTCCTCCCCCATCAGGAACACGTCCGGGTCGGCCCGCATCTCGGCCGCCATGGCATCGCGCAATGCCTCGCGCACTGTCATTGGGCGTGTCGCACCCCAATCCTTGTCGGGTGGCGAACGCTCGGGCGCGACATCCGCCTTCACATCGGGTGCACGGGCGCGGGCTGCCTGGTCAGCGATCTCGCGTTCGCCTTCGCCCTCGGCCGCCACTTTCGGCAACGCGGGCGCCGCCGCGCCGCCCTGCCCGTCGAGCACCGCGATCGGCGTGTTCACCGCCACGCCATCGGTGCCCTCATCGACCAGGATCTGCAACAGCCGGCCCTCGTCAACCGCTTCGACCTCCATCGTTGCCTTGTCGGTTTCGATCTCGGCGATCACGTCCCCGGCGCGCACATCGTCACCGATCTTCTTGAGCCAGCGGGCAAGCTTGCCTTCCGTCATGGTCGGCGACAGCGCCGGCATCAGCACCTCGGTCATGCAGCCCCCAACAGGATGTCGGTCCATAGTTCGGAAGGATCCGGTTCCGGACTGGATTGTGCGAAATCCGCGGCGTCCTGGATAAGCGCCTTGGTCTCGTCCTCGATCTTCTTCAACGCGGCCTCATCCACGCCCATCTGTAACAGGCGTGCCCGTGCGGAGGCGATCGGGTCGTGGTGTTCCCGCATCTCCTGCACTTCTTCGCGGGTGCGATACTTGGCCGGGTCGGACATGGAATGTCCACGATACCGGTAGGTCTTCATCTCCAGCAGATAAGGGCCGCTTCCTTCCCTGCAATGTGCCACGGCGATCCGTGCCGCATCGCGCACCGCGCCCACATCCATGCCATCGACCTGCACGCCAGGAATGCCCCACGGCGCACCATTCTGCGACAAGTCGCGTGACGCGGATGCCCGTTCGACGCTGGTGCCCATGCCGTAGCGATTGTTTTCGATCACATAGACGCAGGGCAGTTTCTGCAACGCCGCCAGGTTGAAGCTCTCGAAGACCTGGCCCTGGTTGGAAGCGCCCTCGCCCATATAGGCGATCGCAACGTTGGTATTGCCGCGATACAAGTTGCTGAACGCCAGGCCCGTACCGATACTGACCTGCGCGCCGACGATGCCGTGCCCACCGAAGAAGTTCTTCTCGCGGCTGAACATGTGCATCGACCCGCCTTTGCCGTGGGAGTAGCCGGTGGCCCGTCCCGTCAGCTCCGCCATCACGCCGCGCGGGTCCATTCCGGTCGCCAGCATATGGCCGTGATCGCGGTACGACGTGATCACCTGGTCGCCGGGCGAAAGCGCCATCTGCACCCCTACGACAACGGCTTCCTGGCCGATGTAAAGATGACAGAAGCCGCCGATCAGGCCCATGCCGTAAAGCTGGCCCGCCTTCTCCTCGAAACGCCGGATGCGCAGCATGTCGTGCCACGCTTTCTGCAAATCCTCGACACTCATGTCGGTGATAGGCGCGGCGTAGTCCGCCATTCTCGTCTCCCGCATAGGACCTAGGTATCAGACCTTAGCGCAGGAAGCGGGCACAACAAGCCCAGGCCGGGCGGCGGCAACGCCGACCCGGACATGCGGAAACCGTTCGCGGATGGCTAGTTCCGCTTCGGAAAGGTCAGAACAGCTTGTTCGCCTGTCCGTATGGGACCACCACGTCGTTCGGGTCCGCCAGGTTCAGCATGGCGCGCGACCGCTCGTCGAGCGTGTCGGGATCGATGTGGTTGGCACGCAAGCCTGCCACCCGGACCTCCCAGGCGTCACGCTCGGCCTCCGCCTCGTCCTGCTGCGCCTTTGCGGTGACCAGCTGGTGCTGGCGCATGGCGTACGCGCGCAGGCCGTGGTCGCCGCGCATCGCGTTCCAGCCGAAATAGCCGGCCAGCGACAGGAACAACACCGGCGGGATCATGGCCTGCACGATCCGTTGTGCAACGCGGGCGACATTCATCGGGGTCTGCTCTCGTCCAGGTGATCGCAGCCTAGCCGAAACCCACCGGTTTTTGGAAGAACCGAATGCGCTTCACCGCCCCCGATCGGCGGCTCTCACGGTCCTATGCCGATCCGGCGGCGCACGGCCTGGTTGGGATCGTCCGAGCCGCCGCGCGGCAGCGTCTGCAGGTCGTATGGCACGAAAGCCGCACGGGGCAGCTGCTCGCGCAGATCTTCCGTCAGCGAACGCGCATCACGCGAATCGTGCAGAACATGCGGGGTCAGCAGCACCAGCAATTCGGTCCGCTGACGGCCGTTGGTCTGGGTGCCGGTGATCAGGTTCAGGATGGGAACGTCCTTCAGGAACGGGATCCCGGTGTTGCCCTGGTTGTACTGGTCGGTGATCAACCCGGCCAGGCCCACCGTCTGGCCGTCCTGGATCACCACGCGGCTCTGCACCGCGCGCTCGGTGAAGGTCGGCGAGTTGATCGATGATCCCGTCGAGCTCGAATTGGTGCCGCTGCCATTCGCGATGCCGGCGACTTCCTGGCTGATGTCCAGGGTCACCAGGCCGCCGCTGTTCACCCGGGGCGTCACCTGGGTGATCACACCCGTTTTCTGGAAGTTGATCGAGTTCGTGATTGCGTTGGTCGCCGACAGATCGGTGGTCGTGGCGCTCAGATACGGCACCAGGTTGCCCACCTGCAGCGACGCGGTTTCATTGTCGAGCACCAGAAGCTGAGGCGAGGACAGCACTTTCACCGTAGTGATGCCCTGCAACGCGGTCAGCACCACGTCGCCATCCTTGCCGGCTGCATTGAACGTGAAGCCGCCGCTCGCCGCAGCACCCGCGCCGCCGGTGGTCGCCCCGAACACCGTCGTGGCAAGCTGGCCGAGCTCGCCGGTTATGCTGTGGTGCTTAAAATAGAACTCGGTGCCGTATTGCAGGTTGTCGTTCAGCGTCACTTCCGCAATGATTGCGTCGATACGCACCTGCAACGGCAGGATGTCGATCTTGTGCAGCATCGCCTCGACGGTCGCTTCCTCCTCGCCTGTCGCATAGACCAGGATCGCGTTGTTCTCGGGGTTCGGGATGATCCGCATGGCGTTGGCATTCTGATCGCCGCCGCCACTGCTCGAGAGGCCGCCGAGCAGCGGGTTGGCGCCGGTCGCACCCGCGCTGCGCGTCGGTGCCCCCTGCCCGCCCGAGCCGCCGGACGAGCCGATGCCGCC